>NZ_VLSR01000003.1:0-254284 GCF_007558235.1 Acinetobacter sp. RF15B | reverse complement strand
ATCTTGAATTTTCTGCCAGATATCATCGGTAAGAAGAGTGCGTGCCATTGAAAATGTAGAAATAAAAATAACTCAAAGGAGGATTTTAAGTATTTAAAACCAATTCTTCAAATGAGGACACGCCCTAATCACCTAAAATTATGATTGAATGCAAGATAAAATCACTCATGGTTGAAAGTCCATTTTAACCATGAGTTTGAGCAGGATTGGACTTAAAGATTATCATCCTGAGGCGCTTCAAAAACTTCTGGGGCCAAGTCCTGAATAGCTTGAAAATGGGTCAAATAGATCTGACCACTTAAATAGGTCAACAGTTTGGAAGTATGTAAACGGTCCATCACCGGGCCTTTGACTTCAGCAAAATGCAGGCGAATATTGAGCTTGGCCAATTCAGCATTCAGCTCTTCCAGCATTTCTAGTGCACTCAGATCAATCGCACTGATACTGGAGCAGTTCAGAATAACATGCTGCAACTGATCATTATGGCTCAGCTGATTAATCAGATACCCTTTAAAACTGTTGGCATTTAAAAAGGTCAGGTTTTCATCAATCCTTAAGGATAAGACACGTTCAGAAGTCCGGGTTTGATGGCGCTGAATATTACGAAAATGCTGCGTACCTTCTACCAGTCCCAGCACGGCAATATGCGGCCGGCTGATTCTCCATAACATCAGGGCAAAAGTCGACACAATACCAATCAGCAGGCCTGCACTAATATCAATCAGCACCACGCTGAAGAAGGTAATCCACATCGCAATCCCGTCGGCTTTGGAATAACGCCACGCATCTACAAAGGGCTGAAAATTAACCAGCTTCCAGATGGAAACGATAATCGTAGCGGCCAGAATGGTCAGCGGCAAATCTTCAAAAAAGCTGGTAAAGAACAGGCTGACAATAATCAGGGACAATGAAGACAGCACGCCTGCCATAGGACTTTTGGCACCCGCATCGGCATTTACTACAGTACGTGACAAACTGCCAGTTACAGGAAATGCCGAACTGATTCCGGCACTGATATTGGCCACCCCAAGTGCAATCAGTTCCTGATTGCTATTTAAATTACTGCGTTGCTGTAAGGCTGTGGCTTGGGCAATGGAAAGTGATTCGACAAAGCTGATCATGGCAATCATGGCGGCACCCGGTAACAGGCTGATCACCAGATCCCAGTTCCAGTGTGGAAAAGACAACGGTGGAAAACCAGATGGAATTTCTCCCACCGTCTGAATACCTTGAAGTTTAAGATCCAGAAAAACCACCGCAGTAATCCCGAGACAGACCAAGATCAGCGGTACGGCGCGCACGAGAAAGTCAGTTGACCCGATCAGGCTCTGAATGCGTTGCGATTTTAAAATCTTGGGAAGATAAATCAGTATCAGCAGGGCACAAATGCCGAAAATCAGGCTGGGCAGATGCAGACGCGGCAGATATTCCCATAAGCTTAGCGCCAGTTCCGGAATATTATTGGCTTTTAAGGGTAAATCCACCAGAAACTTGAACTGGCCCAAGGCTATCAGTAAAGCGGAAGCTATAATAAAACTGTGAATGACCGGATGACTGATCAGCTGAATTAAGAAGCCAAACCTGAGTAGACCCAAAAGTAGGGAAATAATACCGACCAGCAGAGCCAGCAATGTGGCTGCTTCAATATACGCCGCTGAACCGACCTCAAACAGGGGATTCAAGGTGGCAAAAGTCATCATTGAAATGATGGCGACGGGACCAATGGATAAAGTAGAACTGCCGCCGAGCAAGGCATAAATGATCATCGGCAGAATACTGGCATATAAACCCATCATGGGTGGTAATCCTGCCAGCATTGCATAGGCCATCCCTTGCGGAACCAGCATGGCCACCACAATAAAGGCAGCCAGTGCATCAGACTTAAATTTGATTGAATTATATTGGCTTAACCAAGCCCAAGCAGGGATTCTATGCAGCAGTTTGGACTTGGAATTGGGCATATCAAGGTCTAAATCACAAATATAGATATATTATGCACAAATTCTGCTAAGAAGTCTTAAAAATAAAATGCAGCTGATAAATTTTACGCAGCATGAGTAAAAAAGCTTAGATGAAACCTGATCGTCTAAAACTGTTCGATTAAACCTCCATTTAAAATGGTTTCATCTATAACTTTATGTATTTTATGAATTTAAATTAGAATCCATTCTTTAGCCCAAGAGTTCCTGAGGACAATAAAGCCGGTATAAGGTATTCAGCATTTCCACCAAGTGAGGATCTTTAATAGAATAATAAATCTGTTTACCATCGCGGCGGGTACTGACCATGTCGTTCCTGCGTAGCATCATGAGCTGCTGGGAAAGGGTGGGTTGTCTAATTTCGGTCATTTCTTCAATTTGAGAGACGTTCATTTCTGATTGAGAAAGATGACATAAGATAAGCAGACGGTCCGTATTAGCCAGAGACTTTAAAATAGCGACGACCTGTTGTGCTGAATCCCGCATGATGTCAATTTCGAGATCGGTTTTCATTCAGAATGTCCATTTATAAAATTACAGCGCCCCTGATTATATGAACTCATACAGGGGATTACATTGCTCAAAAAGATTAAGTTTTATTATTTTTAATGCGTCCAGTTATTAAAAAAAGTTATGTATTTGATGTTGATGTATAAGCAGACTTTAATGCATAGTAAAAATGTTATTTCAGCAAAGTCTCGCCATTTTGTATAGAAGTCATCGGGCATCTACAAACAGAAAAAATGCTTGTATGATGGTGCCAACACTTGAACTTATAACATTAGGGATATACTCATGAGTACAGATCCAGCTTTTCCAACTCCTTCAAATCTCGGTATCGCTGTATATAGTAATAATGCAGACGCGATTGGAAATACACCACTAGTTCGTATTAACCGTGTAATTCCGACTGCGGCAACGGTACTTGCAAAAGTTGAAAGCCGTAATCCTGCTTTTTCAGTGAAATGCCGTATTGGTGCTGCGCTGATTGCTGATGCAGAAAAGTCGGGCAAGTTAAAGCCGGGCATGCATATTGTTGAGCCAACCAGTGGTAATACTGGTATTGCACTGGCGTTTGTGGCTGCCGCCAAGGGCTATGATATTACTTTAACCATGCCTGCCAGCATGAGTATTGAGCGCCGTAAAGTGGTTAAAGCTTTGGGGGCGAATCTGGTACTGACAGATCCGGCCAAAGGAATGAAAGGTGCAGTCGACGAAGCCACACGTCTTCTTAATGAGAACCCGGATCTGTATTTCCTGCCACAACAGTTTGAAAACCCGGCCAACCCGAAAATTCATGAAGAAACCACCGGACCGGAAATCTGGGAAGCTACTGGTGGTAAGGTGGATATTCTGGTTGCAGGTGTCGGTACGGGGGGCACGATTACGGGTATTTCGCGTTATTTCAAACAGGTTAAAAACCAGCCTTTATATACCGTGGCAGTGGAGCCTGCTGAATCGCCAATTATCGGTCAGGCAAAACGTGGCGAAACCCTGACACCAGGGCCACACAAAATTCAGGGAATTGGGGCGAACTTTATTCCAGGCAATCTGAATCTGGACCTGGTCGATGAAGTCATTGCCATCAACAGTACTGATGCCGTTGAATGGGCACGTAAGACGGCAACCCAGGAAGGAATTCTGGTGGGTATTTCCTGTGGCGCAGCAATGGCGGCGGCGGCACAACTGGCTGCACGACCTGAAAACGCGGGTAAAAATATTGTGGTCATTTTACCAGACGGGGGTGAGCGCTATCTATCTTCCATTCTGTTTGAAGACATCTCTGCTGAATAAGCTGATTTCGCCATCGCACTTACAATAGACCACACAAAATGTAAAAGACCCGGAACAGCTTCCGGGTTTTTTATTTTAAAAATCAGGTTTTAATTTTTATAGTCCCCAGATAGAGAAATACTTGACCTTCCCATGGTGGGAATGTTTAAGCTATAGACTCATAAAAGTAAATATATTCCATGAGCCAGTGGAGAGCATGATGAGCAAAGTCGATAGCCCCCAACTGTATGAACAACAATTGCAGATTTCAGGAATGACCTGTGCTTCATGCGTAGCGCGGGTAGAGAAGGCTTTAAAAAAGGTAGAAGGCGTGACGGATGCACAGGTCAACTTGGCTACAGAAAAGGCCTGGGTAAAAAGCCAGCAGCCCGTTGCAGCCGCTACCTTGCTACAGACCATTGAAAAAACCGGCTTTGCTGTGGTGACCCAGCAATTGAATCTGGGCATTGAAGGCATGACCTGTGCCTCGTGTGTGGCACGGGTCGAAAAGGCCTTGAAAAAGGTGGAAGGTGTGACGGATGCACGAGTTAATCTGGCGACTGAACAGGCACAGGTCATTGCTCTTTCCTCACTGCAGACCTCCACTCTGGTTCAGGCGATTGAAAAGGCAGGATTTCATGTCCGTGCGGAACACATTGAGTTAAATATTGAAGGGATGACCTGTGCCTCGTGTGTGGCACGGGTAGAAAAGGCTTTGCTTAAAGTCGAAGGTGTTCAAGGAGCACAGGTCAATCTGGCGACTGAAACCGCGCGTGTACAGGCATCACGCAGCCTGCTCCCCCAACTGATTGCTGCGGTTGAAAAGGCGGGTTTTCAGGCCAGTGAGCTGAGTCATGCAACCATGGATACTCATGCCGCGTTTCAGGAGAAAAAAGCCGAGGAAACCGCAGAGCTCAAGCGTGACCTGTGGATGGCTCTGGCTTTGGCGATTCCGGTATTTATTTTGGAAATGGGTTCGCATCTAATTCCTGCATTTCATCATTTTATTTTGCAAACTCTGGGGACCCAGAATAGCTGGTATTTACAGTTTGTATTGACCACCCTGATTCTGGTCTTTCCGGGAAGACGTTTTTATCAGCATGGAATTCCAGCCTTATTGCGTCTGGCACCGGACATGAATTCGCTGGTGGCAGTAGGTACGCTTGCTGCCTATAGCTTTTCCTGTATTGCAACCTTCCTGCCTGAGCTTTTACCACAGGCAACCGTACATGTGTATTTTGAAGCAGCTGCCGTTATTGTGGCGCTAATTCTGCTGGGACGGTATCTGGAAGCTCGGGCGAAAGGCAAAACCTCGCAGGCTATTCAGTATCTCATTGGTCTGCAGCCTAAAACGGCGCGTATCCAGCAAAATGGAGTCTGGATTGATCTGGATATTGCAGAAGTCCAGCAAGGTATGCTGATTGAAATCCGCCCGGGTGAAAAAGTGGCCGTCGATGGGGAAGTTGTCTCTGGTCAAAGCTATATTGATGAAGCCATGATCAGTGGTGAACCGCTACCGGTCATTAAACAGTCAGGCGATCAGGTCATTGGCGGTACCGTCAACCAGAATGGAACCTTGCAGATCAAGGCCACTGCGGTTGGACAGGATTCGGTACTGGCCCAGATCATTCAGATGGTGGAACAGGCACAGGGCGCCAAACTGCCTATTCAGGCGCTGGTAGACAAGGTCACTTTATGGTTTGTACCTGCGGTGATGGGGCTGGCAGCACTGACCTTTATTATCTGGTTCCTGTTCGGACCGGAGCCGAATCTGACTTATGCACTGGTCAATGCAGTTGCTGTATTGATTATTGCCTGCCCATGTGCCATGGGCCTGGCGACCCCGACTTCCATTATGGTGGGTACAGGCCGTGCCGCCGAGTTAGGGGTTTTATTCCGTAAAGGGGAAGCTTTGCAGCTTTTGCAACGTACGCAAGTGGTTGCTGTCGATAAAACCGGTACGCTGACAGAGGGTAAACCGGCTTTAACCGATTTTGAGGTTACGGAGGGTTTTGAGCCTCAACGAGTTTTACAAATTGTGGCCTCAGTAGAAGCCAAGTCTGAACACCCGATAGCCCATGCAATTGTAGAGGCGGCACAGCAACAGAAGCTTGAGTTGCTGGACGTGAGTGAGTTCGATTCGATTACAGGGGCTGGTGTAAAGGCGCAGGTGGCAGGGTATCAGGTGCATATAGGTGCCGAACGGTTGATGCTGGAACTGGGACTGGATCTTGCCCTGTTTAAACACATGGCTCAGCAACTGGGTGATCAGGGCAGAACGCCGTTATATGTCGCGCTTGACCAGCAACTGGCTGCAATTATTGCGGTGGCCGATCCGATCAAGCCGACGACCTATAGCGCAATTCAGGCTCTGCATGATCAGGGGCTAAAAGTGGCCATGATCACTGGAGATAATGCCTATACTGCACAAGCCATTGCCAGAGAGTTAAAGATTGATCAGGTGATTGCAGAAGTGCTGCCGCATGAAAAAGTTGAAGCTGTACAACAATTACAGCAGCAACATGGCGTTGTGACTTTTGTGGGAGATGGGATTAATGATGCACCGGCTTTGGCTCAGGCTGATGTAGGCATGGCGATTGGCACTGGAACAGATGTCGCAATTGAAGCTGCAGATGTGGTGTTGATGTCAGGAAATTTACAGCATGTGGCGACTGGTATTGGCTTAAGTCAGGCCACAATGCGTAATATTCGCCAGAACCTGTTTTGGGCCTTTATTTATAATATCGCCTTGATTCCGATTGCAGCTGGTGTACTGTATCCATTTTTTGGCATTCTGCTTTCTCCGATGTTTGCCGCCGGTGCGATGGCTTTGTCTTCGGTATTCGTAGTGTCGAATGCGTTAAGATTAAAGACCTATCAGGCCGTCCAGTTTAAGGAACAGTCATGAATATTGGCCAGGCCGCCAGACGCTCGGGGATCTCGGCAAAAATGATCCGCTATTATGAAGAGATCGGATTATTGCCCGAACCGAAGCGCAGCACCTCAGGTTATCGCCTCTATACCGAGCAAGATATTAAAACTCTCAGTTTTATACAGCATGCGCGCGAACTGGGTTTTTCATCGACCCAGATGAAAGAGCTGCTGGATTTAAGGCTGAACAGTGCCAGACATAGTGCGGATGTCAAACAGCTGGCGGAACAGCATATACAGCGTTTACAACAGAAAATTGCCGATATGCAGAAAATGATTCATATTTTGCAGCAGTCGGTAGATCAGTGTGCTGGCAATGAAGAATCGGATTGCCAGATTTTAAAACAGATCGAGCTGGGTAGCTTGCCCGAATGTTCCGGTTCAGACTGTCAAAAATAGTCCGGTATTTAAAGCATACACTCAATGAATTTACTTAATGCAATGGAGAAAGAAATGAAATTCCGTATTAACAATATGACCTGTGGTGGCTGTGCGCGCAGTGTGACAGCGACCATTAAAGATCTGGATGACCATGCAACAGTGGTGATTGATGTGGAAAGTAAACTGGTCGAAGTGCAAAGCAGCTGTAGCGAAGCTGAAATTGTCACGGCCCTGACGGAAGATGGTTTTCCACCAGTCCCAGCAACTTAAAATAAGATCAAATGCCTAACTCAAGTTAGGCATTTTTGATTCCATGGAAGAAATTTTATCTGGCGTCATCAGCGCCTGATTAATATACAGCTTGATCAGCCGCTCACGTGAGCCGATTGATTTTTGATAGTGGGTCGAATTGAGCAGCAGTGAAGCTCCATAGGTGACTGTCCAGATATAAGACAGATAATCCCGTATTGACATGGCACTGTCTAAAGACAATAGATAATCATGCGTTATGTCTTTGATCCGGATAATTCGTTCTTCTCGAATCTGATACAGCTCCTGAAAAAGCTCTTTCAGGTTTTTTTCATTATTAGTCAGACGCTCTTCAATCACATGCAATAAAATGGTGCGATTAGAATTCAGCATGTGATACAGCATATATTGGGACACATAGTGCTTGATATCGTTATTGTGATTTTTCGAAATTTCCAGAATTCTTTTTTCGTTGCGAATAATCAATTCCAGATAAAGCTGATTCTTGCTTTTAAAATGTTTATAAATTGTTCCCTTCGCGATATCCAGCTCACTAGCCAATTCACTCAGGGTAATATCCTGATGATTGTCCAGTAACAGGCATTCAGCCATGTTTAATATCTTCTCTTTACGAAGAAGAAAGTTCTGCTGTCTTACAGTCGTCATCTTCTTGGTCCATACGTCTCGAAAAAGAACAGACCCAGATTATGCAATATTTTTGCCAGTGAATATAAAACTAAGGTCGTTATTTTGCTTCAAAGCTGTATGTTTATTCGTCAGTTGACGTATTTGACTTATATAGAGCGCATCCTTCCTGAAGGATTGTCAAGAAAAATGAACCCTAAAGGTCAGTTTGCTTAAATAAAATTCCCTTTTTACCCTAATTATTCTATTTTCTGCCAAGTAAAGTCATACAGTCATGTAGCTATCACAATATTCAGCTACAGATTTGGGTATCACCATTTAAGGAAGTTGAACATGCCAATTTATAATGCGCCTCTCAAAGACATGGAATTTATTTTAAAGGATGTGTTTCAGGCTGAAAAATTCTGGCAAGACAATGAAAAGCTGGCCCATCTTGACTTGGCCACAGCCCATGCGATTCTGGAAGAAATGGCCAAGTTTTCGAAAAACGTTATTCTGGATCTGAACCGTCCGGCCGATGAAAGCGGTGGCGCTCAATTTCATCAGGGTGAAGTGACCACCCCTGCAGGTTTTAAGGAAGCATTTCGCCAGTTTGCCGAAGGTGGCTGGGTTGGTCTGGGTGCACCCGAAGAATGGGGCGGCCAGAATATGCCTAAAATGCTCACCGTGCTGGCAGACGAGATGATCTGGAGTACCAACCCTTCCTTTATGCTTTATCCGCTATTGACGGTAGGTGCCGGCATGGCGATCAATGACCGGGCTTCTCGGGCGCAAAAAGAAACCTATCTGCCAAAGTTTTATACAGGTGAATGGTCTGGCACCATGTGTCTGACTGAGCCACACTCAGGAACCGATTTAGGCATTATTAAAACCAAAGCCGAACCAAATGCTGATGGCAGCTACAATATTACCGGTACCAAAATCTTTATTACCAGTGGTGAGCATGACCTGTGCGACAACATCATTCACCTGGTTCTGGCCAAAACGCCAGATGCGCCGGCTGGTTCGCGCGGAATTTCTCTGTTTATTGTGCCGAAGTTTCTGGTCAATGCTGACGGTTCTTTGGGTGAGCGTAATGCCGTATCGGCCGGTTCTATCGAACATAAAATGGGGATTAAAGGCTCTGCAACCTGTGTAATGAACTTTGACGGCGCCAAAGGCTATCTGGTGGGCAATGAAAATGAAGGTCTGGCCGGCATGTTCGTAATGATGAATTATGAACGTCTGTCGATGGGCATTCAGGGAATTGGTGCTGCGGAGTTTGCCTATCAGAATGCCGCCCAATATGCGACCGACCGTTTACAGGGACGTGCCTCAACAGGTGCAAAATCACCTGAAAAACCGGCAGACCCAATTCTGGTTCATGGTGATGTGCGCCGTATGCTATTGAATGTCCGTGCTAATAATGAAGCTTCACGTGCATTTGCGGTATATGTGGGACAACAGCTCGACATTACCAAATATTCTAATGACCCGGAAGCGATACGCAAAGCCACAGACCGTGTCGCACTACTTACCCCAATTGCCAAAGCCTATCTGACCGATAAAGCACTGGATTCTGCACTGGAAGCGCAAATGTGCTTCGGTGGTCATGGTTATATCCGTGAATGGGGAATGGAGCAATGTATTCGCGACCTGCGTATTGCACAGATTTATGAGGGCACCAACGGGGTCCAGGCAATTGACCTGATTGGCCGTAAGACGACCAAGTGCAAAGGGGCATATCTGGCTGAATATCTGGGTGAAATTCGTGAGTTTGCCCAAGGCTTGGATGACAGTCTAACGATTAAAGCAGTGACTCTGGGCGTGTGTCAAAAACTGGAAGATATTACCGCCTATATCATTACCCAGTCTCAGACTGATGCTGATTTCTCCAATGCCGTTGCAGTAGACTATCTGCATGCCGTGGGACTGCTCAGTTTTGTGTATATGTATGCACGTATCAGTCAGGCAGCCAGCTTAAAAGCGGAAAGTTTTTATCAGCATAAACTGGTTCTGGCCGACTATTATCTTGCCAAAGTTCTGCCGGATCTGGATGCACGTTTGCAACGCATTCAGGCAGGTGCCGATCTGGTCATGCAGTTGCCGGAAGATTATTTTACTGCTCAGGCCTGATGATTAAAAAAGATCAAAAAACTGGTCACCAGAGAGACATTGCAGTCTATATGCACTGCAATGTCTGATTACTGAAAAAGAATAGAAGGATGAATATCATGATCGTAATCGTAGAAGCTGTACGTACCGCCATGGGCGGTTTCCAAGGTTCACTCTCTAGCTATACAGCACCAGATTTGGGGGCGGCTGCAATTAAAGAAGTGGTGGCACGTTCGGGTTTACAGCCCAATGAAATTGATGAAGTGATCATGGGCTGTGTACTGCCAGCAGGACTGAAACAGGGACCGGCACGTCAGGCAATGCGTCAGGCAGGCTTACCTGATGCTACGGGTGCAACCACCATCAATAAAATCTGCGGCTCAGGCATGAAAGCCGTGATGCAGGCCGCAGATGCAATCAAAGCGGGTTCGGCTGAAATTGTGGTAGCAGGTGGCATGGAGTCTATGTCAAATGCGCCCTATTTGATGGATAAGGCGCGTGCCGGTTTTCGCATGGGGCATGGCAAAGTCACTGATCATATGTTTCAGGAAGGGCTGGAAGATGCTGAGACAGGCCTGTCAATGGGAATTCTGGCGCAGGACATGGCAGACAAAAAAGGCTATACCCGTGAACAGCAGGATCAATATGCGATTGCTTCACTAAACAAGGCGGTTGCAGCGATTGAGGGCGGGTTCTTTAAAGATGAAATCGTACCGGTGGTGGTCAGCAGCCGCAAAGGCGAGGTCACAGTTGATCAGGATGAACAGCCTTTAAATGCCAAGGTAGACAAGATTCCAAGCTTGCGCCCGGCGTTCAAGAAAGACGGCACCATTACTGCGGCAAATGCCAGTTCAATTTCAGATGGTGCCTCTGCATTATTAGTGACTTCAAGCGAGATTGCAGCAGAGCGCGGCTTAACACCGCTTGCCAATATTGTGGCTTATGCCAGCCATTCACAGCATCCAAGTGAATTTACCATTGCACCGGTTGGCGCCATTGAAAAAGTATTAAAGCAAACCGGTTGGAATGCCAAAGAAGTCGATCTGTGGGAAATTAATGAAGCATTTGCCATGGTGACGATGGCTGCAATAGATGCCTTTGATCTGGATACAGCCAAAGTCAATATCAATGGCGGTGCCTGCGCTTTAGGTCATCCACTCGGTTCTTCAGGCTCGCGTATTATTGTGACCTTGATTCATGCCTTAAAACGTACCGGCGGCAAGAAGGGCATTGCCGCACTCTGTATCGGCGGCGGTGAAGCAACTGCGATTGCAGTGGAACTGGTTTAAGTCCGTCCAAAACTCAATGCTCGAATGAGCAAAATTAACTATTGATTCAGAGAGTTATGCTTCTGGTTCGCCAGAAGCAAACATTTGTTTATTTTATATTTTTTGAGATTTTTTATGAACGGTTTAGAGCGCATTCGTTTGCTCCCATTACAAGATAAAGTGGTATCTGTAGAACAAGCACTACAACTCATTCAAGAGGGCGATGTCATTGGTTTAAGCGGTTTTGGTGGAGCGGGTGAAGCGAAAACTGTGCCTTTGGCATTGGCTGAGTATGCACGGAAGCATCCAATCCATATTACCTTGGCGACAGGCGCGAGTCTGGGGAACCAGATTGATGGCAAACTTAATGCAGCACACGTTATAGCCCGCCGTTATCCTTATCAGGCCGATCCTTCTTTACGTAAAGCGATTAATGCGGGCGAAGTCATGTATGTCGATCAGCATCTCTCTGAGCTGGCCGACAATATCCGTCATAAAAACCTGCCCGCAATTAATGTAGCTATCATTGCAGCCACGGCCATTACCGAAGATGGTCAGATTATTCCAACAGGCTCTTGCGGAAATTCTGCAAACTTCATCGAAATGGCGGATCGGGTCATTATTGAAATTGACATGACGATCAACCCTGTGCTTGAAGGGGTTCACGATATTTATTTGCCACACGCTCGTCCAAACCGCGGGCCAATTCCGCTGATACAAGCCAGTGACAAGATTGGAACGATCGGGATTCATGTGGCGCCTGAAAAAATTGCTGCGATTGTGATGAACGAGATTCCAGATACTTCCTTTGGTATGGACCAACCAGATGAAGAAACGCTGGCAATTGCAAGTCACCTGATTGATTTTTTTGAGCAGGAGGTCGCAGCAGGGCGTTTACCGGAAAATCTGGGGCCACTGCAATCAGGTGTGGGCTCAGTGGCTAATGCGGTATTTGCCGGCTTTGAACACTCCAGTTTTAATAACTTGGAAATGTATTCTGAAGTTTTGCAGGACTGCACTTTCCAGCTTATCGACTCCGGCAAGATGACCTTTGCTTCTGGCTGTTCCATGACCCTGAGCGATGGCTGGGCCGCACGGGTGATGAAGAATTTTGATCAGTATAAAGATAAAATTGTTTTGCGCCCGCAGGAAATTTCCAATAATCCCGAACTGATTCGCCGCCTCGGTATTATTGCGATTAATACGGCACTGGAGTTTGATATTTACGGAAATGTGAACTCCACTCATGTCGCGGGGACCAAGATGATGAATGGTATTGGTGGCTCGGGAGATTTTACCCGCCATGCGCATCTTGCCATCTTTGTGACCAAATCCTATGCCAAAGGTGGGGCAATTTCTTCGGTAGTTCCTCTGGTGAGCCACATTGACCATACCGACCATGACGTAGATATTTTGGTGACTGAGCAAGGTTTGGCAGATCTGCGCGGTCTGGCGCCGCGTGAACGTGCCCGCAAGATTATCGATATCTGTGCTCATCCGGATTATCGTGAAAGTTTGAATGATTATTTTGAGCGTGCTTGTGCACGTGGTGGCCATACACCGCACTTATTAAATGAAGCCTTGTCCTGGCATGCTCAATTTGAAGAAACCGGGTCAATGAAAATCGCTTAAAATTCTGAATTGCATTGATTGTAAAACAAAGCCCGTCTAAGACGGGCTTTATTCATTTTTTGTCGTTTCAACATTCTTTGGACTATTTAAAAACTTTTTCCAGTACATGGCGGTGAATGAAACGCAGTTTATCTTTGACGCTTTCTGAGAGTTTGAAAGGGTAGGCATCTTCTAGCCCCATACTGCGGTTCAGCGCATTCAGATTGAAAGTCAGCGTAATCCAGTTTTCTAAAATATGTTCAAAATCCTGTCCGCCAATCGGGCATTCCTTAAAATCCATACTGGCCAGGTCCCGATTATTTCCTTGCACACGCAGGCCCGCATAATAGGCAGTTTCGAGAGTTTCCATCATGTGCAGATAATGCGCCCAGGTTTCGGCCCAGTCTTCCCACGGGTGAGCCGACGCATAGCTGCTGATATAGTTCTCCTGCCAGTTGATGGGTGCGCCTTTGTTATAGTGACGTTCCAGAGATTGACTATAATCTTGCTGTTCATTACCAAAATACAGGCGAAACTCATCCAGCAGTTCAGGATGTAAATGCTGCATGACATTAAAATAGTAATGACCGCTTTCATGGCGAAAGTGCCCCAATAAAGTCCGGTAATTTTCACCCATATTTACCCGTGTTGTTTCTCGATAAACCACATCTGCCTCAATGGCATTCAGGGTAATGACGCCATTGGAGTGTCCTGTCAGCACTGGTTTATCTTCTTCGGGCAGAATAAAGTCAAAGCGTATCCCAAAGGGATCATTCTCTGAATATTTCGGACGCGGCATCATATTCATGCCCAGGGCCAGATATAGAAAACGGCGCTTGGCTTCTTCCAGACGGAACCAGTAAATCAGGTTTTCTGTATTCTCCAGATTGGGAATTACATGGGTCAGCTGGCAGGATTCACAGAAATCTTCTTCATCACTGCTGGGAATCATCCAGTTACAAACCTGATAGTGGGTATAGTTATGACAGGGCTTGTAACTGGTATGCCGATATTGCTTGGCCACCGGAATCCATTCCGTCGGGCTTTGTTTCTTGAATGTACACAGCTCTTTTTCAGAAGCGACATAACCGATGGGAAGCAGGCAATGATCACATACTGATTTATAAAAAAAGATCTGTCGGTGGCAAATTGCACATTCAAAATATTTCATTTCTGCTCCCTTGCAGTTTTATCTTCTTTACTTACCTCTTTATAAATTAGAGAGGTAATTCCAGAAACCAAACTGCATCACGGCATATGTGTTTTAATAAGAATAATAAAAACTTCAGCAAAAACCTGATACTTATAATTTGTAAAGACAAGCATAAAAGTCATATCTGCTATGTTTTTCATATTTTTTAATTTAAAAATCAAAAGGATAGATAGGTGATGAAATTAATTTTACGGTTTTAAATTTAGGCAGCCTCTAAGTTATTACCCAATTCGATTGAAAGTGAATGCTTTATTTCGATGCACAAAGATTATTCTGCCGGGTTTGAGCCTCAACTTCTTAGAGTTCAATAAAGCAGCTATTAAAGAGTAAGGTTTTATTGATCGCCCATTTATCCATACTTTATTTTTCTTCGGCAACTCAGACTTCAACTTAGATGCTTATGTGTCGCTGCTATTTGCGTATTGATAAATTTAAATTATTTTTTAAACCATAAAATTAAACTTTCAGCTATTAGATCTCATCCCATTTTTAATTAGTCATACGATGGGCTAAGGCATAGAATTAATTTACTTTTGTGGTCGTGGCATAGGGCAATGAGCTGGATTTTCTTTACTTTAATGGCGGCATTTATGCAAGCCTGGCGTAATGCCTTCCAAAAACAGCTAAGTACAACGGTAGATGTTTGGGGAGTTACCCTTGCACGCTTTATCTTTGGATTGCCATTTGCCGCGCTTTATCTCAGTAGTTTGTATGATCTGAAACCGGCTGAAAATATCGTGCATTTTAGCCCAAAATTCTGGATCTATATTGTGATTGCCGGCTCAAGTCAGATTTTAGCGACTGCGCTGATGGTGCAGCTCTTTAAGCAGAAAAATTACGCCATTGGCGTAGGACTCGCTAAAAGTGAAGCCATACTGGCTGCCATGATTGGGGTTGCCTTTTTATCCGACCAGTTGTCTGTTTTGGCCTGGACAGGCGTGGCGCTGGGTGCTTATGCCGTTTTTCTCTTGAGTAAAGGTCGGGAGGCGACTGGATTTTCTCCCAAAACTCTGGTTATTGGAATCGGAAGTGGTTTAAGTTTTGCAATTACCTCACTTCTGGTACGCGAAGCTAGTCTGGAGCTGAATACCTTGCCGACTTTACATCGGGCGGCCTGGGTCTTGATGATGGTCATCAGTTTTCAGTGCCTGAGCATGCTGATGTATCTGAGCCTTTTTAGCCGCCAGACTTTAGTAGAGATGTGGCAGCGTCTGGGGTTGGTCTTTAAAGTTAGTATCTGCAGTTTTATGGCATCACTTGGCTGGTTTACCGCCATGAGCATGATGAGCGTACCGGTAGTCAAAACCTTGGGACAAATCGAGATTTTGTTTAGTATGCTGATTTCTGCTTATTTCTTTAAAGAAAAACTGGCTCGTACTGAACACTGGGGATTGGTTCTGGTGGTGATAGCGGCGGTTTTAGTGATCTGGGCCTAGAGTCTGTATATAAAAAAGCCACTGCTCAGCAGTGGCTTTTTCTTAATTCAACAATGCGTTTAAGCAGCAAGAAATGCCTGAACTACCTGATTAAAGGCTTCAGCTTGCTCTACACTGGAAATATGCGAGGCATTGATTTCACAGAGCTGGCTATTGACGATACTGTGTTGCATGGCCTGAGCGTCTGCCACTGTGGTAACCGGATCTTGCTGACCTGTCACAATCAGTACCGGTACCGAAACTGATTTGATTTGTTCACGTAAATCCGCTTTAGCCAAAGCTTCACAGCAGCTTGCATAACCTTCCGGGCTGCCAGCTCTAAGGTCGTTTGAAAGTTCTGCAACAATTGCTGCGTTGCTTTGGATAAAGGGTTCAGTAAACCAGCGTGATGCGGCAGTGGATGCGATCGGTGCCAGACCTTGTGCACGAACCAAGGTCGCACGTTCCAGCCAGGCTTGCTCCTGACCGATCTTCGCGGCTGTATTGGCCACAATCACGTGATTAAAACGTTCAGGGTGATTAATTGCCAACCATTGCCCGGTTAGCCCACCCATGGAAATACCACAAAAAGCGGCTTTCTGGATATTCAGATGATTCAGTAAATGGATGACGTCTTGACCTAACTGATCAAGTTGATAGGGGCCTTGTGGTGCTGTTGAGCCTCCATGACCGCGAGTGTCATAACACACCACAAAATAATCTTTTTGAAAAAATTCAATTTGTGGCTGCCACATACTGAATTTAGTGCCCAACGAGTTGGAAAAAACCAGCGCAGGCTTGGTGGCATCGCCAAAAGTCCGATAATTGATCTGTGCATCATTTGATGTAAATGTTGGCATGAAATATTCCTTTGTAGGTCCTAAACCTTCTTGTTTTATCAACGGGAGCTGAGGAAGAATTCTTTATTTAAACACGCTCAATAATTAAAGCGATACCTTGACCCACCCCAATACACATGGCGCAGAGGGCATATTGTCCACCGCTCTGTTCCAGCTGATTTAAGGCCGTAGTAACCAGACGCGCACCGGATGCACCGAGTGGATGACCCAAGGCAATCGCCCCACCATTCGGGTTAACTTTCTCCGAGCCATCTGCAAGGCCCAGGTCACGGGTGCAGGCCAGAGCCTGAGCTGCAAAAGCTTCGTTTAATTCAATCACATCCATCTGCTCTAGAGTCAGACCGGTTTGAGTGAGCAGCTTTTTGATCGCAGGTGCAGGACCAAACCCCATGATGCGCGGTTCAACCCCTACGACGGTTGAGCCAATAATTTTGGCCCGTGCTTTTAAGCCGTGTTGTGCAATTGCTTCATCCGAGGCAATTAACAGTGCAGCCGCACCATCATTAATCCCTGAGGCATTACCGGCGGTGACGGTTCCGTCTGCTTTGACCACAGGTTTCAGTTTGGCCAACGCCTCTGCCGTGGTTGAGGCACGTGGATGTTCATCGTGATTCACGACAACTGGATCGCCTTTACGTTGTGGAATGACCACCGGAATAATTTCATGAGTAAAGAAGCCTTTGGCTTGTGCTGCCGCTGTGCGCTGCTGACTGGTCAGGGCAAAACGGTCCTGATCTTCACGGTTAATGTTGAACTGTTGCGCGACGTTTTCCGCCGTTTGCGGCATGGTTTCAACACCATATAATGCTTTGAGTTTTGGATTGATAAAACGCCAGCCCATGGTGGTATCTTCAATGTTCTGGCTACGGCCATAGGCACTTTCAGATTTGCCCATTACAAAGGGCGCGCGCGACATAGATTCTACCCCACCAGCAATTATCAGGTTGGCTTCACCGGCTTTAATTGCACGTGCTGCCAGGGCGACTGCATCCAGAGACGAGCCACACAGACGGTTGACAGTGGTGGCAGGGACTTGATAAGGCAAACCGGCCAGCAGGGCTGACATACGGCCCACGTTACGGTTATCTTCACCCGCCTGGTTGGCACAGCCATAGATGACATCATCTACCTGTTCCCAGTTGACGGATGGATTACGTTCCATGAGGGCTTTGATCGGTAATGCGCCCAAGTCATCTGCCCGGACAGTTGCCAGACCACCAGCATAACGGCCAAATGGGGTACGGATGGCATCGATAATATATGCGTTTTTCATATCTAATCTCTTCTTTATAAAGTTCCCTCTACTTTAGGAGAGGTTTGTTAAATTTCCCCTCATCCTAGCCTTCTCCCAGAGGGAGAAGGAACCTCAGGTATCTTTTAGAATTGGGTTTGAATTTACTAAAGTTCTTAACCCTGAGTCGCATCAATCAGCGTTGCACCCGTCATCGACTGTAATTCTGCAAATGACAAACCTTCTACTTTTTCAACCACTTTCATACCATCCGCAGTTATATCAATGATGCAGAGGTCAGTATAAATGCGGTCTACACATTTCAGACCGGTTGCCGGATAGCTCAGCTCAGCCACAATCTTAGGTTCCCCATTTTTGGTGACATGATCGGTAGTGATAAAGACTTTTTTGGCGCCCACAGCCAAATCCATTGCACCGCCAACGGCTGGAATCGCATCGGGTGCTCCCGTATGCCAGTTGGCCAAATCTCCATTTTCAGCCACTTGGAAAGCTCCAAGTACCGCAATATCCAGATGACCGCCCCGCATCATGGCGAATGAATCACCGTGATGGAAAAAGCTGCCTCCGGTGAGTATGGTGACGTATTCTTTACCGGCATTAATCAGCTCCGGATCACGGTCTTTTTCCGCAGGAGGCGGGCCGAACGCCAGCAAGCCATTTTCTGAATGCAGAAAGACGTCTTTATCGTCAGGCAGGTAGCTGGCAATTTTAGTCGGCAGGCCAATGCCCAGATTGACATAGGCGCCATCTGGAATGTCTTGTGCCACACGCTCGGCAATCTGGTCACGGGTCAGTTTGATATAGCTCATGAATCTTCTCTCCTTAGCTGCAATTACTGTGCAGGCTGAACCTGAACCACGTGTTGAACAAAAATCCCCGGGGTAATAATGTGCTCCGGGTCCAGGGCACCGAGTTCAACCACTTCAGAAACCTGGGCGATGGTGACATCGGCTGCCATCGCCATGATCGGGCCAAAGTTACGGGCAGATTTACGGTACACCAGATTGCCCCAGCGATCGCCTTGAGACGCTTTGATCAGGGAAAAATCTGCCTTGATCGGATTTTCCAGTACATAGTCTTTACCTTCATAGTTGAGGGTCGGTTTGCCTTCAGCCAGCAAAGTACCGAAACCGGTGGGGGTATAAATAGGTCCTAGGCCCATGCCAGCCGCCTGAATACGGCAAGCCAGACTACCTTGCGGTACCAGTTCCAGTTCAATCTTTCCGGCACGGTACAGCTCATCAAAGACCCAGGAGTCGGATTGACGCGGGAAAGAACAGATAATTTTACGAACAGCACCAGATTTGAGCAGCTTAGCCAAACCATAATCACCATTTCCGGCATTGTTATTGACAATAATCAGGTCCTTGATGCCCAATTCGATCAGACCATCAATCAGTTCAGCAGGCTGACCTGCTGTACCAAAGCCACCAATCATGACAGTTGAGCCATCCTTAATTTGTGCAAGTGCTTCGGTTAAAGCAGATGATTTATCAATCATAATATTTCCTAATTCAACAAATGGTCATTAACGCTGGGTTTGAGTGCCCGTCACAGCAACAGTCTGGCCAGTGCGTTTGGTTAAAATCACATGTGCCACAATACCGATACAAATGCCCCAGAAGACGGAACTGAGCCCTAAAAAACTCATGCCTGATGCGGTGGCCATAAAGGTAATTAATGCCGAATCACGTTGTGATTCATTGTGCATTGCTGTGGAAATATTAGTGGCAATCGCGCCAAGTAGGGCCAGTCCTGCAAGAGCCGCAACCAGTTCTTTGGGCAAGATGCTGAACAGCATGACAATACTGCCCGCAAACAAACCGCCTAAAATGTAAAAAATGCCGTTGGCAATACCGGCGATATAACGTTTTTCCTTGAGTTCGTGGGCATCTTTACCGGTACACAGCGCGGCGGTAATCGCAGCGAGTACAATCGTAATTCCGCCCACAATCGCCACGCCTACAGAAACAATACTGGCCAGACTCAGGATAGGTTTGGCCGGCATGTCATATCCACTGAGCTTTAAAATGGCCATACCCGGTAAAAACTGTCCTGTCAGACTGACGATGGTCAAAGGCAGGGCCAGGTTTAAAGTGGATGACCAGGTCCATTGCGGCATAATCAGCTCCGGAATAGCCAATGAAAAATTCATGGCAACCGGATTGATTTTCCCAAAGATAAAACTGAGGCTAATGCCTGCAATCAGAACCCAAATAATGGCATAGCGGGGAGAAAAGCGTTTGGCCAGTAAAAAGCACAGCAGCATGCCAAAGACCACATAAGGCATGCTGTCGGTTGCTTTAAATAATCCGATCCCGAATTGAAATAGAATACCGGCCATCATGCCGGCAGCCAGTCCTTGAGGAATGGCTTTTAAAAGCCGGTCAAATGATCCGGTGACCCCAATGATAAAAATAATGATGGCTGAGCTAATATAAGCCGCTACCATTTCATTGAGAGTAATCCCTGGAAACAGGGCAACCAGTAAAGCTGTACCCGGAGCGGACCAGGCGGTAATCACCGGGACTTTAAACTTGATGGATAAAACAATACCGGTGATGGCTGCCCCAATTGAACTGCCCCAGATCCATGAGGCCATCATGCTGGATGAAACGTCGGCCTGTTGGGCGGCCTGAAAGAAGATAATCATGGGGCCGGCATAAGAAATCAGCACTGCTAAAAAACCTGCAACAGTGGCTGAAATAGACCAGTCATTTTTTAATGTTTTAACTAGGGCTCCCATTGCGATTTGCCTCCTTGCATTCAATGATCCCGTAAACGTTCAGATAATCTGGTTAACCCAGATCGCCACCGCCTACAGGCACAACCGTTCCAGTAATATATGAAGCATCATCAGAGGCCAGAAATAAAATGGCATTGACCTGCTCCAGAATCGTTCCGTAACGCCCTATAAAAGTGCGGTCAACCGTCTGGTCGACCACTTCCTGCATCCAGGATTTTTCCTGCTCTGATAACGGTTTACTGTTACGAGGGATTTTGCGTGGTGGTGCTTCAGTTCCACCGGTTGCAACGGCATTCACACGAATACCATCTTTGGAATGGCAAAATGCCAGTGATCGGGTTAGTGCATTGACTCCACCTTTGGAGGCCGAGTAAGGAATACGATTGATACCGCAGGTTGCAATGGAAGAGACATTCACAATCACGCCCTCCTTATGTTTCAGCATCTCAGGTAATACTGCATGGCAGCACCATAGCGTCGGAAATAATGAGCGGCTGACTTCTTTTTCAATTTCTTCAGGTGAGAACTCAACGAAGGGCTTCATCCAGATGGCGCCCCCCACATTGTTAATGAGCACATCTACACGGCCATAGACTGCGATGGCTTTGGCCACAACGGCCTGAGCACCGGCATAGGTTTCCAGATCGGCTTTGACAACAATGGCATCACCCTGAAAAGCTTCGATTTCAGCCAGTGTTTCTTCAACATAATCGGAAAAATCAGCCAAGACTACTTGTGCACCTTCGCGGGCTGCTTGCAAAGCCACCCCATGACCAATACCCTGGGCAGCGCCTGTGACAATCACAACTCTGTTTAAAAATCTTTGACGTGCTGACATGGAAAACTTCCTTTTATTAATTCGCAGAAAATTTTTCAAACAGGAAATTCGCAGGCTTTATGCCTTCTGTGTCTAGCCAGCTTCTGACCGCTTCAACCATAGGCACCGGCCCACATAAATAAATATCGACATCGCCGTCATTTAACCATTCATTTTCGATATGACCCGTGACATAGCCTTTACGTTTATGTACCGATTCCGGACTTGCAACTACTGTGCGATATTCAAACCAAGGGCATTTTTCTTGCAGTTCATTTAACTTTTCAAGAGCCACCAGGTCAAAATCATTGGTCACCCCAAAGACCAGACGGACAGGTTGTTCTGAGCCTTTTTCTTCCAATACTTGCAGCATCGACAGGAATGGAGCGATCCCGGTACCACCAGCCAACATCAATACTGGACGGGTCACAGGGCGTAAGTAAAAACTACCGAATGGACCGGCAAAGGTGATTTTATCGCCCGCGGTGGCATTCTTACTCAAGAATTCACTCATTTTGCCATTGGGTACGTTGCGCACCACAAAGCCGGTTAAACGGTTACCCGGTTTAGAGCTGAATGAATAAGAACGGGTTTCTGTTGTACCTGGAATCGTTACATTGACATATTGACCTGCCAGAAAATGAATGTCCGGTTGACCTTCATCGAGCTGAACATCAAAGGTAATGGTAGATTCCGACAGGTTGTCTACACGTGCCAGGGTGCCCTGAAAAGCATGGATGGTAGTTTTACAGACTTCTGAAGACGCCTGAATCTGGAAGACTGCATCTGAAGTCGGCTTGCATTGGCAGGCCAGAATATAACCCTGTTCAGCTTCTTCCGGCGTTAATGCATCTTCAATATAAGTTTCTTCCGGCATGTCATACGCACCTGATTCACAAAAGGCACGGCATGTTCCGCATGCTCCGTCACGGCAGTCCAAAGGAATATTAATCTTTTGACGGTAAGCTGCATCCGACAAGGTTTCACCTTGGGCAATGCTAATAAAGCGTGTCACGCCATCTTCAAATTGAAGTGCAATATTGTGGTTTGACATGGCTGAATATCCTATATAAATCTTTGAAACTAAACCTTTCAGCCAATTTTCCATCTGGCTGAAAGGTGATACCTGGCTGTGCAGACAGTCTTACAGGTGATAAATGTCGACGACCTGGTTGATGTAGTCGTTTTTCAGTACCACGTATTTGCTTAAAATTTTCGGTTGTTCACCCGAAAAATCGATCACATAACGTGACATGCCGAAGTAGCTATAATTGGTCTTGTAGCGGAAGCTCAAGGTATTCCAGTTAAAACGTACAGTAACCTTGTCACCGTCGCGTTCCACAACTTCAATATTGTTGATGTTATGGCTGGTCCGGGTGTCCGGTATGGTGGCCGATGAACGTTCCGTCTTGATACGGAAGACCCGGTCTTCCAGACCTTGACGGTCCGGATAGTAGATCAAGGAAATTTCAGACTGTGGATCTACAGTCAAACTGTCATCGTCATCCCATGCTGGCATCCAGAAAGATGCAGTAGGTGCATAACAGTTCAGCCAGTCATCCCACTGCTTGTCATCTAAAAAGCGAGCTTCCTGATAAAGAAACTGGGCAATATTTTCTAAACTGATGTCGCTCATACGGTTTCTCCTTCAGTCTGCGCTGCCAGTTCTTTTTCAGCTGCAATGCCTTTTTTCATCAACTCTAACCAGTACTGGTGCTGGGCCAGATACAGACCTTCATCTTCAGTCTTGATCCCGGACAGTTTTGGTTTTAAGCCAATTTCATTGGCTGCATCATCTGGGCCTTGAATCCAGTGTTTGGAACCACGGCACATGTCGTTCCATTCCAGCGCGATACCAGCATAACCCGCCTGACAGGCGCGGAATTCTTCCAGGTCATCTGGAGTCGCCATGCCGGATGCGTTAAAGAAGTCTTCATATTGACGGATACGGCGAGTACGGGCTTCCGGCGCTTCGCCGATAGGGCCGATACAGTAAATGGTGACTTCGGTCTTATTGACAGAGATCGGGCGCAATACACGAATTTGTGAGCCAAACTGATCCATGAAATAAACGTTCGGATAAATACACAGGTTACGTGAACGCTCGATCATCCATTTCGCCATCGCTTCACCGTATTTCTCGGTATATTCATCCTGCTTGGCAAAGTTTGGACGGTCTTCCGGGTTGGCCCATTGTGTCCACAGCAGCATATGGCCATGTTCAAAGCCATAACAACCGCCGCCTTGTTTGCCCCATGCACCGGCGCTCATGGCACGAATGTTATCACCGGCTTCTTTTTCTTTACGCTGCTGGGTGGTGGCCGCATAGTTCCAGTGCACTGCAGATACATGATAACCATCTGCACCATTTTCAGCAGTCAGCTTCCAGTTACCGTCATAGGTATAGGTCGAAGAGCCGCGTAAAACCTCTAAACCTTGATCTGACTGGTCTACAATCATGTCAATAATTTTGGTGGTTTCACCCAGGAATTCTTCCAGACTTGGCACATCCGGGTTTAAGCTGCCAAACAGAAAGCCTTTGTAACTTTCAAAACGAGCTACTTTTTTCAGGTCGTGTGAGCCGTCTTGGTTAAAGCAGTCTGAATAGCCGGCATCTGTCGGATCTTTTACTTTTAAAAGTTTGCCAGAGTTGTTAAATGTCCAGCCGTGGAAAGGGCAGGTATAAGTTGCCTTGTTGCCTTTTTTATGACGACACAGCTGTGCACCACGGTGTGAACAGGCATTAATCATGGCATTCAGCTCACCCTGGCGGTTACGCGCAATAATAATCGGCTGACGACCAATATAGGTGGTGTAATAGTCATTGTTGTTTGGAATCTGGCTTTCATGTGCCAGATAGACCCAGTTGCCTTCAAAGATGTATTTCATCTCCAGGTCAAACATGGCTTGGTCTGTAAAGACCGAACGGTGGAGTTTAAATTCACCGGATTCAAAATCATCGACCAGTAATTCATCAATACGGTCTAAATGGCTGGTGTTAATTACAGGAATACGAGGCATGTCCAGTCTCCGACTTTCCAAACAGGGTAAGTCATCGGGATGTCGTTCTTAGACTTTCATCCCGATTCCATAGGGAATTATGCGCTTGCGCGGCGACGTTCAACTTCAGTGCTAGGTGCAGCAGCTTGATCTTTCACAAGTTCAATATTGAATTGAATGTGTTTGAAAGGGCCGTTTAAACCACGACGTGCGATTTCAGCTTCATCGGTAACATCAACTGCTGTAGCGACCAGGCCATCACGTGTTGCAAAGGCAAAGTCATCCCACAGGTATTGATCACCTTCGATGTTGAACTGGGTGGTTAACTTGCGATAACCCGGTGCAGATACAAAATAATGCACGTGTGAAGGGCGGTTACCGTGACGGCCTAATTTGTTCAGTACAAACTGGGTCGTACCTTCTGGGGGACAGCCATAACCGACCGGCATGGTGGTAAGTGCCACATATTTACCGTCCTGATCCGTGAAAATAGAACGGCGCAGGTTAAAGTCGGATTGTGACTTATCAAAGAAAGAGTAATTGCCTAAGCTGTTGGCATGCCAGATTTCAACCTTGGCACCTTCAATCAGGTTGCCTTGCGTGTCGGTGACCGTACCTTCAATGATCAGCGTTGGAATTTTGCCTTCCTCGGAGCCATCATCCATGCGGGCAAAACCAACTGATTCGGGCGCACCTGCCACATATAAAGGACCTTCGATGGTACGTGGCGTCCCCCCTGTAATGCCTGCTTTTGCATCTGCAGCATCAGCACGAAGATCTAAATAATGTTCCAGCCCCAATCCTGCAGCCAGTAAGCCTAATTCATTGGCCTGTCCTGCATCGGTAAAATATTCAAGACCTTTCCAGAGTTCTGACTGAGAAATGTCCAGATCTTCAATTGCCTGGAAAAGGTCCCCCAATAAACGCACAACAATTTGCTGTACACGCTCATCTATTGGACCTGTGGCTGTATCGATATTCATTTTCTTTACTAGTGCATCAATTTCTTGGCGGTTCATACTAGTACTCCTTAAGTATGTTTTTTTATATTTGGGTGGCCCATGTTTTTAGCTTGCGTCCGGCTGGCTAAATCTTGCTGGCCACAATCCTTGTGGGGGCGCTCTCTATTGTGTGGATTAGAGGCAAAATCCGGTAATTCCCGTGTTAAAAGGTCTGCTCAGCGGTCATCATCACGAACCGAAGACGGATGACGGTTCAAAGGCATCACTTCAATCTTCATATAGGGATAAAGGGGCAAACCTTGTAACAGGTTGTGCAGCTCTTCATTGCTCTCTACATCAAAAATACTGATATTTGAATATTGGCCACTAATACGCCAGATATGACGCCATTTCCCTTGACGCTGTAAGTCCTGAGAATAGGCTTTTTCTACCGCTTTAATTTCATTGGCCTGTTCCACTGGCATATCTTGTGGAATATTCACGTCCATCCGTACATGGAAAAGCATGGGTTTCTCCTTGAATTATTGACGACGTAAGTTGTCAATCTTGTTGTCATCCAGCTCAATTCCCAGACCTGGGCCTTTGGAAAGCTGAAGTTCAAAGTTTTGATAATTGAGTGGGGTTTTTAAAATGTCTTCGGTCAGTAAGAGCGGGCCAAACAGCTCAGTTGCATAGGCCAGATTCTTAAAGGTAGAGAACACATGTGCAGAGGCAATGGTTCCCACCGGACCTTCCAGCATGGTGCCGCCGTACAGATCAATACCTGCAAGCTGTGCAATGGTGCCGACCTCACAACCTTCAATCAGACCACCCGACTGGGCGATCTTGACGGCAAAAACTGAAGCGCCATTCTGCGTGGCAATCTGATAGGCAGATTGCGGCCCCATCAGCGACTCGTCTGCCATGATGGCGATGTCAAAACGGCGGGTCAGGCGTTGCATTGCCCCCAGATTATCAATTGCACAAGGCTGTTCGATCAGGTCTACGCCACCATCCTGAAGCAGCTGAATACCCTTAATGGCCTCCAGTTCGGACCAGGCGCGGTTCACATCCACACGGACCGAGATGTCTTTGCCTAAGGCGCGTTTAATGGCCAGCACATGTTCAACATCTTCTTCAACCGGGCGTGAACCAATTTTTAGCTTGAAAATATTGTGGCGTTTTGCCGCAATCATTTTTTTTGCTTCTGTAATATCTTTTTCGGTATCGCCAGAAGCCAATACCCACAGTACCGGCACACTGTCGCGTAAACGGCCCCCTAAAACTTCTGAAAGCGGCAAGCCTAAACGCTGCGCCTGAATATCCAGCAGGGCAGTTTGAATGGCACATTTCGCAAAACGGTTGCCATTAATATTCTTTTTAATTGCTTGTAAGGTCTGAGCAACATTTAAACCGGATAGCGTTTTTAAAAGCGGGGTGAAATAAGTATCAATATTCACTTTGACACTTTCCGGACTTTCATCCCCATAACCCAATCCACCAATGGTCGTTGCTTCGCCCCAACCCACATAACCGTCTTCTGTGGTAATTTTGACAAGTACCAAAGTCTGGGTTTGCATGGTGGCCACCGCCATCTTATGTGGGCGGATGGTGGGAATTTCCAACAGCAAGGTTTCAACTGATTTATACATAATTACGGTTCACATTCTTGCTTTCATGCATTAACTTAATATACCTTAAAGGAATAGTTTCGATCAGTCGAAGATCGATTTGGCATTTTTTTATACTTTAAAGGTATTGGTTTGGGATGGAACTTAGACATTTACGCTACTTTGTTGCGGTAGTAGAAGAGCAAAGCTTTACCAAAGCGGCAGAGAAACTATTTATTGCTCAGCCACCTTTAAGCCGGCAAATCCAGAACTTAGAGCAAGAGCTTGATATTCAGCTATTTGAGCGCGGTAGCCGTCCACTCAAGACCACGGAAGCCGGCCAGTTTTTCTATCAGCATGCCGTTAAACTTTTGTCTAATGCAGAAGAAATCAAGTCCATGACGCGACGCATTGGCATTGCAGACCGCAGCATTACTATTGGTTTTGTCGGTTCTTTATTATTCGGTTTGCTATCACGAATTCTGTTTTTATTTAAACAGCAGCATCCTTATCTCAAGATTGAGATGATGGAAATGAATACCTATGAACAGATTCAGGCGCTGAAAGAAGGGCGTATTGATGTGGGATTCGGACGGCTGAGAATCTCCGATCCTGCGGTTAAACGAATGTTACTGCGTGAAGAACGTCTAGTGATGGCAGCACATACCAGTCACCCTTTGGCACAGCAAGAAGGGGTGTATTTATCTGAACTGGTAGAGCAGCCTCTGTTTTTATATCCCAATAGCGGTAAAGCCAACTTTGCCAGCCAGACTCTGGGGATCTTCTCTGAATATGGATTAGAGCCTAAAAACATCCGGACTGTACGTGAATTACAGCTTGCCCTGGGTTTTGTGGCAGCGGGGGAAGGGATATGCATTACACCAGAAAGTGCCAAGAATATTAAACTGGCTCATCTGAACTTTATCCCCATACTCGACCATTTAGCCGTCAGTCCAGTATTTATGGCAATCCGCAATATGGATGAAAGTGAATATATCCGTCATCTATTCGATTCGGTTTATCAGGTCTATGACCTTGAGGCTATTTCCTATGACCGTTCAGTCTTTTGAAAATATGCAGCCTGAGTTCTTATGATAAAGGATTGCAAATGAAACTCGTCTGCTCCCAGAGACTTATGTTTTTCTTTTTTAAATATATTCTTTAATAAAATAAACCACTTGGATAACAGTAGACTTTATAGGTATGGAAGCATGCCTATTCAGTTTTGGACATTTTTTCCTATCTTCTGCATTGTGAGCCTCATTCATTGAACTTCACAGTTAGGAGGTGGAGATGTCTACGAATAAAGTGAATATAAATACACTCATCGATGAAGCGAAGTTTACGCCTTTTCACTGGGGAGTACTGATCTGGTGTTTGCTGATCATTATTTTTGATGGTTATGACTTGGTCATTTATGGGGTCGCATTACCACTTTTAATGCAGGAATGGGCATTGACCGCAGTGCAGGCAGGAATGCTGGCCAGTACCGCACTGTTCGGGATGATGTTTGGTGCCATGACTTTTGGAACCCTGTCAGATAAGCTCGGCCGTAAAAAGACCATTATGATCTGTGTGGCAATTTTTAGTGGTTTTACCTTTATGGGCGCTTTTGCCACCACACCGGTTGAATTTGGCATTTTACGTTTTATTGCAGGTCTCGGGATTGGTGGAGTCATGCCCAACGTAGTGGCATTGATGACAGAATACGCACCAAAACGTATCCGTAGCACGCTGGTTGCTTTAATGTTTAGTGGCTATGCCATTGGTGGTATGACATCAGCTCTGTTAGGTGCCTGGCTGGTTCCTCAGTTTGGCTGGAAAATCATGTTCTATCTTGCGGGTATTCCACTGCTGATTTTGCCAGTGTTATGGCGGTATCTGCCAGAATCCTTGATGTATCTGACCAACAAAAAGCAAACTTCTGAGGCACACAGTATTATTCAGAAAATCTCTCCAACCCAAGTGATTGGTCAAGATACTGAGTTTGTATTGAGTGAAGTACAAAAAGGCGATGAAGCCCCATTAAAAGCACTGTTCCAGCACGGTCGCAGTTTCAGTACCTTTATGTTCTGGCTGGCTTTTTTCATGTGTTTATTGATGGTTTATGCCCTAGGCAGCTGGTTGCCGAAACTCATGATTCAGGCAGGTTATTCGCTAGGCGCGAGTATGATCTTCCTGTTTGCCCTGAATATTGGGGGAATGGTCGGTGCAATTGGCGGTGGCTATCTGGCTGACCGTTTCCATATCAAGACAGTACTGACCATTATGTTCCTCGGTGGTGCAACGGCCCTGATCCTGCTGGGTTATAACAGTCCACAATTTGTTTTATATACCTTGATTGCCGTGGCAGGTGCCGCCACAATCGGTGCACAAATCCTGCTTTATACTTTCGTCGCACAGTACTATCCGTCTACTGTACGCTCTACAGGAATGGGCTGGGCATCGGGTATAGGCCGCATCGGTGCTATCGTTGGACCGGTTTTGACAGGTGCTTTATTGACCATGAACCTGCCTCACCAAATGAACTTCTTTGCAATTGCGATTCCTGGCCTAATCGCTGCGATGGCAATTTTCCTGGTCAATTTAAAATACTCCGTCGATGGTAAAAGCCTTGCAGCATCTGGGCTAGAAGCGGATTCAACATCGAAAAAAGCCAACCCATCATTTTGAAATAGTTGAAAAGTGTAATTTCCTCAATGATATAGATCGCCATCGCAAGCCTTGGCGGTCTATTGCTAGAATCCGATCGGACAATAAAAAAAGTGAGTTTAGGATGAACACAGCTGCATTATTTAACCAACCAACAATTACATTGAAACGTACAGTATTGATGAGCATGATCGCTGTGAGTCTAGGGGGCATCAGTCTATCGACCCAAGCGCAAACCACAGCGCAGGCAAACCAGCAGGAAATTGAGCAGCTACGCCAAGAAGTGCAAGCTTTACGTAGCATGATTGAACAGCAGAAAGCCCAAACTCAGCAGATTGCAACGGCAGTGCAAACACCTGTTGCACCCCTCCCGCCAGTACCCGCCAAAGCTGCAACAAGCCCGGTGATGAGAATTGCCAGCGGCGCCGAATTTAATCTTTACGGAAATATTCGTGCCGATGCTTCTTATCAGGTAGAAGGTGGTGCTAAGGATATGCCTTATAACCAGATTAATGCGGTACCACTTGAAGGTAATGGCGAAAATAGCGATCGTCTCAGATCGACTTTAGCTGCTACACGTTTAGGAATGGACTTTAAAGCACCTGTGGGTGCCGGTAATAATGCCCTTAGCGGTAAACTTGAAGTCGACTTCCTGGGTGGAGCGAACTTGGATAACCTGCGTATTCGGCATGCCTATATTAGCTATGCGAACTGGTTGATCGGGCAAACCTGGTCAAACTTTGCGCTCCCTGATTATATGCCGGAAACTGTAGATGCTTTGGCTTATGCAGGTGGTGCGGTAAAACGTACACCACAGGTTCGCCATACTACGACGTTTAGCCCGGCTACCAATCTGGTTGTTGCAGTAGAAGATCCAAAAGATAGCTCTATTCAGCAACGTTTACCTGCTTTAACTGCACGTTTAAACCATAAACTGGCAGATAATTTTGCAGTAAGCGCACGTGCCATGGGCCATGAAAAGCGTATTAACGAGCAGGAAGAAACCGCATGGGGCGTGGGTCTGGGCGCAAAATATGATGTTATGCCAGGAACGACTGTAAAAGCGGATTATTACCATGTAAAAGGCGACAGCAGCTTTGTCTCTTATGCTAACCCGGGTGTCGTTGCAGCAGGTGGAAACCTTTATCAAAGCGAATTTGACTCAATTACTGTCGGCCTGACTCAGCAGTTTAATGACAAATTACGTGGCACTTTAGGTTATGGTTATATGACCTTCGATCAAGATGCTAATTATGTGCAGGGTGTTACAGATAAAACCAAAATCAATAAAGACCTCTGGCAGGCGTGGGCCAATGTCTTCTATAGTCCGACGAAGCCTCTAAGTTTTGGTCTGGAATATGTCTATGGTGAACGTGAAGCTGTAGCTTCAGCGTCAAATGGCAGTACCAAAGGTGAAGATAACCGAATTAATGCGGTTGCCGTTTACAACTTCTAAGCTACTTTTAAACTGAAGTCATTCAACTGATAAAAACGCGGATGGATTCATCCGCGTTTTATTTTTTCCAAATGATCTGTACTGCAGTGCTTTTTTGGTTCTTGATAAAACTTTTTTATCTATTTCTTAATTTTTCAAATGATGCCGAAACTGCCTTAAAATTTTCATCATGAGAATATGGAATACATTTGATGCGTGCATTTTGGGATAGGGAGCTAACTATTAAAGGGCTTATTCACTAGAAATATCGAGTTGTATCAGCAGAGAATCAAATTGCCAGGTTTCGTCAAGGCTTAAGTGCTTCAACAACCCTATACCATTCTGATTGTTATCACTGCTTTTTTAACCGGTTAAGCCAAAATTTGTATGAATCTAGACTAATATAACAGCTCTCTATGTGCAAAGCCAAACTCAAAGTACAAACTGTGCAGAAAGCTAGAAGACTCAGGAGATTAGATTGGTTTATTAGCTCTTTGAATGACTTTGATTGATTTGCTGTACGTCCCAGTCACTTCTATTAATTTGTCACAATTTGACAATCACACCTGAGCCATTCCCTGTTAAATTCAGTGGGCATGATGACCGGAACTGACTGATTTTTTCAGTCAGTCCTATACTGTCAGGCTAAGAAAACAAATAAAACATGGACTAATAAAAATGAAACGGGAGTGTGAAATGCTGGGAAATATGATGTTTCAGCCTTTATTGATCAGTAGCATGATTGAACATGCCGGGCGTTATCATGCCGACACTGAAGTGATTTCCAAAAATACCGATACCAGTATTACGATTACCAACTGGGGAGAAATTCGACAAAATTCAAAACGTTTTGCCAATGTTTTAATGCAGTTTGGCTTGGAACTGAGTGATCGTGTTGCAACAATTGCCTGGAACAACCACCGTCACCTAGAGTCTTGGTATGCCATTTCAGGAAGTGGTCTGGTCTGCCACACGATTAATCCGCGTTTGTTTCCAGAACAGCTGGTTTTTATTATTAATGATGCTGCGGACCGCGTTCTGCTCTTTGATAAAACCTTTGCTCCTTTGATCAAGGCCATTAAACCGCTATTAAAAACCGTGGAGCAATATATCTGTCTGGATGCCGAAGATCCGGCAATAACTGAAGCATTGCCAGAAGTCCAGTTTTATGACTCCCTTATTGCCCAGCAAAGTGCAGAATTCAGCTGGCCTGAGCTGGATGAAAATATTGCCAGTTCACTCTGTTATACCTCGGGAACCACGGGAAATCCGAAAGGCGTATTGTATAGCCATCGCTCTACCACCTTGCATAGTTATGCCATCAGCCTGCCTGATTCTTTAAATGTCTCTGCACGTGACATCATGCTACCGGTTGTGCCGATGTTCCATGTGAACGCTTGGGGAACGCCATATGCTGCTGCGATGGTGGGATGTACCTTAGTCTTGCCAGGACCTGGCCTAGATGGCGCGAGTCTGGTCAATATGATTGATATTTACAAAGTTTCCGTTGCACTCGGTGTGCCTACCATCTGGCAGGGGCTGATTGCCGCTGCCCAGCAATCTGGTTCAAAGCTGGAAAGCCTGAAACGCAATGTGGTGGGCGGTTCAGCATGTCCACCCGCCATGTTGAAAGTCTTTAAAGAACAATTTGATTGTGAAACCATTCATGCTTGGGGAATGACCGAGACCAGTCCGCTCGGTAGCGCGAATCAGATTAAAACCAAACATCTTAATCTGTCAGAGGAAGAATGCCTGAAAGTGCGTTTGTCGCAAGGTCGTCCACCTTTTGGTGTAGATCTGCGCTTGACGGATGAAGAGAAAGGCACCCACGAAATTGCCCGGGATGGCAAAACCGTTGGGAATCTGCAAATTAAAGGTCACTGGATTATTGATCATTATTTTGGCAAGGAAGAATCTGCACTGACCACAGATGGCTGGTTCGATACCGGTGATATTGCCACTTTAAATGAAGATGGCTTTATGACCCTTTGTGATCGTGCTAAGGATTTAATCAAGTCGGGCGGGGAGTGGATTTCTTCAGTCGAACTGGAAAATATTGCCATGGGTCATCCGGAAGTTGCGATGGCTGCTGTGATTGCAGCACAACATCCGAAATGGGATGAGCGCCCGGTTCTGATTGTGGTGAAAAAACCTGAAAGCCGAATCAGTGAAACGGAACTTCTCGATTATTATGATGACAAGATTGCCAAATGGCAGATTCCGGACAAGGTTATTTTTGTAGATAACATTCCACTGAGCGGAACTGGAAAAATGCTGAAAAAGGATTTACGTGAATCTTATGGTTCTATCCTGACGGAACAAGAACAAGTGCCAAGTTAAGAAGCAAAAAGACGCTGATCTTTCACGTTGAGGAAATATAAAAAACCAAAACCGGTCTGGATTCAGGCCGGTTTTTTTATTGGTTTTCAAAACAAGCTTTATACAAGCAAGGTATTTATTGGACTTCAAGCGAGCTAAATCAGCTTTTCTATGCAATATTGTCCTACAAAAAACCTCATCATGGATTCTCAGCCCATAATTTGTCCTGCATTGATATGGTTTGAAACTCAAAACTTTTTATCCTGAACCACATAATAAATAGACGATTGTATATTAATAAACACCTATGGATTAAGGGAATAAAAATGACAAATATAACCACCTACCGGCCGCATTGGGTGCGTGAAGACTTTATTGACTTCATAGGTGAAAAAATACATCCGACCTGGGCACTAAAAAGAGTCAAAGTTGAGGTCATTAAGATCCAGGCAGTCAGTCCGGATTTTTTCAAGATTCAATTACGTCCGAACCGCAACTTTAAAAGACGACTGTTTCAAGCTGGCCAGCATATCGCGGTGACAGTAGCACTGGATGGGATTCATCATCAGCGTCATTATTCTATTGTGACAATTTTAACCAATGGTGATATTCTGATTGCAGTTCGACAGCAGGGCAAAGTATCACGTGCGCTGAGTCTGATGCAGCTGGGTGCGGTTATTGAGCTTTCTCAAGCTCAGGGTAATTTCACTTTGGGTGATTCTGACAGACCTTTGTTGTTTTTGGCCTCTGGCAGTGGCATTACCGCAATTTATTCACTTTTGCAAAAAGCCGTAGTGCAGTCACTCGAACCAATCGACCTGATTTATTTTACCCGTGACAATGCTTTTCATGCCGAGCTCAAAACGCTGGCTTTGATGCATCCCAACTTCGAATATCATCATTTTAATACCATCGAACATGCACAGCATTTGAATCAGACTTTGCTACGAAAGCGAGTGCCTGATTTTGAAAAACGTGAAATCTATGCTTGCGGTTCAGCCAGCATGATGAAATCAGCACTTAGAATAGTAGCTAAATTTGACCTCCAGCCGCACTTTCATACTGAATACTTCCAGCTGATCACGGATAAAAAAGTAAAGGCACAGCCAGTACAATTTTTAAGGTCTCAACAAGCGTTTCAGGCTGAGTCTAATTTGCTGGAAAGTGCAGAACAGGCCGGGCTCAAGCCTGCACATGGGTGTCGTAGGGGCATTTGTAATACCTGCTCCTGTACCAAAGTGAGTGGTTCGGTACGCAATCTATTAACCGGTGAACTTGATCACGCTCACAACACCCAGATTAAACTATGTATTTCACAGGCGGTTAGTCCTGTGGTGATTAACTTATAACCACAATTAAACAAATAAATAAAAAGGTCCGTTCATGAATCTATCGGTTAATTTTAACAAACACAGCAAATCCCAATTTCTCAGTCTTGAACAGGTTGAAGAGTTTGGGGGCAAGGTGGATACAATCCGCCGTCAGGTCATGGATGACTTGGGTGAAAAAGACGCAGAATATATTTATAAAATCCGGAATTTTATCCGTTATAGCGAAATTACTTCGCGTGGCATGTTGATGTTGGCTGGATGGTTGCCACCCGTGTGGCTATTAGGCACGGGTTTATTGGGTATTTCCAAAATTGTGGAGAATATGGAGCTGGGCCATAATGTCATGCATGGTCAGTTCGACTGGATGAACGATCCGAGCTTGAATGGTGCCAATTATGACTGGGATACCATTGCGACCGGAGATGACTGGAAGTATACCCATAATTATCTGCATCATACGTATACCAATATCGTCGGGATGGATCATGATGTAGGTTATGGCCTGATTCGTGTCAGTGAATCCCAGAAATGGGAACCGCGCTTCCTGTTTAATATTCCAGTGGCAATGCAACTGATGGTCTTTTTTGAATGGTATGTGGGCGTGCAGCGTCTACATCTGGAAGAGGTGATTGTCTATAAAACCAAAACTTGGGCACAGGTGTGGGAAGAAGCTGCGCCCCTACGCCAGAAAATGCGCCGTCAAATCGTGAAAGATTATGTATTTTTTCCGCTGATTGCGGGGCCGAATGCGCTTCCTGTTTTTACCGGAAATGCTGTCGCCAATATCATTCGTAACTTATGGGCCTCAGCGGTCATTTTTAATGGTCACTTTACCGAAGATGCAGAAACCTTTGAATTTGAAATGGATAATATCGAGAAGGAAACCCGGGCTGAATGGTATTTACGCCAGATCAGCGGATCTAGTAATTTTAGCGGTGCTGCCTGGTTGCATATATTAAGTGGTAATTTGAGCCATCAAATTGAGCATCACTTATTCCCCGATATGCCTGCCAATCGCTATGCCGAAGTTGCTCCGAAAATTAAAGCGCTCTGTGCAGAATATGGGATTCATTATAATGAAGCCAGCTTCATCAAACAGTTTTCAACGGTTTGGATCGGTCTGGCAAAATGCTCGCTGCCTCAGGAATGGAATAAGCAGATGGTAGAAAAAATCCAGATTCTGCAATCAGGCTGGAATGATTTAAAGAATAAACTGATCAAATAATTTAGATACTTTTACTGTTTATCCCTCTGGATACTCCTCAATAGATTTGGATGGTTTATTGAGGATTTTTTTCATTAGAATTGGAGATTAAGACTAGGGCTATCAATTATAGTTATCACGCCAAACTTAAAGTTCTCGTATGGGCAGAGAAGCCCTATCAAGTTCTGCGCCAAGATTCAGCATCTCGCTCTAATACCATCAATCGTGTAATTAATACTTTAGGTTGAAAGCTGACAGTTCAAAATACTTAAAATTAGTAAAAATGGCAGCTACACGCTCCGATTTTTTGAATTCGCATAACAGCCACGATGTGCAATAGGCTAGCTAGTAGCCAAGAGTTAATCTTTACTTTTTAGTGGGTAGGTCAGCTTAGATCACAACTAAATACTTTTAACTCACTAAACGTAGTAGTGCTGCAAAATCTTCTACATAATAATCAGCTTTGGCTTTAATCAAGTCGATTTCATGAGCAGAATATTGATCATAAATTGCGATGACATCAATACCGGCTTGATTGGCAGCTTCAACACCTACCAAAGAATCTTCAATAATTACACAGTCCTGAGCAGAAAGTTTAAAATGCTTGAGTGCATTCAAATAGACTTCTGGATGCGGCTTAATATTCTCGACATTTTCTCGCGTCCAGATCATAGAAAAATCATGTTCAAAACTAAGTTTGCGATTAATATTCTGATTATTTTCCTGATAGCGCTGAATATTGGATAAGCTGGTAGTTGTGGTTAGCGCGATATGTAGCCCTTGCTGTTTCAGGGTGGAAATCAAGGTTTCTGCATGCGGTTTCAGCTCAATCACGTGGTCAAGAAAATGCTGTGAAATATGATAACGGCGTGATTTTACCTCTTCTTTGCTAAGATTAAAGCCATAAAGTTCTCTTAAATAGTCACAATATTCCAGATAAGGATCAAGCGAATGTTTAAAGGCTTTCAGTTGTTGATCGCGTTGCTGCTGAATTTGGCTTAAACCGACCTGCACATGAGAAAGTTCCTGAATCAGGGCAGCATCTACCTGATTCCAGATGCCGACAGAATCAATCAGAGTGCCATCCAAATCAAAGCAGACCAGCTTTTTGCCCCGGAACATTTGACGTTTCCCCCAATTTTTTACAGCTTATTGTGTGCGGCAGAGTATATAACAGGAGTCCTGATTTTTTTTGATCGCCTCAGGAAAAAATCCAGCCTGGCTATTTTGAAAAAATATTAAAAAACAGCAGAAGGAAAAGTATTTTTTACTTGCCTTCGTATTGGAATGGAGGGTATGGCGGGTGTAAAAGTGTTATATTTCGATAATGGCAGTGGATAAAACAATATGGATAATTCGCATGCCAAATGATGCAAAAGTAAAAGGGAATATGTTGTTGTGTTTGAACTTGACTGTAAATTACTCAGTATTTTTTATTATGTATATAAATTCAAAAATGTCTCACAGGCAGCCGAACATCTGGAAATGAGCCAGCCAGCGGTCAGCAATTTACTCAATAAAGTTCGCCAGCATTATAGTGACCCTCTGTTTCTGCGTATTGGCAATGAAATGCTACCGACCGAGTTGTCTAAGCAGCTGTTTCCTTTGGTTAGTGAAGCACTGAGTAAAGTGGAGGCCATCAATAATTTTACCATTGATTTTGATCAGGCCACTTCGCAGCAACAGTTTACGCTGGCCATGACCGATGTATCACATCTGGTACTCTTGCCAAAAATTTCCCAATATCTCAAACAGCATGCTTCTCATATTCGGCTGAATGTACGCCCCATTACTTCAGAAACCAGTTATCAGATGGCCAATGGCGAAATTGATCTGGCTTTGGGTTTTTTGCCTAATTTTGAAAATGGTTTTTATCAGCAGAAGCTGTTTGAACAATACTATGTGGTGATTGCAGCCAAAGACCATCCACGGCTAACGGGTGACACCCTGACCACGGAAGAGTATTTACATGAAACTCATATTGATATTGATGCAGGCATGGGGCATTACCATATTGAAAATGAGTTACTCCGCCTGGAGTTAAAGCGCGATATTTTGATGCGTTTGCCGAGCTACTTAGGCGTGGGTCTGGTGGTACAAGAGACTGATGCCATTGCAACCGTGCCGTATTATTTAAGTGAAGTACTCTTGTCTCGTGGTAATTTGAAAATTTTTAATGCGCCCATTGCTTTTCCGACCTATTCAGTAAAACAGTATTGGCATGCTTCTTGTCATCATAAGATTAGCCATCAGTGGTTGCGTCATACTTTCTATGAAATTTTAAGTAAATAGTTTTTTTAATTTCAATAACTGGATAAAGACCAGACAACGGACGGGGGGGATTACGCACAGTGTATAGGAGCAGATGAATCATCAGATCACTCATTTCCCGGATGATTTGCCCTGCGAACAGGTGAATAAGGAATCAAGCTCTTTTAAATCGGGCAGAAATTCAGACAAATATTATCAATTTCATAAAATAATTCTATAATAGCGTCCATTCGGGTCAGGGTTCATCTAAACCAGAGATGCAGATGTCTCATGCTGACCATTTTCTATTTTTCATTCAAGTTCTCCTCTGTGATCCGGCTTGTATATTCAGATTTAGCATCTTATTTGTCCATGACGGCACATAAGAATATTAGGTATCCACATGGAAATTAAGGTCAATTATCTCAATAATCTTCGCCAGGAAGCCAAGTTTGATGACTTCACGGTAATCGCTGATCAGCCGATCCGTTATAAGGGTGATGGCTCAGCGCCGGGTCCATTCGATTATTTCCTGGCCTCATCGGCACTTTGTGCTGCTTATTTTGTGAAAGTGTACTGCGCGGCGCGGAATATTCCGACTGACAATATCCGCCTGTCACAAAACAATATTGTCGATCCGGAAAACCGCTATAAACAGATTTTTAAAATTCAGATTGAACTGCCGACCGATATTTCTGACAAAGATCGCCAAGGTATTTTACGTTCAATTGACCGCTGTACGGTAAAAAAAGTCATTCAAACCGGCCCTGAATTTATCATTGAAGAAGTGGAAAGCATTGATGCCGATGCTCAAGCCTTATTGATGCCAAGTCTGGCTTCTGACCATACAACGTTCATTGCGGGTAAAGACCTGCCGCTGGAAGAAACTATTGCCAATATGTCTGCCATTCTGGCCGGTCTGGGCATGAAGATTGAAATTGCATCTTGGCGCAATATTGTGCCGAATGTCTGGTCATTGCATATTCGTGATGCGCAGTCGCCAATGTGCTTTACCAATGGTAAGGGATCGACCAAGGAAAGCGCACTGGCGTCAGCATTGGGTGAATTCATTGAACGTCTCAACTGTAACTTTTTCTACAATGACCAGTTCTGGGGTGAGGAAATTGCCAATGCCGAATTTGTGCATTATCCCGACGAGAAGTGGTTCCAGCCAGGTCCGAATGGCGAACTACCTGTAGAAATTTTAGATGAACATACCCGTGAAATTTATGATCCTGAAGATGAGCTTTTAGGCATCCATCTTTATGATACCAACTCCGGGAATATGGCACGTGGTATCTGTTCATTGCCATTTGTGCGACAGTCTGATGGTGAAACCGTATATTTTCCATCCAATCTGATTGAAAACCTGTATTTAAGTAATGGTATGAGCGCAGGCAATACCTTGGCTGAAGCTCAAGTTCAGTGCCTGTCTGAAATCTTTGAACGTGCGGTTAAACGTGAAATTCTGCAAGGGGAATTGGCCCTGCCGGATGTGCCGGAACATGTATTGGCAAAATATCCAAAAATTGTGGCAGGTATTCAAGCTTTAGAGGAACAAGGTTTCCCGGTACTGGTAAAAGATGCGTCTTTAGGCGGTCAGTTCCCGGTAATGAGTGTGACCTTGATGAATCCGCGCACGGGTGGGGTATTTGCTTCATTTGGGGCTCATCCAAACTTTGAAGTAGCTTTAGAACGTAGCCTGACCGAGCTGTTACAAGGTCGTAGTTTTGAAGGCTTAAATGATCTGCCACAACCCACTTTCAGCAGCAATGCCGTGACTGAGCCGAATAACTTTGTCGAGCATTTTATTGACTCCAGCGGTGTAGTGTCTTGGCGTTTCTTTAGCGCAAAGTCAGATTATGATTTTGTCGAATGGGACTTTACCAATAATGGCCAAAACTCGAATGCGGATGAAGCCCAGGCATTATTCAGCATTCTGGAAGATATGGGGCATGAAGTATATATGGCCATCTACCAGCATCTTGGTGCAACGGCTTGCCGTATTCTGGTGCCGGGTTATTCGGAAGTGTATCTGGTTGAAGATCTGGTCTGGGATAATACCAACAAGGCCTTGCAGTACCGTGAAGACATTCTCAACCTGCATCGTCTGGATAATGAACAACTGGAGGCGCTAGTAGAGCGTCTGGAAGAGTGTGAGCTGGATGACTATACCGAAATCCGCACCTTAATCGGGATTGAGTTTGATGAAAATACCGAATGGGGCCAGTTAACGATTCTGGAACTGAAATTGCTGATTTATCTGGCGCTACAGCAGTTTGAAGAAGCCAAAGATCTGGTGGAGCAGTTCCTGCAATACAATACCAATACGGTTGAACGCGGTCTGTTCTACCAGTGCATGAATGTGGTGCTTGAAGTTATTCTCGATGATGAACTGGAACTGGAAGACTACGCCTATAACTTCCGCCGTATGTTTGGTGATGCCCATATGGATGCAGTTATGGATTCAGTCGAGGGGACGGTACGTTTCCATGGCCTAAGCGAAACCAATATGCAGCTTAAAGGACTAGATCGTCATTTACGTCTGATCGAAAGTTACAAGAAACTGCATGCAGCCCGTGCCAAGTTTGTAGCGAGTTAAATCATGAATCTTGAAAATGGTTTAGGGGCGCGCGCTAAGCCATTTTTTGAGCGTCATCGATAGCGGTTGAAAGCATGTTTTGTGATTTATTAATCCCAGCTCCCTGGGGAACTGGGATTACCTAAAAAATTAAAGTGAAGTGTTAACAATAACGGCTTCAAGGTTGGGTATATGAATAAAAGGAACATGCCTTTTATTCACCAGAATTACCTTACATATTTGGATAATTCGGACCACCGCCACCTTCCGGTGTTACCCAGGTGATATTCTGGGATGGATCTTTGATATCACAGGTCTTGCAGTGTACACAGTTGGCTGCATTAATCTGGAAGCGTTTTGAACCATCATCATTTTCCATGATTTCATACACACCAGCCGGGCAGTAGCGTTGAGCTGGCTCATCCCATTTTGGCAGGTTGACTTCTACCGGAATTGAAGCATCGGTCAGCTTTAAATGCGCAGGCTGGTTTTCTTCATGCACGGTATTCGATACAAACACTGAAGACAGACGGTCAAAAGTCAGCTTGCCATCCGGTTTTGGATAGTTCGGCTTGAAGTTCACTGCATCAACAGTTTTCAGCGTCTTAAAGTCGGGCACCAGGTCATGTAAAGTGAAGGGTACTTTAAACACGTTCTGGTCGATAAAGTTAAAGGCGCCACCCATCCATTGACCGAACTTGTGCATTGCCGGGCCAAAGTTACGCGCATTGTAGAGTTCTTCTTTTAGCCAGCTGTTGTTGAACTTCTCGGTATAGGCAGTCAGCTCTTTGATGAAGAAATCTTCACCTTCGCTCACACGGGCAATCGCCAGATCACCACCTTTTTCTACACCGGCCTGGATTGCTTCAAATACCGCTTCACCGCAAAGCATGCCGGATTTCATTGCCGTATGTGAGCCTTTGATCTTGGCAAAGTTCAGGAAGCCTGCATCATCACCGATTAAAGAGCCACCTGGGAAGGTGAATTTCGGCAGCGAGTTAAAACCGCCTTTGGTCACAGCTCGTGCGCCATAAGAAATCCGCTTGCCACCTTCCAGATACTGTTTGATTAAAGGATGGGTTTTCCAGCGCTGCATTTCCATAAATGGATACATATGCGGATTGGTATAGGACAGATCCACGATCATGCCCAAAGTCACCTGATTGTTTTCAGCATGGTATAACCACCAGCCGCCTGAAGAAGCGGTTTCATTTAAAGGCCAGCCGGCCCCGTGCATCACCAGACCTGGCTTATGTTTGGCCGGATCAATTTCCCAAAGCTCTTTAATGCCGATCCCGTAGTGCTGTGGATCAGCATCTTTATCCAGATTGAATTTTTGAATCAGGCGTTTACCTAAATGACCACGGCAACCTTCAGCAAAGATGGTATATTTGGCATGCAGCTCATAGCCCGGGGTAAAGTTATGCGTCGGTTCGCCATCTTTGCCAATGCCCATGTCACCGGTTTGAATACCTTTGACCGTGCCATCTTCATGGTAGAGAATTTCAGCAGCTGCAAAGCCCGGGAAAATGGAGACTTCCAGCTCTTCGGCTTTCTGGCCTAACCAGCGCACCACGTTGCCGAGGGAAATGACATAGTTGCCATCATTATGCATGGTTTTTGGCACCATCCAGTGCGGAGCCTGTTTGGAGGTGGTTTCAGACAGCAGGAAGAACGTCTTGTCTTCAGTGACTGGCACATGAAGAGGCGCTCCCTGTTCTTTCCAGTCAGGGAAGAGTTCATTGATGGCACGAGGTTCGATAATTGCACCGGACAGGATGTGGGCACCGACTTCGGAGCCTTTCTCTACGACACAAACGGACAGATCGTTCAGGTTGTTTTCAATTGCAAGTTGACGGATTTTAATTGCCGCAGAAAGACCCGCAGGGCCTGCACCTACGATGACTACGTCAAATTCCATCGACTCTCGAGTAATATCTTCCATAATCTAAAACCTAAGGTTGTTATACGATAATGATGCTTGCACACTGTCCAGACTAATTTAGTAAAACTTTATTTTATAAAGCAAAGAAGTGAAACAAGCCGCTTCCACAAAACAAATTTCATGATCAAAAAAATAGCGGTTAGATCTGTAAAAAAATAGAGAATGAGGGATATCACTCTCTATTTCAAACCCAACAACTCAAATATTATTCAAGCTTAACGCAATATTATTGACCATATGAATGAGGCGAGGGCCAATTTCATTTTCCAGCTTTTCCTGATCCAGAATGTAGCTTGGAGCACCACAGTTAAAGGTTAAAATGCCATGTTTAGGGTGAATCAGAGGAACCGCGACAGAATTCACATCTTTGGTCCAGTCACCGATAGAAAGACAATAGCCATAGTCCTGATAATCGCGAATCGCCCGTTCCAGATTACGTTTAATGGTCGGCCACTGATCTTCATTGCGCTTTTTAATGGCATCAAATAAATACTCACGTTCTTTTACCTCCATTGCCGCAAGACAGGCACGTCCCATGGCACTGCTATGGATCGGTAAAGTTGAACCGACTGGACGGCGCATGGTTAACGTAGAATCGGTATGAATCACTTCCAGATAAATCATATTCAGACGGTCACGGGTCGCCATGGCAACTGGAGCCTGTGCATAGCGTGACATTTCTTCCATAAATGGATAAGCCTGAGTACGCGCAGAAATATTACTAAGCGCAGCATAACCCAAGGCGAGAACACCTACATCCAGCAGATACTTGGTGGTATTTGGCAGTTGTTTTAGATAACCTAAAGAAACCAGAGTGCTGGTAATCCGGGCCACGGTTGGTTTAGGCAGATTGGTCAGCTGAGCAATTTCCTGGTTACCCAGTAATTGATTGGTTGCGGAAAAACATCTTAAAATCTCTAGCCCACGTGCAATAGATGCAATGAATTGTGGATTATTTTCTCGATGAATATGTGAAATCGGATCTAAGCGAATTTCATCAAAGTTGGGAGTTTCGCCAGTTTTATTTTTTGTCATAGTCACAGCAATTGAAATAAAATTAATGAATATAATAGCAACTAAATTTCACCATACAAAATAAAACACTTCCATTAAAGGTAGAATACCTTAAAAATACCAAAATCTATCTGTAGGTGTGCCAATTGCTACTATCAAAATAAAGACAATATAAAATCATCTGTTTAAATTTAAAGATAAGTATTAAAAAATAAGATTAAGCGCGCCTTTGTACCTCTCTACAACACTGGAATGGGGCAAAATAGTCCAGTTTCACGGTCCTTGTGGTCATACTATTATTTCACTCGATCAGTATTTGTTAAACCCTATGTTGAATAAAATAAAAATACAACTAATCAGCTAATTAAGAATATCCTTTTTCAACACAGGAAAATATTCTTTTATGATCATTCAGTTGGTTTTAATTTAAGTATTGAATCGATATCGAATGATCTGAGTCTACCGTCCCAACCTATCCACACTTAGATATATTTCGCATTGTGAAACTTAATTCTAAGTAAAAAAACAGTTTAAATCTATAAAAATTTCATTTTTTGCTTAAAAAATAATTTTTTTCATAATTAAGCTTGCTCAAACAACTTTTTTATGGTTATTTATTTCGCAATGCGAAACAAAAATAAGGGTAAAGGAATTTACTCACATTATATGATAGGGAGAACTCCATGATTCGTGATCCAGAAATGCTTGATCAGCTTTTATCAACCATTCGCAATTTTGTTAAAAATGAACTTATGCCACTTGAGCATGAAGTTGAAGAGAATAATGCCATCCCTGAGCATATTGTGGAGCAAATGAAAGAACTCGGCCTATTTGGTCTAACCATTCCAGAAGAATACGGTGGCTTAGGCATTACCATGGAAGAAGAAATTCTGGTGGCGATGGAACTGGGCCAAACTTCTGCCGCTTTCCGCTCTTTAATTGGCACCAATAATGGTATTGGTTCAAGCGGTATTATTATTGATGGTACGGAAAAGCAGAAGCAGAAGTATTTACCACGTTATGCAACCGGCGAAATCATTGGTTCTTTTTGTCTGACTGAGCCTGATTCTGGTTCAGATGCAGCATCTTTAAAAACCAGTGCGGTTAAAGAGGGTGATTACTACGTTTTAAATGGAACCAAACGTTTTATTACCAATGCACCGCGTGCAAACACTTTCACAGTCATGGCGCGTACCAATCCTGAAATTAAAGGGGCCAGTGGTATTTCAGCTTTCTTGGTGGAAGCAGGCACACCCGGGCTAAGCCTAGGCAAAATTGATAAAAAAATGGGTCAGCATGGTTCATATACCTGTGATGTTATTTTTGATAACTGCAAGGTACATCAAGACCAGCTGATTGGCGGTGTAGAAGGCATTGGCTTTAAAACTGCAATGCGCGTATTAGATAAAGGCCGTTTGCATATTGCTGGCTATAGCGTGGGTATGGCAGAACGTATGCTTGAAGATGCTCTCAATTATGCAGTTGAACGCAAGCAGTTTGGCCAATCAATTGCCAACTTCCAGCTCATCCAGGGCATGCTGGCAGATTCTAAAGCTGAGATTTATGCAGCGAAATGTATGGTTCTAGATGCGGCTCGTCTGCGTGATGAAGGCAAAAATGTGACCACTGAATCTTCATGCGCAAAAATGTTTGCCACTGAAATGTGTGGTCGTGTAGCGGATCGCTGTCTGCAAATTCATGGCGGCGCGGGCTATATCAGTGAATATTCAATTGAACGCTTCTACCGCGATGTACGCCTGTTCCGTTTATATGAAGGAACGACTCAAATCCAGCAAATCATTATCGCACGTGAAATGATTAAACAAGCGACCGCTTAAGCAGCAGATTTTGGAATATTGGACATATTGAAATGAGCACAAGAACTAGATTTGACTGGCAAGATCCATTTTTACTGGAACAGCAGTTGACTGAAGAAGAACGTATGATTCGGGACAGCGCACAGGCTTATTGTCAAGACAAGCTGATGCCGCGTGTGCTCGAGCAGTTCCGTCATGAAAAAACCGATCCGGCTATTTTTCGTGAGATGGGCGAGCTTGGTCTGTTGGGTCCCACCATTCCTGAGCAATATGGCGGTGCGGGTTTAAATTATGTCAGCTATGGCCTGATTGCCCGTGAAGTGGAGCGTGTAGATTCCGGTTACCGTTCCATGGCCAGCGTACAAAGCTCTCTGGTGATGGTGCCGATCAATGAATTCGGGTCTGAAGAGCAGAAACAGAAATATTTACCGAAACTGGCTTCGGGTGAATACATTGGCTGTTTTGGTCTGACCGAGCCGGATCATGGTTCTGATCCAGGTAGCATGATCACGCGTGCCAAGAAAGTCGAGGGTGGTTACCGTCTGACAGGTGCGAAAATGTGGATTACCAACAGTCCGATTGCCGATGTATTTGTGGTCTGGGCCAAAGAAGTCTCAGCGGAGGGTAATGTCGGTGATATTCGCGGCTTTATTCTAGAAAAAGGCTGGGAAGGGCTGTCTGCACCAGCAATTCACGGCAAAGTCGGTCTGCGTGCTTCGATTACCGGTGAAATCGTGATGGATAATGTCTTTGTGCCAGAAGAAAATGCATTTCCGGAAATTCGCGGATTACGTGGTCCATTTACCTGCCTGAACAGTGCACGCTATGGTATTGCCTGGGGTGCAATGGGCGCAGCTGAATTTTGCTGGCATACCGCCCATCAGTACACCATGGACCGTAAACAGTTTGGCCGTCCACTGGCTGCCAATCAGTTGATCCAGAAGAAGCTGGCGAACATGCAAACTGAAATTGCTTTGGGCCTGCAAGTGGCTTTACGTTTTGGCCGAATGAAAGATGAAGGCATTGCTTCAGTGGAAGGGACTTCACTGATCAAGCGTAATAACTGTGGTAAAGCGCTGGAGATTGCGCGTCTTGCACGTGACATGCTGGGCGGGAACGGCATTTCTGATGAGTTTGGCGTCGCCCGTCATCTGGTGAACCTTGAAGTGGTGAATACCTATGAAGGCACACATGATGTACATGCCTTGATTTTGGGCCGGGCTCAAACAGGCATTGCCGCATTCTGCAATTAAATAAGGATTAACTTCTAGCCAGCATTGCTGGCTAGTTTGTTTTGGCTGACTTTAACTCAAGTCACCCCATCTGGCTCTGGGATAGTTTTTAAAAAATCTAGCGAAGAGCAGCATTAACGGTTAATCCAATATTCTATGTTTCATTTAAATCATGAGGTGAAGCATGGACATTTTAAAGGCACAGGAGTGCTGAAAAAAAGCATAAAGGACATTATGAATACGATCAGCTCGCAACAACACCATCTACCAGAAGAAAATGCACCTCAGAAAAAGGTCTGGATTCTGGCCTTTATCTTTTCATTTCTGGCATTACTGGTAGATGGTGCAGATATCGCATTACTGGCTTATAGCCTGACCAGCCTTAAACAGGAATTTTCACTCAGCAGCATTCAGGCCGGTGCATTAGGTAGCTGGACCTTGGCGGGTATGGCCATTGGCGGCTTCTTTGGTGGCTGGGCCTGTGACCGTTTCGGACGGGTACGCGTCATTGTCGTTGCGCTCGTCCTGTTTTCTTCACTGACATTCTGGTTAGGCTTTACCCAAAGCTATGATGAATTTAAATGGTTAAGATTTTGCTCATCAATCGGTTTGGGAGCTTTATATATTGCCTGTAATACCTTGATGGCTGAATACGTTCCAACAAAATATCGTTCTACTATCCTTGCGGCTTTAATGACAGGCTGGACGCTAGGTTCAGTCGTGGCCACGGTATTAGCAGGATGGCTGTTACCAGAATTTGGCTGGCGTTATCTTTACTACATCGCCATTATTCCAATTGTCCTGGCGTTTGCAATGTTTTTTCTGGTTCCTGAACCTCAGGCATGGATTAAAGCACGTCAAGAACGACTGGCAGCCAAAGCCAGCGGTGTAGTGCAGGAAAAGCCAAAAAACACCTTCAAAATGATCTTTGCAGATGCTTTAAGTCGTCGCATGTTCATCCTCTGGTCTTTCAGCACCGCATTTTTACAGTTTGGTTATTACGGTGTGAGTAACTGGTTACCAGCTTATCTGGAATCTGATCTGGGCATCAAGTTCAAAGAAATGACCATGTATATGATCGGAACTTTCCTGATCATGATCTGTACCAAAATCATTGCTGGCTATATTGCCGATAAGATTGGTCGTCGTGCCGTGTTCGCCTTTGGCACCATGGGAACCGCCATCTTTATTCCCGTGATTGTCTTTGGTAATACACCGGACAATATCTTATGGCTGATGCTGTTTTTCGGATTTCTGTACGGTATTCCCTACGGTATTAACGCCACTTATATGACGGAAAGTTTCTCTACCAAAGTTCGCGGTACTGCGGTAGGTGGCGCTTATAACGTCGGACGTCTGGGCGCAGTCTTGGCACCGTTGACCATTGGCTATTTTGCACAGGGTGGCTCGATAGGCACAGGATTACTGATTATGGGGGTGGCCTATTTCATCTGTGGTCTGATCCCGGCGATCTTTATTAAAGACCGTTTATATGACCCTCAAAAAGCCGATTAATTAAATAGATCCAATATTTTAAAAGACAGGAATATGCTAGGAAGCAATTGCATGAATAAAATTACACAGGACATCGAAACTATACTCAAGCAGATTCCAGACGGCGCACATATTATGACCAGTGGCTTCGGTCTGGCAGGCCAGCCAGTTGAACTGATTGAAGCGCTGATTGATATCGGTCCTAAAGACTTAACCATCATTAATAATAATGCTGCTTCTGGTGACAGAGGTCTAACCAATCTGTTGTTATCTGGGCTGGTCCAGAAAATGATCTGTTCATTTCCTCGTGCCAATAATTCCAAAGTATTTGAAGAGCTGTATAAAGCTGGAAAAGTAGAGCTAGAACTGGTTCCACAAGGGAATTTAGCTTGCCGAATTCAGGCCGCAGGTGCAGGCTTAGGTGCTATTTTCACCCCGACAGGTTTCGGTACCAAGATTGCTGAAGGTAAAGAAACTCGTCACATTAATGGCAAGGACTATGTACTGGAATATCCAATTCATGCCGATTATGCCTTGGTTTATGGTAATCAGGCTGATCAGTGGGGCAACTTAACCTACCGTAAAGCAGCGCGAAACTTTGGTCCGTTAATGGCAAAAGCAGCCGACATTACCATCGCTCAGGTACATGAAATTGTAGAGCTAGGCGAGCTTGATCCAGAGATTATTGTGACGCCAGGTATTTTTGTGCAGCATGTGGTAAAGGTAGGAGATATCAAATAATGACGATTCAAAAACGTACACGTGAACAGATTGTAGAAAAAGTTGCCTACGATATTCCGACCGGTTCTTATGTCAATCTGGGTATTGGCTTACCGACACGTGTTGCTGGTTATTTAAAGCCTGAGCAAGATATTATCCTGCATTCTGAAAATGGTGTTCTGGGTTTTACCGCTTTAACCGATCCTGAACTTGCTGATGATGATTTGATCAATGCGGGTAAAGAACTGGTCTGCATGTTGGATGGCGGCAGTTTTATGAACTCTGCCGACTCCTTCGATATTATGCGTGGTGGCCATTTAGATTTCTGTATTATGGGCGCCTTTCAGGTTGCGGTGAATGGTGATCTGGCCAACTGGCATACAGGGGCTCTGGATGCAGTCCCAGCAGTAGGTGGGGCGATGGATCTGGCTGTCGGTGCACGCTGTGTCTATGTCTGTATGGAACATGTCACTAAAAATGGCGAACCACGGATTGTGGAAGAGCTGACCTATCCAATTACTGGGAAAAACTGCGTTGACCGTATTTATACCGATCTATGCATCATTGAGCTTAAAGATAATCAGGCTTTGGTGCTAGAGATAGTCGACGGCTTAAGTTTTGAAGAGCTACAGCAAAAAACCGGTTGTACCTTAATTGATGCACGAATAAAACTATAATATTCATTTAAAATAATATAAGTAAAATGAGAAGCAACGGGAAGCTGCTTCTATTACTATAGGAAAGAATATGTATCAAAACACACAATTGTATATTGCTGGTCAATGGCGTGACACTATTCAACAACAAACGCTTGCAGTTATTAATCCGGCCAATGAAAAAGTAATTGGCCAAGTAGCCAAAGCCTCCCTTGATGATGTTGAAGATGCAGTCCAAGCTGCTCAGTCCGGTTTTGAAATCTGGAAAAACACCCCAGCACAACAACGCGCTAAAATCATGCAAAAGGCTGCCTTTTTATTAAGAGAACGGGCAGCACACATTGCAGAGTTGATGAGCTTGGAGCAGGGCAAGCCGCTAAAACAGGCCAAAATGGAAGTTTTGTCTGCTGCAGACATCATCGAATGGTTTTCAGGTGAAGCCATTCGTAGTTATGGGCAAGTTATTCCGTCAAGACAAACCAATGTACATAGCTATACGATTAAAACACCGGTGGGTATTGTGGCTGCCTTTACGCCGTGGAACTTTCCTATTAATCAAGTCGTGCGTAAATTATCTGCTGCAGTCGCAGCCGGCTGTGCCATTATTGTCAAAGGACCTGAAGAGACGCCAGCTTCACCAGCCCAGCTTGTACAGGCTTTTCATGATGCCGGTATGCCTGCTGGTGTGATTAATTTGATTTATGGTGAACCTGCTGAAATTTCCGAATATCTGATCCCTCATCCTGCGATTCAAAAAATATCATTTACTGGCTCGACAGTCGTCGGTAAACAATTGGCAGCTCTTGCAGGTCAGTATATGAAAAAAACCACCATGGAGCTGGGCGGTCATGCACCTGTATTGATTTTTAAAGATGCTAATCTAGATCTCGCAGCAAAGGAAATGGCTGCAGCAAAATTTCGAAATGCAGGTCAAGTCTGTATAGCGCCGACACGGTTTTTAATTGAGAAAGCGGTGTATGAAGATTTCGTTGAAAAATTAAAAAATGAAGTTAGCCAGCTAAAAGTCGGTCATGGTCTAGATGACAATGTAGACGTTGGTCCGATGATTCATGAAAGGGCTTATCAGAATATCCAGAAAACTATTCAGAATGCGCTTCAAGCAGGTGCGGAATTAGTATGTGGGGGTCAGACACTTGAAGGCCCAGGCTACTTTATTGAACCGACTATTTTAAAGAATGTACCGCTAACAGCAGCTTGTATGGATCAAGAGCCTTTTGGTCCACTTGCCTTATGTATTCCTTTTGAATCATATGATGAGGCGGTAACAGAAGCAAATCGCTTGAATTATGGACTAGCTGCATATGCCTACACAGAGAGTAACAGCACGTGTCTCAATTTAGCACGTGATATCGCAAGTGGTATGTTGACAATCAACCATGTCGGACTAGGATTCCCGGAATTACCTTTTGGCGGTATTAAAGATTCCGGCTATGGAACTGAAGGTGGTGGTGAAGCCATTGAAGCATATCTGGATACGCGTCTGGTAACAGTCGCTTCCCGTCGTTAAGGAAGAGGAGATAAGTCAGCACAAGAAGTGCGTGACTTATCTAAGGTGAAATAAAAAAATAGGGAATAAATAATGCAATATTATTGTGCTAATGAACATGGTACGCCTTTAGAGTAAATTGAAAGAAAAACTCCACAACCACAAGGTACTGAAGTTCTGATTAAAGTCCAAGCTATTGGTTTATGTCGGACCAACTTACATTTATGGGATGGTTATTATGACTTAAGCGGTGATAAACGCTTGGTTTTAGCGGATCTTGGGGTCAAACCACCGATGATCTTAATTCATGAAAGCAGGGGAAATCGTTGCAGCTGGCGATCAGGTTGATGACCTTCAGTTAGGTATGCAAGCTGTTGTTCATCCCTGGATTAGCTGGGGTGAATGCCTATATTGCCAAATAGACAAAGAAAAAAAGAAAATGAGTACTGTTCAAGAACTACGAGCTTTGGTGGAATTGATTGTGCAGACCAGAATGTCACATATCCCTATACAAAAATGCTTAATTCATGAGAGCATCCAAGCCTTTGTAGATTTACAGCAAGGCAAAGTGACTAGGCGCCTTAACCCATTAATTGAAAATCATCAGCCTGCGCATGAATGCCCCATTTACTGGGGCATTTTAAATGAGAATTATATATTGGGGTAATGTTAAGGCGGTGATGGGTTGTCAGCTAAATTATGTTCCCGGCTTAAGTCATAGCGATTAATACTAAAGATGAGCAAGGCAAAGACAAAGCCCAATGCAACACAGGCTGACCAGCCATAAATTTTCCATAGGTTTAGCGATAGAAATGCCCCAATCCCAGCACCTGAAAAATAGCAGGTCATATAGATCGCGTTAATACGAGAACGGGCTTGCACCGAGATGCGGTACACCAGATTCTGGTTTAAGACATGTAGTGAAGAAATTCCAAAATAAGCAGGAATTAATCCAATGATATATATCCATAAATAGCTTTGCGCAAAAAATAGCGGAATCCAGGCTAGAATTAAACTAGTTGTAGCAAGTTGTGCAATCCATTTTTCCCGATGCCGGCCAATCATTTTGCCAGTCCATTGCGATGACCAAATGCCGACAATTCCAACAATTCCCATTAAGCCAATCTGGAAATCATTAAAATGATAGGGTGCTTCTGCCAATACAAAGGTCATGGTGGTAAAAATAATACTGAGCATACCAAAACCCAGCCCCCCAATGATGCTACGCCGAATCAGCATTGGTTCAGTTTTGGCAAAAGTAAATAATGAGCGATAAATTTGTAAGATGCTCATCTGTAGCTGGCTTTTCGCTTTAGGTAGCTGATACCACATCACGATACTCAGCATCAGAATAGAACAGCCACTCAATAGGTAGACTGCATGCCACGACCAAACGGTAGAAATCAGTCCTGATACAGTTCGGGCAAATAGAATACCGACGAGAACACCACTCATCAGCAGACCCACCACTTCAGCACTTTTTTCTCGCTGAGACAGATTAGCAGCAAAAGGGATCAGAATCTGCGTGGTAATCGAACAAAAAGAAGCCAGCAGGGTAAAACCATATAGCATATGCAGATTGGTACTGGCAGAAAGCCCGATTAGCGCTAAACCGGTACAAAACATCAAACTACAGATATACAACCGTTTTTCAAATAAATCGCCTAGTGGCACAAACAAAAAAAGCCCAGTGGCATAACCAATCTGGGTTAGAACGACAGTCCAGCCAGACTGCGCCACACTGATATGCAAATCTTCTGCAATAGAATAAATTAACGGCTGGTTAAAATAGTTACAACCCGCGCAAAGTGCGCAGGTCATAGCCATCATAAACATAAATTTTCTTGAAATTTGCCCTTGGGCTGACATCCTTGTCTCCTGAGGCTTTAGAAACTATAAGTCGCTGATAAGTTCACACGAGAAATATCCGCTTCTCGATTATCAAAAGTTTCACGTTTGCCATGGTGATATTCTGCGCCCAAGTTAACCTTTGGAACTGGAGAATAAATCACGTTAGCCACATAATCCGTTAAACGTTTATTGGTTTCTGGATTGGCTTTTGCATAATCGCTGGAATCATCAAAATCAACCATGCTGGCATTAATGTTACTACGTAGTTTTGGGGTGAATTTATGCGTGAAGCCAATATTTAAACTATTAAACTCATTCAGCAACAGTTCATTATTAAGAAGATCGACTGAATAGTCACCCCCCCAGTTAGCGCCATCGCTTGTTGAGCCTTGAGTTAAGAAAGATGCAATACGCTGGTCACCGACTATATGAAAATAATTACCCTGAATTGAGTTTTGATCGTCAAAACGGTAACGACCACCCACACCCACACCCCAACCGACTTTTTCGATATCACCTGTATCTGTTTGTGCCTGTTTTTGATTGACAAAGCCTTGAGCTAGTAAATGAACAGGACCCGATTGATGAACATATTTAGTGGTCAAAGCAGGCAAGGCAGAAGAACGATCGCCACCGGCCATATATTCCAGCCCAACATTCCAAGTGTTTTCTTGATCAAGTTTAAAAGCGTAGCTCACTTGAGGAGTACGTAGTACCGATCCACCCAAGAACAAGCTGTAATCGACTGCTTCCGTACTAATTTCCGGTGTAGACATCAATGACCAAGCCTGACCAAAGGTCCAGTTATAGTATTTTAAATGTGCATGACGAATACGTAATCCTCCATCACCTTTACCACTGTTGGTCCAGAAATCGGCCTCCAGACGTGCGGAAATATTCGGGTTTCCACCGAGATCTTTAGCCAGAAAACCTATGCGGCTAGCGGCTGCAGTAAAATCGGAACGGACTGAATCAGGTTCAGTAAAAGGCACTTTATTGATCTGGTTAATAGTACGGCCACGAGCTTCTGGCGTACTCTTAAAATCAATAGCACCATCCAGACGGATCATTCCATACACATCCACATTGTCCATTATACTGCTTAAACTTTTGGATTCCGCTGTTTTAGACTGTTCCTGTTGTACTTTTAAAGCAAGCTGCGACTGTTTCTGCTGTTCCAATTCAGACTGAATCTGTTTGAGCTGAGCTTCTAGAAACTGGATACGGTCTTCAGATACTTCTGCTGAAAATACGGTTCCTGATGCAATCCCACACAATGTGGCTAAAACTAATTTTTTCATTTTCGTCCCTAATATTTTTTGAATCCTGTATGAAAGAAAATCTTTCTATTTCCACTCTCCATCCTGAGAGAAATAAGTCTATGATTAATAGAGTTTTATCTAAATATTAAAAGTTGCAGATAACTGTTTACTTCAACTGCTTTGGCTTATCTTCTGTCCTCTTTACTCTGGGCTTTGAGTAAGGCAGCATTTAAACTGCCTTATCGTCCCCAGGTTATTCTGCTTTTTGCGGATCGTATAAACGGTCTTTAATGAACAGGGCAGGAATCAAACCACACAGGAAGTAAGCCGCACCCATGACCATCAAGCCTGTACCAATCGAACCTTGCATCGCCAGATAGCCAATAGTAATTGGGGCGAAGATTGCGCCGATACGACCGATGTTGAATGCACCACCGACGGCTGTTCCACGAACTCCTGTCGGGAAGCTTTCAGTTAAGTACGTTGCATTAATGGCATATGGAATACCGTACAGGAAACCGAAGATCAGCATCAGTACACCAATGTTGTCTGCGGTATGCATATAAACCACGACAGGAATAAACAGAGCCGTTCCCATGGTGCCGAAAGCGAAAACAATACGGCGGCCAATTTTGTCAGCAACATAACCGGCAATGATTTTGGCAAATATCATGGTGATAAATGTACCCACCATATACAGCGCCATTTCTTTAAACTTGATGCCTAATTCAGCTTCAAGATAGCTTGGTAGCCAGTTACTGACACCGAAATAACCGAATAACAGGAAACCGGAGCTGAAAGACCATAAGATGAACATCTTGCCATGGGTCTTGTCCTTAAGAATGGTGATATATGGATTGCCTTTTTTTGCGTTATTATCCACGATTTGACCGGTTCTTTTCATTTCACGGACACGCTTCCATGATTCCGGCTCTGGCACCATAAAGTGCATCAGAATACCTAAAACTAATGGCGCAATCGTGATCCAGTACAGCATACGCCAGCCGAATTCAGGGATAATCCAGCCTGAAAGCATAGTGATGACTAGAGAACCCAAAGTAAAACCGGTCATTAATGTCGCTAATACCGTAGTACGATATTTGGTCGGTACGTATTCTGACATTAGGGTATTACAGGCAATATATAAGCAGCCTAAACCCAAGCAGGACAGGGTACGTAAAATTGCGAATTCAGTATAAGACTGAGCAAAGCCTGAATAGGCAGACAAGATTGAGAAGGCAATGGTCGCTAATACGATGACACGTACGCGACCAAACTTGTCACAGGCCCATCCACCGACAAAGCCACCAATTCCCATACCCAAAAGAGAATAACTTCCCAAAGCACCCGCCTGTACAGAAGTCAGACCCCATTCCGCTTTCAAACTGGTCAAACTGAAAGCCAGAATACCAATATCTGCACCGTCACAGAGTAAAATCAAAAAAGCAAAGACAAAGGCTGTCATCCACAGGCGTTTAGGGGCCTGTTTGACGGTGCCGTCGGAGGAAACATCCGTTTTACTATCCTCGGTTACGATGGTATCGCTTGTCATTCTTATATCCTCTATAAATTAAAAGTAGCATTTCCTCTGCTACCGCTAAATCCATTTTCCTTCCTCTCGGAAAAGCATTTCCCTAATCTAAGGTCTAAGCTCCTGTTCGCATTAGTCCTGTGACGATCAGGTTAAATCTGATTTTTTTCATTTCAACCTAGGTGATAACTCACTGAAAAGTGATCAATCCATGTGAAATAAACTAATTTTTAGTTTTATTTCTGGTTGAAATTTATATAAATGAACAACCACAATCAGCTATGATTAGTTAATTCCGTATTGCGAAATCAATTAATCATAAAATAACCAACTGAACAAGAGTTTTTACTCTATTTTTAGTAAAAAATAACTTTTTTGAATTTTTGAGTTAAAAATTCTTGATTTATAGACTTAGAAACCGTAGTTTTATATAAAATAAAATTTCGCTATACAAAATAAATGGAGATTTTAATGGAACAGGTGGTTCAAGTAGAGCAAATCTCAGCACATGTGGCGATGGTCAAGATCCATCGACCAGAAGCAAAAAATGCTTTGAATACAGAAGTGCGCCAGAAACTGGCTGCAGCTTTTCTACAACTCAATGATGACGAAAATATTCGGGCCATTATTCTTACTGGCGGTGAAACAGATTTTGCAGCAGGGGCCGATCTAAGGGAATTAGCTACCGCTGAAACCATCCAGATGATGCAACGTCGTACTGAACGTTACTGGCAAGCGATTGCGCAGTGTTCAAAACCGGTGATTGCAGCTGTAAATGGATATGCACTGGGGGGTGGATGTGAACTGGCGATGCATGCAGACATTATCATTGCTGGAAAAAGTGCCCAGTTCGGTCAACCTGAAGTGAAAGTTGGCGTGATGCCGGGTGCAGGTGGGACTCAACGTTTATTCCGTGCAGTAGGCAAATTCCATGCCATGCGTATCATCATGACCGGTTGTCTGGTACCGGCACCGGAAGCTTATCAAATTGGTCTGGTGTCCCAGGTGACTGAAGACAGTGAAACCCTTGCTACAGCAATCAAGATGGCAGAAGGGTTGGCAAAAATGCCGCCAATTGCCTTGGAGCAAATAAAGGAAGTGGCTTTATTGGCCGAAGATGTGCCGCTCAATGCCGGACTTACTCTGGAACGTAAGTCTTTCCAGATGCTGTTTTCTTCAGAAGATCAAAAAGAAGGTATGCAGGCCTTTATCGAAAAACGTAAACCGAATTATCAGGGACGATAAGCATGAGTATTCAAATTCAGAAAATCGGGATTATTGGCGTCGGTACCATGGGTGCAGGCATTGCCCAGATCGCCATTCAGTCTGGTCATGACGTAATACTGTTTGATGCCAAAGAAGGGGCAGCTGAACAGGCACAGGATAAACTGGCCAAAACATTAAATACCTTGGCAGATAAAGGTAAATTCAGCCACGAAAAAGCAGCTGAAGATATTGCTCATTTATCAATCGCACAGCAGCTAGAAGACTTGAAAGATTGTGATCTGATTGTTGAGGCGATTATTGAGAATCTGGAAATCAAACAAAAGCTGATGCAGCAACTAGAAGACATTGTGAAACCAGAAGCCATTCTGGCATCCAATACCTCTTCATTGTCGATTAGTGCAATCGCTGCCAACTGTAAGCAGCCAGAACGTGTTGCCGGTTATCACTTCTTTAATCCGGTACCACTCATGAAAGTGGTTGAAGTAATTGAAGGCTTTAATACCCGTGCTGACATTATTGAAGCATTAACCCAGCTTTCTACAAAAATGGGTCATCGTCCGGTCAAAGCTAAAGATACGCCAGGGTTTATCATTAACCATGCCGGCCGTGCTTTTGGTAGCGAAGCCTATGCAATTCTGAATGAAAATGTCACACCATTTTATGAGATTGACCGGATTTACCGCGATGGGATCGGTTTTAAAATGGGACCTTTTGAGCTAGGTGATCTGACCGGTATGGATGTATCGCATCCGGTGAGTGAATCGATTTATCAGCAGTATTATGAAGAAGCACGTTACCGTCCAAGTGTGATTACCCGTCAGCGCTTTATTGCCAAACAGCTCGGTCGTAAAACCGGTAAAGGCTTCTATGATTACACTTCAGGTAGCAAAGTAGGTGATGTGGCTCCAACACTGGTTGAAAAACTCGATCAATATCCAGCAGTCTGGCTAGGCACAGAATATAGTGAAGATCGTCAGGCGCTTGAGCAATATCTGCAACAGTTCAATATTCAGATCGAGCAAACTGAGACACCTTCAGCAGAGGCTTTAATCCTGATTGCCACTTATGGTGAAGATGCAACTTCAGCCGCTGTCCGCTATCAGGTAGCGCCTCAACAAGTGGTGTGTATCGACCTACTGTATGGGCTGAATAAACACCGCACCTTAATGCCAACTTTTGTGACCAAGTCTGAACTGACCCAAGCGGCTCAATCGATTTTCAATCTGGATGGTGTGACTGCGAGTGTAATTCAGGAAAGCGTTGGCTTTGTGGCTCAACGTGCTTTGGCAATGATTGTGAATCTCGGCTGTGATATTGCCCAGCAAGGCGTCGCGACAGTTGAAGACATCAATGTTGCGGTAAAACTAGGCCTCGGTTATCCGCATGGCCCAATTGAATGGGGCGATGTCTTAGGTGCTGAAAAAATCCTGAAAATTCTGGACCGCATGACTGCGATTACCCGTGACCAGCGTTACCGTCCAAGTCCTTGGTTGCGTCGCCGTGTTCAGCTCAGTCTACCTCTTGTTCATACTACACATTAATTAGAAAGTTAAAGGAATAACACTCATGTTAAATGCTTATATTTATGATGGTTTACGTTCTCCAATCGGTCGCCATGCAGGAAGCTTGGCAACTGTACGTCCAGATGATCTGGCAGCAACGGTCATTAAGAACCTGTTAGAAAAAACTGGTATTCCGGCAGCAGATGTAGAAGATGTAATCTTTGGGAGTACCAATCAGGCCGGTGAAGACAGCCGTAACGTGGCTCGTTTTGCTGCACTGCTTGCCGGTATGCCGGTGACGGTTCCGGGTCAAACTGTCAACCGGCTTTGTGCTTCAGGCTTGGGTGCTGTGATTGATTCGGCACGTGCCATTACTGCAGGCGAAGGCGAACTGTACATTGCTGGTGGCGTAGAAAGCATGACCCGCGCTCCTTTAGTGATGGGCAAAGCAGAAAGTGCTTATTCACGTGACGCTAAAATATATGACACCACGATTGGTACACGTTTCCCGAACCGTAAATTCACGGATCAGTTTGGCGCGCACAGCATGCCTGAAACAGGTGATAACGTGGCTGAAGAATTCGGTATTAGCCGTGAACAGGCTGACACCTTTGCCGCTGCATCACAGGCAAAATATCAGGCAGCGAAAGCAGCAGGTTTCTTTGAAGGTGAAATTACCCCGATTGAAGTTTCTCAAGGACGCAAATTGCCGCCTAAACAAGTCACTGAGGATGAGCATCCACGTGCATCTTCAACATTTGAAGCTTTATCCAAGTTGAAACCGCTTTTTGAAGGCGGTGTAGTGACTGCGGGTAATGCATCAGGTATCAATGACGGCGCTGCAGCACTGATTGTCGGCAGTGAAAAAGTTCAGGAACAGTACGGCTTAAAACCTTTAGCACGTATTCTGTCTTCTGCAGCTGCTGGCATTGAGCCACGCATCATGGGGGCTGGCCCAATTGAAGCGATTAAAAAGGCAGTACAACGTGCTGGTTTGACGCTAGACGACATGGATATCATCGAGATTAATGAAGCCTTTGCCAGTCAGGTATTATCTTGCCTGAAAGGTCTGGATGTCGCTTTGGATGATCCGCGTGTCAATCCAAATGGTGGTGCGATTGCCATTGGTCATCCACTGGGCTGTTCGGGTGCGCGTTTGGCTTTGACCGTTGCACGTCAGTTACAGCGTACCGGTAAAAAATATGCCGTGATTAGTCTGTGTATTGGTTTAGGTCAAGGTCTGGCGATGGTGATTGAGAATCCTGAAGCTGCTTAACAACTTTAGTCATCGTATTAATGCCATGTATAGATAATATACATGGCATTTTTTATTGGGATTTTTATATTTAAATAAAAAATACAACAAAGATTTGGTGAGTATTAGAGCTCTTGTTAAATCAAACTTAAATTCTCTACGCTACTTTTGTTTCGGCAAAATGAGAAGCGAAGCTTCGCAAGAAAACCATCTTGCAGAGCAATGCTCCAAACTGCAAAACTCGTCCAAAACCATAAATAATCAGATATATCGTAGAAACTATTATTTTACAAAGTAGCCCTGTCTCAAACAGTTGCGGATGACGTTCTCGCGTATCAAATAACCTCATAAGTTTAAAAAAGGAAATGTCAGCCAACTTATTAATTGGCTGACATTTGCACAGGTTTTAAGGATCTTTATTACTGATGGTCAAGTTCTGTTGGTAACCAATAAAGTCGCTGAACCAAATGCATAAACTTTACCTTCTTTATCGATAATTCTGCCTTCTGAGGTCAGTACATTACGACCAATGCGAATCACTTCACCAATAGCTGTATAGGTTTCGCCGCTTTTCATTGCTTTCAGCATTTTCACATTCAGGTCAATGGTCGAAAAACTGACACCTGCATCTACTGTCGTATGCACCGCAGCACCAGTCGTACTATCTAATACCGTTGCACAAAAGCCACCATGAATGCCGCCTTGTAAATTGAAATGACGATGATCCGGGCGCACTTCATATTCCACATAGTTTTCACGCACCACACTCAGGCGCATGGGAATAATTTCACTCATGGCTGAACTGGGAATTTCCCCATTCTTAATTGCGGTGAGATATTCGAGTCCATTTAATTGTGATGTGGGCATATCCACTCCTTGTAATGATTTATTTCGTCTTATGAAATAATATTCTGTTTTTCTGAAATTATGATATAACAGATAGTGATCGAAATGCTATATTTTTCCAGGATGGAATCATGACAATAAAAACTCTCGTTACAGATGCTGAATGGCAGGCACGCTGTGAACTTGCAGCGCTTTATCGCATTATCGCGCATTACCGGATGACTGACCTGATTGATACCCACATCAGCCTAAGAGTCCCAGATCAACCAGACTGTTTTCTGATTAATCAATATGGTGTCGCATTTGAAAAAATGCGTGCCTCAACGCTGGTGAAGATTAATCATGAAGGACAGGTGGTAGAAAGCTATGAACAAGACAAGCCAGTCAATATGGCCGGCTTCGTGATTCACTCCGCAATTCATGAGGCGCATGCTCATCTGAATTGTGTTATTCATACGCATACCGCAGATGGAATTGCCGTGTCTGCACAGAAGCACGGTCTTCTGCCCATTTCCCAGCATGCGCTGAAATTTTATCAGCAGGTGGCATATCACGAATATGAAGGCGTTGCACTTTCTACTGATGAGCAGGAGCGTCTGATTCAGGACTTGGGCAGTCATCGCGCCATGATTTTACGTAATCATGGCCTATTAACGGCTGGCGAAACCATGGCACGGGCCTTTCACGAAATTTATTTCCTGGAGCGCGCCTGTCAGGCACAGGTGAAGGCCTTAAGTGGCGGTGCAGAATTGCACTATCCAGCTGAAGAAGTCCGCATTAAAACTGCTCAACAGTTCGCCAGTCCTTTAGTTGAACCGATTTTACAGCGTGCCTGGCAGGCCGCGTTATCCCTGATTGAGCATCAATATACGGAGTATGCATCATGATTGTGATATCCAGTACTGTTCCGAATATTGAAGCCATTTTGGTCAAGTCTTTTCAGAAATATGCACCGGTTGGGAGTTTCTGTACAGTGGACAGCCCGGAAGCAGAGCAGGCGACTACAGCAGCCTCTTGGTTTCCAGATATGGAGAAATTGAATCAGCTTCCAAAAATTGGCCTGATCCATTCGATTGCTGCCGGGGTCGAGCATTTAAACTTGAGTGAAATACGACCGGATCAAGCCGTGTGCCGGGTACTCGATCCTCATCATCAAAAGGGCATGTTTGATTATCTGCTTTGGGGTGTGCTGTATTTTCAGCGTTATTTTGACCGCATGATCCAGCAACAAAAGCAGCAGCTCTGGAAGCAGCATCGTCAAAGTTATAGCCATCATATCCAGATCGGGATTATGGGACTGGGACATATGGGTGGATACGTAGCAGAATGCTTTGCTGACATGGGCTATCAAGTCTGTGGTTGGTCTAATTCCCCAAAAGACATTAATCAAGTTAAAAGCTATGTAGGGCAAGAACAACTTTCCGAATTCCTGGCTCAAACTCAGATTCTGATTAACCTGCTACCACTTACCGAAGAAAATACCGGCATTCTTTCTGCTGAATTATTTCAGCAACTGCCTGAGCAGGCAGCTCTCATTCATGTCGGGCGTGGCCAGCATTTAATTGAACAGGATTTATTGGATGCACTGGATTCTAGTCATCTGCGTGGTGCGATTGTTGATGTCTTTGAGCAAGAGCCATTACCTGCCGAGCATCCATTCTGGCAGCATGAAAAGATCGTTGTTACACCACATGTCGCCTCACATGCGCCCATGTCTGTGGTGGTGGAACAGATTCTGGAAAATGACCGCCGTTTCAAGCAGGGTTTGGAGTTGTACCATCAGGTAGATGTCAACAAAGGTTATTAAGGATACAGATAAAAATAAGGAGATTAGGGATGTGGGAAATGATTCAGACCCAGGTTCAGCAAGGCGTTGCGACTTTAAGTTTTAACCGTCCAAATTCACTCAACAGTTTCAACCGGCAAATGCATGAAGAAGTGCAACAGGTTTTGAAAAGTTGGAATACTGATCCAGACATTCGGGTAATTGTGATTCGTGGTAATGGCCGGGCATTTTCAGCGGGACAGGATTTAAAAGAACGTGCTGGGCAGCTCGGCAATGTGCCTTTGCCACCAGAGGGTTCGCTGGCCAAATATTATAATCCTTTGATTAATCTGATTCGTAAAAGCCCCAAACCGGTCATTGCAGCGGTAAATGGTGTAGCTGCCGGAGCAGGGGCTAATATCGCGCTGGGTTGTGATCTGGTCATTGCCAAGGAAAGTGCCAAATTTATTCAAGCCTTTTCTAAAATTGGCTTAATTCCCGATGTCGGCGGCACCTGGATGTTGCCGCGTTTGATTGGCTATGCACGTGCTACGGCACTGACTTTACTCGGTGAACCTGTGCATGCCAAGGAAGCAGCTGAAATGGGCATGATCTGGAAAATGATCCCTGATGCAGAATTTGATGCTTATATTGATGAACTGGCACAGCGACTGGCACAACAGCCGACTTATGCACTGGCTTTAACCAAACAGGCCTTGCTGCGTAGTGCTGAAAATAGCATGGATCAACAACTGGAGCTGGAACAAAACCTGCAATATCTGGTGCTGAACAGTCAGGATTATAAAGAAGGTGTCCAGGCTTTTGTCGAAAAACGCCCTGCACAATTTATCGGACGCTAAGGAGAGCTTTCATGAAAATTCAGACCCGTATTACCGAGGTTTTAGGTATTCGCTATCCAATTATTCAGGGCGGCATGATGTGGGTCGGCACAGCGGAAATGGCCAGTGCCGTATCCAATGCAGGTGGCTTGGGAACACTGACTGCATTGACACAACCAACACCTGAAGCGCTGACCAAGGAAATTGCACGCTGCCATGACATGACCGATCAGCCTTTTGCGGTCAATCTGACTTTATTACCTGCCGTAAACCCACCGCCGTATGCTGAATATCGTCAGGCCATTATTGAAAGCGGTATCAAGATTGTAGAAACGGCAGGCAACAAGCCACATGAACATATTGAGGCATTTAAGCAACATGGCATTATTGTCATTCATAAATGTACTTCCGTTCGTCACGCGCTGTCAGCGCAAAGAATCGGTGCCGATATCATCTCGATTGATGGTTTTGAATGTGCCGGCCATCCGGGTGAAGACGATATTCCTGGCCTGATTTTAATTCCTGCGGCAGCGGATCAGCTCACTGTGCCGATTGTGGCTAGTGGTGGTTTTGCTGATGGCCGTGGTCTGGTCGCTGCTTTGGCTTTAGGTGCTGAAGGCATCAATATGGGTACACGCTTTTGTGCCACTCAGGAAGCACCAATCCATCCGAACATCAAGCAGTTTTATGTCGACAATGATGAACGAGCCACGCATCTGCTGTATCGACAGTTTAGAAATACTGCCCGTGTTGCCAAAAATGCGGTGTCTGATCTCGTCGTTAAAATGAGTGAAGATCCGAATCTGCAATTTGAACAGATTCGGCCTTATGTTAGTGGCTTAAAAGGCAAGCTGGCTTTAGAAAATGGCGATATTGATGCTGGTGTACTGACTGCAGGCCAAGTGATGGGATTGATTCATGACATTCCAACTTGTCAGTCGCTGATACAAAATATTATGCAGGAGGCAGAGCAGATTGTTCATCAACGTTTAGCTCAATGTTTTCCACGTTAATCAACTTTAGTGTAGTCACCGAATAGAAAAGCCATTCCATCATGAATGGCTCTTTTCATTCTGAATATTTTTCTTTTTTTAAATAGGAAGTTTTACAGAATGACTAGATTTTATTCTTTAAATTATATTATAGTGGATTTAAAACATAATTTCGCATTATGAAATTAATAGTCATAAATATACAAATTAGAGCTCATACAAGGGAATTACGATGAGAAATTATATTGCGCCATTAAAAGACATGAAGTTTGTCCTGAAAGACCTGCTTAATGTTGAACAGAAATACGCCGACTATGCAAAGTTCGCAGATAAAATGTCTATGGAAATTATGGAGCAATATTTAGAAGTCGCTGCGGACTTTTGCCAAAACGAACTTCTACCGATTAATGCGACAGGCGATCAGCAGGGCTGCCGTTTGCAGGATGGCGTCGTAACTACACCGGATGGTTTTAAAGCAGCTTATGACAAATATGTAGAACTTGGCTTTACCTCATTAACTGGCGATGAACAATATGGCGGTCAGGGTTTTCCGACTTTATACCGTATCGCGATTTCAGAAATTATTACCGCGACCAACTGGTCTTGGGGCATGTACCCAGGCCTGTCACACGGTGCCATGCGTACTTTAGAACACCACGGAAGCGATGAGCAAAAACAGAAATTCCTGGTACCTTTAATTGCAGGCCGCTGGACAGGCACCATGTGTTTGACTGAATCTCATGCCGGTTCTGATCTGGGATTGATCCGTACCAAAGCAGTGCCAAATGAAGATGGCAGCTACAGCATCAGCGGTGAGAAAATCTTTATTTCTGCAGGTGAGCATGATCTGGCTGAAAATATCGTGCATATTGTACTGGCACGTTTACCGGATGCGCCTGCGGGAACCAAAGGTATTTCGCTGTTTATTGTTCCGAAATACAATCTGGATGAAGCTGGTAATGTGGCTTCCCGTAATGGCGTGGTGTGTAGTGCCATTGAACACAAGATGGGCATTCACGGCAATGCGACCTGTGTGCTGAATTTTGATAATGCCAAAGGTTTCCTGATTGGGCCTGAAAATCGCGGCCTGAACTGCATGTTTACCTTTATGAACTCGGCACGTATCGGTACAGCCATTCAAGGCTTGGCAGCAGCAGAATCTTCTTATCAGGGGGCTTTGGCTTATGCCAAAGACCGTCTGGCGATGCGTTCACTTGAAGGTGCAAAAGCGCCAAGCCAGCCTGCAGATCCGATTATCGTGCATCCGGCTGTACGTAACATGCTGCTGACTCAAAAGGTGTTTGCAGAAGGTTCACGTGCGCTTGCATATTATCTGGCAACCTATGCCGATATCGCTGAAGCCACTGACAGCCCTGAAGAAAAGAAAGCAGCTGAAGACCGTCTGGCATTATTAACCCCAATTGCCAAAGCGTTAATGACTGAAACCGGCATAGAAGCGGCTAAACATGGTATGCAGGTTTTCGGTGGTCATGGTTATATTGCTGAACATGGCATGGAACAGATTGCCCGTGATGCACGTATTGCCAGCCTCTATGAAGGAACCACTGAGATTCAGTCTATCGATTTACTGGCGCGTAAAGTGCTGGGTTCAAAACTGGGTCTGTTGACTGCCTTAACCGATGAAATCCAAGCTTATGTGAAAGAACACCAGCAACATGCCCAGTTTAATCAGCAAGTGGCACAAGTGAGCCAGTTGACTGAGCAATGGCTAGAATTAACCAAAACGATTCAGGCTCAGGCACAACAGTCTGCCAATGAAATCGGTGCGGCATCCGTCGATTACTTATACTTCTCTGGTTATGTGGTGTCTTCGTATTTATGGCTGAAAATGGCGATTACGGCGCAGCAAAAAATTGAAGAGGGCAATACCGATCCGTTCTATGCAGCGAAGATCAAAACAGCACAATTTTTCTTTGCACGTATTCTGCCAAGAACTTCAACTCACATTGCCAATATTCAGGCTGGTGGTGAGAGCCTGTTCTTGCTTGCACCAGAAGAGTTTAAATTCGATTAATCCTTTTACCCACGGTCAATCTCTCGATCGTGGGTCTTTTTTCTGACTACTTTTTTTATCCTGCACAAAATTCAATATCGATAGGTACTTTTTAGTATTGCATCGGCCATAAAACAACAAGATCAGGAGTCTATATGGATTTAGGCACGATTACTCGACAATGTCCTTATGGTGATTTACAACTCACTTATCATGAAGTCGGACAGAAATCCTCATATCCCACCATTATTCTGATTCATGGCACCGGCGGAAATACCGACAAGCATTTCAGCTATATTTTTCCGATGCTCGGTATTCATCAGCGGGTTTTATCCATTGATTTGCATACCCCAGATAAATCCGATTTAGCAGTGACCGATTTTAGCCAGCAAGTTGAAGCACTGATCCAGCATGCGGTTGCAGAAGATGAAGCAATTACTGTGGTGGGTTATTCGCTCGGTGCCGTGATTGCTGCACAAGTAGCCGCGAGTCTTAAACAGCGTATCGCACGTTTGATTCTGTTGGCCGGTTGGGCGAAAACCAGTTCGGTGCAACAACTACGGACCACGATCTGGCAACAGTTATTTAGTGATCAATCTGCGGCCTTGCCTCATTTTGTCAATTATTGCCTGTATAGCGATGATTATTTGTCTGCACGAAGCGAACAGCAGGTGTTGGATCTGGCACGCTTTGTAAAACCATCCCAAGATGCGGCCAAACAGCGTGAACTGAATTATCGCATTGATATTACATCGTTCTTGCCTGAGATTCGTGCAGAGACGTTGATTGTGGCTTGCCGTGAAGACCGCATGGTGCCTGTAGCGCAAGCTAAACTGCTATTTGCTTCAATTTCGAACAGTCGCTATATCGAAATTTCTTCAGGACATGCGCTCTATATCGAAGCGCCAGCCGAAGTGGTGCAACTGGTCAACCAGTTTAGCCAGCATCCAGAACAGTATCCAGCGAATCAAAAAATCCAGCCCTATATGCCTTAAAGGAGATAAAGAATGCAAGCTCAAGTACAGCGCAGCAAGATTCTAATTGTAGGCAGTGGTTTTGGTGGATTAGGCATGGCAACCCGCCTTAAACAGCAGGGTATTCACGATTTTAAAATCATTGAACGTGCAGCAGAAGTCGGTGGAACATGGCGGGATAATACCTATCCCGGGGTCGCCTGTGACGTACCCTCTCATCTATATTCTTTTTCTTTTATTAAAAATCCTGACTGGTCCCGTGTCTTTCCACAAGGGGCAGAAATTCAGCGTTATTTAATCCAATGCTGCGATCAGGAAAATATCCGGCCCCATATTGATTTTCAGACCCAACTGGAAAAAGCCGGCTGGAATGCACGAGAACGCATCTGGGAAGTACAAACCTCTAAAGGTGTTTATGAGGCTGAATTTTTAATTACAGCAACCGGGCATCTGGCAGATGAACATCTGCCACAAATTCCTGGGCTGGAAGAATTTGAAGGCCAAGTGATGCATTCCGCGCGCTGGAATCATCAGGTGAACCTTGAAAATCAGCGCGTCATTGTGGTGGGTTCTGGTGCTTCTGCCATCCAGCTTGTACCAGAAATTGCCAAAACAGCAAAAAACCTGAACGTCTTGCAACGTAGTGCGCCATATATTTTGCCGCGACCAGACCGACCTTATTCTGAGTCAGAAAAACAGCTTTTCCGCAAAGATCCGGACAGTATGTCAACACTCAGACACCTGTTGTTCTGGGGCAATGAATACAATTTTGCCCAGCGCCGTAATCTGAAAAGTCAGATTGAGCGGGTCAAAAAAAACTGCCTGCAATTCTTGAAATATCAGATTTCAGATCCTGAATTACAGCAGAAACTCACACCGAATTATGAACCGGGCTGCAAGCGTTTATTGCTGTCCAATGATTATTATCCGACTTTTCTAAAACCGAATGTCACGCTTGAAGATTCTGCTTTGGCTGAAATTACGAAAAATGGTGTAATCAGCAAATCAGGCAATGAATATTCTGCAGATATCATCATTTTTGCTACCGGCTTTGAAGCAGCACGACCACCTTATGCGGCAAAGGTGGTGGGTAAACATGGCTTGAGTCTGGAACAGCAATGGTCTAGCGGTATGCAGGGTTATCAGTCTACGACAGTTCATAATTTTCCAAATCTATTTATCTTGAATGGTCCCAATACCGGAAGTGGGCATAATTCAGCGCTTTATTTCCTGGAAACCCAGTTTGATCTGGTACTGGATGCTTTGCAGTTTTTTGAACAGGAGCAGATTCAGGTCTTTGAAGCTGATCAGAACGCTGAAAATCACTATATGCAGGAGTTACAGCAACTTTCCCAAGGCAGTGTCTGGTTGTCAGAAAGCTGTAAAAGTTGGTATCTGGACCCGGTGAGTCGCAAACTGACTTTGGTCTGGCCGGATTATGCACATTCTTTCAGAGATAAAAACCAGCATTTTATTCGCAGTGGTTACCATTATGAATATATAGAAAATGCTCAGAGAAAAGTTGTCTGATTTTTAAATTTATTCATTAAAAAAACCAGTCTATTTGACTGGTTTTTTATCAAAAGATGATAGAGATTAATCAGCTTTTTGTGGATCATATAAGCGGTCACGTATGAACAAAGCAGGAATCAGACCACAAATAAAATAGGCACCTGCCATTACCAGTAGACCTGTTCCAATTGAGCCTCCATGTGCAAAATAACCAATAGTGAGTGGTGCAAATACCGCACCTATACGCCCTATATTAAATGCACCACCTACAGCCGTACCGCGAATCGAAGTAGGGAAGCTTTCAGTCATATATGTCGCATTAATGGCAAAAGGCATACCATACAGGAAGCCGAACATGAGCATCAGGTACAAGATGTTAGTCGGTGTATTAAAGTAAATCACTATCGGAAGGAATAGTGCTGTTCCCATGGTTCCAAAAGCAAATAGGGCCCGTCGTCCGAACCGATCTGCCAAGATCCCTGCAACCACCTTGGCAAAAATCATAATCATAAACGTTCCGACCATATAGCCAGTCATGGCCTTAAAGCTGATCCCCAGATCCGATTCCAGATAAGCAGGTAACCAGTTACTTAAACCGGCATAGCCAAACTGCAAGGCGCCTGCACTTAAAATCCACAGTAAAAACATCCAGCGGTGATTCTTATCTTTGAGAATAATTTTATAAGGATTCTGCTTTTTCACCTTAACTTTTCTGGCTGCTTCCTGGCGCTTTAATTCACGGGAACGTAACCAAGAGTCCGGCTCAGGAACAAGAAAATAAAGCAGAAAAGCCAGTACAATCGGGAAAATGGTAATCCAGTACAGCATACGCCAGCCGTATTCAGGAATAATCCAGCCTGCGAGCAAAGTTGCGCACAATGAACCTAAGGTAAAACCCGTCATGAGTGCTGCCAGAACAGTCGTCCGGTATTTTGTCGGAACATATTCTGACATTAAGGTATTACAGGCAATGTACAAGGAGCCCAGCCCAATTGCTGCAATACTACGGATAATTAAAAATTGATGATAAGATTCTACAAAGCCCAAAGTACAAGATAAGCTGGAAGCAAGAATCATATAAAATACAATAACTTTCACCCGGCCAAATCGATCACAGGCCCAACCCCCAATTAATCCACCAATTACACCACCTACCAGACTCCAACTGCCTAAAGCACCTGCCTGAACTGTAGTTAAATTAAATTCAGCTTTGATACTAGTGAGGCTATAGGCTAAGAAAGCCAGATCCACACCATCTGCAAGTAAAATAAGAAAACAGAGGATAAACGCGGTCATCCATATTTTTTTAGGCTGAACTGTGACTCGTTCAGCTTCCATCACTGAAGTTTCATAGGTCATCATTGACATCCTTTTCTAGTTACGTTGTTGTTTTACAAGAATGAATCCCATTCTCTTATTGCTTCTACTGATTTATAATTTCGCTATATGAAATATTTATTTATTAATTGATAAAATATATCCAGATAATTAGCTATAAAACAAGTGATTTAATTTGTAAAAAATTGAAATTAGTTAAATATTGCATTGATTTGAGGTGAAAGATAACGTTATTATTTTTTAATCAAAATAAAGTTTCACCATACAAAATAAATTTTATAATCAAGGATAGGAGTGCTGTAATGACAAGTCAGCCATGGATGGAAGAATATAAAAAGTGGAATATCAATCCGGAGTTTACCCGGCCAGATCCTGAGAAAACCCTGAGCACGACAATTGCTGAGAATCTGCTGAAATTTCAGGATAAAACTGCATTTATCTATCTGGATCGTAAATTCAGCTATCACGATATCGATGTCTATAGCCAGAAACTGGCAAGCTATTTACAGAGTCTTGGGCTGACTGCTGGCAGCCGTATTGCGGTGATGTTACCGAATATTATTCAATATCCAATCGCTACCTTTGCCATTATTCGGGCCGGTTATGTGCTGGTCAATGTCAACCCCATGTACACCCAGCGCGAGCTCTATCATCAGCTACAGGATTCAGGTGCAGAAGCCTTGATTATCCTTGGACAGACTTTGGAGCAATTAACAGCATTAGAGGAATGTCCTCAACTCAAATATGTTATTTCGACGCATTCGCCGGATTTTATTCAAGAGCAGCAAAGTGCTATTTATAGTCAGGCAACACAATATCCGGATAAACAGTTCTTTGACTTTAGGCAGGCAATAAATCAGGTAGAAATTATTGATTTCAAAACACCTGTACAGCATCAGGAAGATACGGTCATTCTGCAATACACGGGAGGTACCACAGGTGTTTCTAAAGGTGCAGAACTGAGCCATCGCAATATTTTATTTAATATCGCCCAGAACAGTACCGTATTTATCAGCCATTTTGGTGACCGCTATGCCACTGAAAATGAATATGTATTCTGTGCCTTGCCGCTGTATCACATTTATGGATTTACCATCTGCCTGTTCAGTTATGGTCTGAGTCGCGGTTTTGCCAATGTCCTGATTCCAAATCCAAGAGATCTGGATGCACTGGTAGATCAATATCATAAGCATCCGCCGACGGTGTTTCCGGGCGTGAATACTATGTTTAATGCATTGGCTCATCATCCACGTTTCCGCGAGCTGGACCATTCACGCCTAAAAACCACGACAGGCGGTGGTGCATCTGTTTTAAAAAACACGGCAGAATTATGGTACGAAGTCACAAGCTGTCATATCTATGAAGGCTACGGTCTTTCTGAAACCTCACCAACGGCAACATTTAACCCGCCTTTAAGCAAAAGCTTTAGCGGTAGTATTGGCTTGCCATTGGCAGGCACAGAAATTCGAATTCTGGATGATGAAGGAAAACCTGTAGCACTTCATCAGGCTGGAGAAATTGCTATTCGCGGCCCCCAGGTGATGAAGGGTTACTGGAAGCAACCGGAAGCAACAGCACAGGTATTTACCAAAGATGGTTTCTTCCTGACAGGTGATATCGGCTGTATGGATGAAAAGGGTTATATCACCATTCTGGACCGTAAAAAGGACATGATTCTGGTCTCGGGCTTTAATGTCTATCCAAATGAGCTGGAAGGTGTTTTATCTAAACATCCTAAAGTACTGGAATGTGCCGTCATTGGGGTGGATGATGAAAAATCTGGACAAGTTCCGAAAGCCTTTATTGTAAAACAGGATACCAGTCTGACCGAAAATGAAGTCATGACCTATCTGAGACTACAACTGACCAGTTATAAGTTACCGAAATACATCGAGTTTGTGTCAGGATTGCCAAAGTCTGCAGTCGGTAAAATTCTACGTCGTGAGTTGCCTAAAACCGTGCAGCCGGATGCCAAAGCCTGTTAAGGAATGACATGGTCAAAATAAAAAAAAAGGAATCTTTCGATTCCTTTTTTTTATTGCTTACCAGTTTATCGCTGCTGAATGACTTTTTTATTTTTCAATTCTTGCATTTCATCAGGGCTTAAATACTGACTCAAAATGGCATCTGTATCTTCACCCAGACAAGGTGGGGCTTTTTTATATTCTACCGGGGTCTTGGAGAGTTTAATCGGCGAACCAATCGAGGTGTAATCGTCACGCAAAGTATGTGGCATTTGGATGACCATTTCACGCGCCAGTACCTGTTCTTCTTCCAAGGTTTGCTTCAGATTATTGATCATACCCACTGGGACTTTGACTGCATGAATTAGATCTACCCAGTGTTTTGCTGGTTGAGAATAGAAATGCGCCTGTAGAAGGGTGGTCAGTTCTTCACGATGTGTAACCCGGCCTGAATTCTTCAGGAAACGCGGATCTTCTGCCACTTTGGTCAAACCTACAGCCTGACACAGTGCTTGAAATTGCAGATCATTCCCGCAGGCAATAATGAATTCACCTTCCTGTGCTTTAAACACCTGATAAGGCACAATATTGGCATGGGCATTACCAAAGCGGCACGGGACTTTACCTGAAGTCAGATAATTCATGGCCAAAACAGAGAGGGAAGCGACTTGGGTGTCTAGCAGTGCCATATCAATGTGCTGACCTTCACCAGTTTTTTCACGGGACAATAAAGCAGCTTGAATCGCAATTGCGGCATATAAGCCAGTAGTCAGATCAGCAAAGGCCAGACCTGCTTTTTGCGGGCCACCCCCTGGCAGGTCATCACGTTCCCCCGTAACACTCATCATGCCACCCATACCCTGAACAATGAAGTCATAGCCAGGTTCTTGCGCACGCGGACCATTCTGGCCAAAGCCGGTAATGGAACAATACACCAGACGCGGATTGATCTGGCTTAGACTTTCATAATCTAGCCCATATCTTTTCAAAGAGCCGGCTTTATAGTTCTCAATGACTACATCGCTTTGTTCTGCGAGTTTCTTGATAATGCTTTGACCTTCCGGGGTAGATAAATCTATGGCAACCGAATGCTTACCGCGATTGGCTGAAAGGTAGTAGGCCGATTCATGGGTATCTTCCTGCTGATTATTTTTAAGCCAAGGTGGTCCCCAGATTCGTGTGTCATCTCCATGATCGGGCTTTTCAATTTTAATCACTTCTGCACCCAGGTCAGCCAGAATCTGGCTACACCAAGGACCAGCCAAAATCCGGCTTAAATCCAGTACACGAAAGCCTGTTAAAGCACCCATCGTTACGCTCCTTGTTCGATGTTATTTAGATTGCATGTCGTTTTAATAATCGCTTTAAAGCTATCTGAAAATGGAAAAATAATCAAATTTATGATAATTAATTTCGCCTAACAAAATAAAACATCTAAAATGATTGAAAATTCATCCTAACTTCTTTAGCCTGATTAACGACAATAAATACGATCTAAAAATAACAGGAAAGGAAAAGGCCTCTGTAGTGAGACTACAAGTACAGGAGTAAGTACTATGATTTAAAAGCGGATCGCGCTTAAAGCGCATGCATATAGAGGTGTGCATACCCAAGATCAGAATGAAAAAACCTAAGGATAGGAATAGAGATTTAAATATGACGGAATTGGTAAGAGAACAAGATTTAGCAAGAGAGCTCGCAAAGATAAAACCTACGACCAAACGAACCCAGCAGGTCGCCTTTGTCTTTGCCTTTTTGGCACTTCTGGTAGATGGTGCGGACATGTTGCTATTGTCCTTCAGTTTAAATAGCCTGAAAGCAGAATTTGGTTTAAGTAATTTACAAGCGGGTACCTTAGGCAGCTTTACGCTGGCAGGTATGGCGATTGGTGGTTTTATTGGTGGATGGGCCTGCGACCGCTTAGGCCGTGTACGTACCGTAGTCATTTCAATCCTAGTATTTTCTATATTGACTGCAGCCTTAGGCTTTACACAAAACTTTGAACAATTTGCTGTTTTACGCTTTCTGTCTGCTTTCGGCATAGGCTCTTTATATATTGCAGCCAATACGCTCATGGCTGAATATGTTCCAACTGAATATCGCACCACGGTTTTAGGTACTTTACAGGCAGGATGGACCGTCGGTTATATTGTGGCCACTGTACTGGCAGGCTGGATTATTCCGGAATACGGTTGGCGAACTCTATTTTTTATTGCCATTATTCCCTCGGTTATGGCGATTTTTATCCAGAAACTGGTTCCTGAGCCAGAATCCTGGCAGCGTGCACGTTTGCAGCGTTTATATGCTCGGACTGAAATCACGGCACAGCAGTCGGCCAAAAAAAGCACAGTCAAAGAGATTTTCGCAGATCCTGCAAATCGCAGAATGTTTATTTTGTGGATCTTCACGGCCGGTTTTCTACAATTTGGCTACTATGGTGTAAACAACTGGATGCCAGCATATCTAGAATCTGAATTGCACATGAATTTTAAATCCATGGCGGGCTATATGATTGGTACTTACGTGGCGATGATTTTCGGCAAAATTCTGGCAGGCTTTGCCGCAGACCGTTTGGGCAGACGTGCCGTGTTTTCTTTTGGTGCAATTGGAACGGCGATTTTCCTACCCGTGATTGTGCTATTCAATACGCCAGATAACATTGCTTACCTGCTGATTTTCTTTGGTTTCCTTTATGGTATTCCATATGCGATTAATGCCACTTATATGACTGAAAGCTTTGCCACTTCTATTCGTGGCACTGCGGTAGGTGGGGCTTATAATGCAGGTCGTATCGGCGCCATGTTTGCGCCTGCAATTATTGGTGCGGCGGCCAGCGGTGGTTCAATTGGCCTAGGGTTCCTGATCATGGGCGGTGCCTATTTCTTATGTGGCGCAGTGTCCGGGATTTTCATCAAAGACCGTCAATATGATCCTCAAAAAGCTTAACTATTTATATAAACCATGTAAAAAATGAGCCTAAAAAAGGCTCATTTTTATATCACTCAATTTTAGAAATACTATTTCTAATTTTTTTATTCTTGATCTGTTTCTTTGTGCAGATGAATACTTTTTAAACCATCATTTACTTTATTGAGCAAATGAATCAGGGTAATCACATCATCAAAAGCCAGCTTATTTAAGGCCTGTCCATAAAACTCAAAAAAATCATCCTGTAGACTATCCCATGTTTCCAAGCCTTCAGCCGTCAGCGCAACAATTTTAGCACGCCGGTCCTGTTCACTAATGACGCGCTCGACCAGACCGTCACGTTCCAGCCGCTTTAACACTGCGTCCAGGTTTTGCCGGCTCACGCCCAGATACTCAGTCAGATCAGAAAAAGACATTCCTGATTTAACTTTAGGACGGGACAAGGCACCCAGCACAGCCCAATGCACTGGGGATATTTTCAGCTCATTGAGGCATTTACGGTCCAAACTGTTGCCCACCTGAAACAACCGGAAAAAAAGCCGGTTATGAGCAGAATATAAGGATTGATCATATTTTTTTGACAAAGTATCACTCACAATATTGGCCATCCTCAAAACTGAAATAGCCGAGCCGCGCAGAGTATAGCCTATCGCTTTTTCGCACAAACCAGTTTCTATTATAATTTGATTTAAAAATCATAGTGTTTTTGTAGAAATTTTCCTATTCAAATTCTGAGTCAATCAGTTTTATGGCTTGGAAATCTCCATTTTTTTTCACTTCCAGTGTGCTCATTCGCCAAATATCTAAGGTTTTCTTCCTAATTTTAGATAAATTGTCTGTTATGCAAAAGACATGTTTTGACTCTAGCTAGAGTAAAGTCAGATTCAAATTAATCTAAAGCCAAAAACCAATATAGGTCAATACATTGAATAAATAAAAATATTAAGTATCTAATAAATATATAAATATAAATTTATAAATATTATTTTATGTAAATATATTGACACAAATCCAATCTCTTTCTATTTTAGATAAAACACAGCGAATTAGAACAACAGCCGATTAAATTCGACAACAAAATAGCGTAGGGATCAGCAATGAAAGGATTAAAAGACAAGGTTGTGATTGTGACAGGCGGAGCAGGCGGAATTGGTTCAGCCACCTGCCGACGTCTGGCAGAGGAAGGCGCCAAAGTTGCCATTTTTGATATGAATCTGGAAGCGGCTGAAAAGCTGGCGAATGAAATCAATCAATATGGTCACGCACTGGCAATTCAGTGTGATATTACCCAAAGTGATGTGGTGGAGCAGGCGGTTCAAAAAACCGAAACTGGACTCGGTCCAATTGATGGACTCGTCAACAATGCCGGCTGGGATATTTTTAAACCTTTTGTTAAAACCAATCCGCAGGAATGGGAAAAACTGATCCAGATTAATCTGGTCGGTATGCTAAATATGCATTTTGCAGTGCTAAAAGGCATGATAGAACGCAATTCCGGCAATATTGTCAATATCGCTTCTGACGCAGCCCGGGTCGGTTCTTCAGGCGAAGCAGTCTATGCGGCTTGTAAAGGCGGCTTGTTATCTTTCTCTAAAACGCTGGCACGTGAGCATTCACGTCATAACATCAAAATTAATGTGATTTGCCCGGGACCCACTGATACGGCTTTGCTTGCAGGTGTGACTGAAGGCGCGTCAAATCCGGAAAAATTACGTGAAGCCTTTATTCGTGCCATTCCACTGGGTCGTTTGGGTCAACCGGATGATTTGGCTTCTGCCATTGCCTTTTTCTTGAGTGATGACGCCAGCTTTATTACCGGGCAGGTACTCAGTGTTTCTGGCGGTTTAACCATGAACGGTTAAACAGACATCATCATTGAATCTCATAACAATCACAGTTCAACCAGATAGATAAAAACACTACAGGATGTAAAGAAAATGAATTTTGAAGATATCTTATATGAAGTTAAAAACGGTGTTGCCTGGATCACGATTAACCGTCCAGAAAAAATGAATGCCTTCCGTGGCATCACCTGTGACGAACTGATCAAGGCATTGAATAAAGCAGGTTATGACCGTAATGTGGGCGCAATTGTGCTGGCAGGCGCGGGTGAGAAAGCTTTCTGTACCGGTGGTGACCAGTCCGCGCATGATGGCAATTATGATGGCCGCGGTACGATCGGGTTGCCAATGGAAGAGTTGCATACCGCCATCCGCGATGTACCTAAACCGGTAATTGCACGCGTACAAGGCTATGCCATTGGCGGTGGCAATGTGCTGGCAACCATTTGTGATTTGACCATCTGTTCAGACAAAGCGATTTTTGGTCAGGTCGGTCCGAAAATGGGATCGGTTGATCCGGGCTATGGCACGGCATTTTTAGCGCGTGTGGTAGGTGAAAAGAAAGCCCGTGAAATCTGGTATATGTGCCGCCGTTATTCTGGTCAGGAAGCGGTTGAAATGGGTTTAGCGAATAAATGCGTACCTGCCGATCAACTAGATGCCGAAGTCCAAGCTTGGGCTGAAGAAATCTGTCAGCGTAGTCCGACTGCCATTGCAATTGCCAAACGTAGTTTCAATATGGATACCGCGCATCAGGCGGGTATTGCTGGCATGGGCATGTATGCGTTGAAACTTTATTACGATACTGAAGAATCGCGTGAAGGCGTCAATGCACTGAAAGAAAAACGTCAGCCTGAATTCCGTAAATATGCCAAATAAGGAGACTGATCCATGAAAAAGAATCCTTATATCACTGAAGAACTCGAGTTTCTGGCAGAAACGGCAGAAAAATTTGCCCAGAAATATATTGCTCCCGGTTTTCTGGAACGTGACCAAAGCCGAGTCTTTGACCGTGATCTGGTCAAAAAGATGGGTGAAATGGGCTTTATTGCACCTGAACTGCCGGAACAATACGGCGGTCAGGGCATGGGCAGACTGGCTGCCGGAATTATCCATGAAGCGATTGCCAAAGCGGATTTAAGTTTTTCCTATATCAACCTGCTTGCTTCCCTAAATGGGCAGATTCTGGCCGAACATGGTCAGCCTGAAGTGGTTGAGCCTTGGCTGAAAAAACTCACTGCAGGCGAAGTTATCTTTTCAATTGCCTTGACCGAGCCGCGAGGCGGTTCTGATGCAGCGAACTTGCGTTTAAAGATTGAACGTGATGGCGACGAATATGTCATTAACGGCGAAAAGACTTCAATTTCTGCGGCCGATCAGGCAGATGCTTCGGTGGTTTTTGGCCGTACTGGTGCCAATGAAGAAGGTGCGCATGGCGTGACAGCGCTCTTGGTTCCGATGAATTTACCGGGCATCAGTACCACACGTTTTGACTGTCATGGTCAGCGCGCCATTGGTCGCGGTTCAATCTTTTTTGACAATGTTCGTGTACCAGTCAATCACCGTCTAGGGGATGAAAACAAAGGTTTTGTACAGGTGATGCAGGGCTTTGATTTTTCACGTGCTCTGATCGGTTTACAGGTTTTGGCCGTTGCCCGGATGAGTCTGGATGAAGCCTGGGAATATGCAGCCCAACGCGAAGCTTTTGGTCAGCCATTAACTGCTTTTCAGGGAGTTTCGCATCCACTCGCGGAATACGAAACCCAGGTTGAAGCGGCACGCTTACTTTGCCTGCAAACCTTATGGCTGAAAGACAATCATCTGCCCCATACCTCTGAAGCGGGCATGTGTAAATGGTGGGGGCCAAAACTGGCCTATGATGTAATTCATCAATGTCTGCTGACTTTTGGCCATGCCGGTTATGACCGTGGTGTGATGGAACAGCGTATGCGGGATGTACTCGGTTTCCAGATTGGTGATGGAACAGCCCAGATTATGAAAACGATTATTGCGCGTCACAAAGCAGGACGTAAGGCTGTTCCGGCTTAAGGAAAATAAGCCCAAACCTGAATACGATAATTATAAAGAATGAGGAGTAAGCGAATGGATTTCGATGCAGTTCTGATCCCGGCCAGAAAAGAGGCCATGCTCAAACAGGGATACTGGTTAAATCAAACGATTCTTGATTTTTTACGTAGTGCCGTAGAAAAGAATCCGGACAAAACAGCGTTGGTAAGCGTTAAGGTCGAGAATCAAACTGAACAGAGCTTTAGCTATCAACAGCTTTGGGACATGACCAATAAAATTGCCTTGGGTCTGAAACAGCTAGGTGTTGAAAAAAATGATGTGGTGTCTTGCCAGCTACCGAACTGGTGGGAATTTACCTTGCTTCACCTGGCTTGTAGCCGTATTGGTGCAGTACTCAATCCACTCATGCCGATTTTCCGTGAACGTGAACTGGAATTCATGCTCAAGCATGCTGAATCCAAAGTTTTTGTCGTACCACAAACATTCCGCAATTTTAATCATGAACAGCTGGCCAATCAGCTGCAAAACAAGCTGGATAGCTTGAAGCATGTAGTGGTGGTTAATGGCGAAGGCCAGAATAATTTTGATCATCTGTTACTCAATCATGGTCTGGAACAAGATGCTTCAGCAGTTGCTGAACTAGATAACATGGAATCTGGGCCGGATGATATTACCCAGCTGATTTTTACCTCAGGGACCACAGGTGAACCCAAAGGTGTCATGCATACTGCCAACACCTTATTTTCCAATATTGTGCCTTATGCCGAGCGTCTGCATTTAACTGAAAATGATGTGGTTCTCATGGCATCACCGATGGCGCATCAGACCGGTTTTATGTATGGCCTGATGATGCCGATTCAGCTGAATACCAAAGTGGTGTTGCAGGATGTTTGGGATGTGTCCAAAGCCGTGGATCTGATTCATCAGCATCAGGTGAATTTCACCATGGCCTCGACCCCATTCCTGAATGACCTGTCCAATACCGTGGCGGAACAGCATGACAAGGTTGATTCACTGAAAATCTTCCTTTGTGCTGGTGCACCCATTCCGGGGCCATTGGTACAAAAAGCCCGGGAAACTCTGGGTGTTAAAGTCATATCAGCCTGGGGTATGACCGAATGGGGTGCAGTGACGCTGACTCGACCTGAAGATGAGGATGAGCGCTCTTTCAATACCGATGGCATCGCTTTACCAGGTGTGGAAATCAAGATCGTGGATAAAAAAGGTCAGACCAAAGCCGTGAATGAATCCGGCCGTTTGATGATCCGCACCTGTTCAAATTTTGGCGGTTATCTTAAACGCCCCCATTTAAATGATACGGACGCCGAAGGCTGGTTTGATACTGGCGATATTGCCTATCAGGACCAGCAGGGCTATATCCGGATTTGTGGCCGTAAGAAGGATGTGATTATCCGTGGCGGAGAAAATATTCCGGTCGCAGAAATTGAATCATTGCTCTACAAACATCCGAATATTGCAACAGTAGCTTTAGTGGCTTATGCAGATGAGCGAATGGGCGAGCGTGCCTGTGCAATCATCAAGCTGAAAGATCCAACACAGCCGTTAAGTTTTAATGAGCTGGTAGATTTCCTGAAAACCCATAATCTGGCCATGCAATATGTTCCGGAGCGTTTGGAGATATGGGATGAAATTCCAATGACGCCATCGGGGAAAATCCAGAAATTTAAACTCAGAGAACTCTTGGCCCAATCTATAGCATCAGCAGCAATTGCAAGGAATTAAAAAATGGAATAATTAAATGAGAAAAACCCTGAACAATACAATATTATTATTCAGGGTTTATTTTTATTTTAGATTAACCCGGATCCTGCTTAAGCCGATGATTCCTTAATTTGAATTGTTGGCTTATTTGGATGGGTTAATTGATATGCACATAGTGAGGCGTAAATTCCACTCAGAAATCCTTGAAGACTACGTGCTTTACTCGTCACTAAATTGTATTGCCCCTTCAATAAACTGAATAATGTTTCTATCTTATTGCGTTGTCTTAGGTGATATTCATCTGATGCACAGAGTTGAATAGCCTGCATATTCTTTCGATGATAAGTAATTAAATCAATACCTTGATCTTTCGATCTGATTTTTAATTCTTGGCTGATGTAACCTCGATCCCCGTAAAGTTTTGCTTCTATACCAGCAACCAATTGCTCAACCATTTTTATGTCAGCAACATGTCCATTCGATAAAGCAGAACAGGCAATTTCACCAAATTGATTCATCGCAATATGTAATTTACAGCCATAAAACCAGCCCATTGAGCTTCTACCACGTGATGCAATTTGGACTAATGATTTATGACGCTGAATACTAAGTTGATTCAAATTTAAGAAAAAAATCATCAATTACGCAGAATAATTCGGTACTATTGAACATCAGGACTAGAGTTGTGAGTTTGGTGTGGTAACTCAACTGATGGCTCTAGTCCTCTTATTTTTCAAGTCAATTTCTTATCCGCGATTCGGGTTAGATTAGTATCTAAAAACGGCAAGGGGGGAACAAAAATCCCAAGCTTAATTTTTGGACGAGTTACAATTTTATTAGGCTAACTCCAACCTCTATAGTCGCAGCAGAAGATACCTGATTTTGTCTGCTAGTACTTTGCATCTGCCTTGAAATACTGTCCAGCTTTTTTATGAACAATGTCCATTTATGAAGGGTGTTTTAAATGAATTTAGTTTTGATCTGAACTTTTCTTTTTCTTGCCTCCGCCATCTTGTTTATTGACTGTTGACCAAGCAATCCGTTCAGCTTCCTCTTCAGATCGACCGCGTTCTTTTTCACTGTCTTCAATATGCTTGGCCTGTCGCTTTTGTTTATCTGTATAAGCAGATTTATCACCTCTAGGCATCTCACTATCCTCATCAGATTTGCAGTGAAAAATACTATAACAAGCGCTTAGGTGGGAAAGGGTAAGTATCTGTCAGAATTTGTTTAAATTATTTTGGAATCTGCCAAACTTGATAAAAAATCAAAAGCCGCCTCATATTTTTAAAGCAAATATAATACACGCCATTTAGGGCGATTATTTAACTTAATAAATTGATTGTATTAAATATTTTTATAACCCTTATAGATTAGTAGAAATATTTTTTGAAAACTAGAAATTCTCAAAAATGAAGATAAGCATCCACAAGGATGCGTTATCTTCAGATCTGATTAACCATTAATAATGCTGCCACCATTCACATGAATGACCTGACCTGAGATATAACTGGCTTCTTCACTGGCCAGAAATAAATAGGCAGGTGCGACTTCACTCGGCTGTCCCATGCGGCCCATAGGGGTCTGTTTACCAAATTCTTCCAGCTGTTCTGCATCAAAACTGCTCGGGATCAAGGGTGTCCAGATCGGGCCGGGGGCTACACCATTGACCCGGATTCCCGTTTTATTTTTTAATAAATTGGTAGATAAGCTTCGCGTAAAGGAGGTAATGGCCCCTTTAGTGCTGGCATAGTCGATCAGCAGGTCATGACCGTGATAGCTGGTAATACTGGTAGTGTTGATAATGCTGTCACCTTCATGCATATACGGCAGTACCGCCTGAGTCAAATGGAACATTGACAAAATATTGACATTAAAAGTTTTTAAGAGTTGCTCAGAGGAAATATCCGTAATACGCTCCTGTGGATATTGAACGCCGGCATTATTCACCAAAATATTAATAGTTTTAAATTCCTGAAGGACTTGCTCGACCATTTTCCGGATGGTTTCAGGTTGCTGCAAATCGCATTGAATCAGGAGGCAGCGTCTGCCTTCATTTTCAACCATTTTTTTAGTCTCTCGTGCATCCTGATCTTCATCCAGATAGCAGATGACAATATCAGCACCTTCACGGGCAAATAAAACAGAAACGGAACGTCCAATGCCACTATCTCCGCCTGTAATCAGTGCCACCTTATCTTTTAATTTATCACTGCCTTTATAATTTGATTTGATGACTTCCGGGAGAGGATTCATTCTGCTTTGGATACCCGGTTGATGTTCTTGCGTTTCAGTTGAAGCTGGGGTTTCAGGATAATGATTCATCTCTTCTCCAATTCCAATGAGGTCGTCCTATAAGAAAAAATATATTAGGAGAATTTGAAAAAAATGAGTCAACACCTCACATTTCATAACATAATGTATTCGTGATTTATCAATTTTTCATTCAGATTGACATTGTCTGGAGGGTTGGTGGCTTATGCTGGATCGGTTAGAGCTCAACTCTAGCATTACGCTGATGTGAGTAAATGACTGTCTGCAAAATCCTTTGCTCAAGCACAGCAGATCAGTACATTTATATAAGCAACCATAGTATGGTTCATCCGAATGAATGATTTTTGCTGGAACAGGCTGGATGAAGATTCTTTTAATTACAGGTTGGGGACTAGGCACTTCAGTTCTCAAGCCATTTGCGGACTTGCTAAGACAACAGCAATATCAGGTTGAAATCTGGGACATCTTTGATCCCAATGACCTTTCAGTTCTTGCTGCCAGAGTAGAACAGGCCCAATCTTTTGATGTTTTAATCGGCTGGTCATTGGGCGGGCAACTTGCTTTACTGCTTGTGCATGCAATTTATCAAAAAACACAGCGTGCTAAACCTGTCATCTGCTGTATGTCGAATCCCTGTTTTGTGGCAAATGATCTTTGGCCTCACGCCATGCCCTATATGCAATATCAACAGTTTCAAAAATCTGTTTTAAAAAATCCTCTACAGGCAATGCAGCGCTTCTGTGCATTAGTGACTCTTGGTTCATCAGCACCTCGAGAAAGGGCAAAATATCTTCAACAACAGATTCTAAATATTGATTTAATCTATCAAGCCCGCCATCTCTATCTTCTTGAACAATTGAATTTGGTCAATATCTTCAAGTCTTATCCAGGCAAGATGCTTTTTGTATTTTCCAGGAACGATATGCTGGTTCCCTACCAACTTAGCCAGGAAAGCGAGCTATTAGCAGCATGTAACCTGAACTTGGTAAGTATTGATGCTGCACATGATGCCATCCTGTTCGATACAAAATTGTTACTCGAACCAGTTTTAATATTTTTAACCGATACAGCAGCAGCTAAAGCCGAATAGCAGATAATGACATTTTCATTTCAATTTTAAAACGTTAAGATCAAAGTCATTTTTATTATTAAGGTTGAATTCTGTGCAGGACGCTTTCGATCAACAGCATATTTGGCATCCTTATACTTCCATGACCAATCCGCTTCCCTGTTATAAAGTCAAGGCGGCACAGGGGGCAGTGATTGAACTGGAGGATGGATCTCAACTGATTGATGGAATGTCTTCTTGGTGGTGTACGATTCATGGCTACAATCATCCGGAATTAAATCAGGCTGTCAAAACCCAACTGGAATCGATGTCGCACATCATGTTTGGCGGCTTGACCCATCAGCCAGCAATCGACCTGGCCAAACTGCTCCTTGAAATTACCGCTCCTGAGCTGGATAAAATTTTCTTTGCCGATTCTGGCTCAGTGGCCGTTGAAGTGGCTTTGAAAATGGCCGTGCAATACTGGCATGCAAGACAGCAGCCTCAGAAAACCAATTTTGTTACGACCCGTTCCGGTTATCATGGCGATACCTGGAATGCCATGTCGGTATGTGATCCGGTGACGGGCATGCATCAGATTTTTGGTTCCAGTCTAGCCCAACGTTTTTTTATGCCTGCACCGCAAAGTACTTTTGAAGGAGAATGGCATGTGGCAGATATTCAGCCGCTAGAACAGGTCCTAAAAGAAAAGCATCAGCAGATTGCAGCCATGATCATTGAGCCGATTGTACAAGGCGCAGGTGGAATGCGCTTCTATCATCCTGAATATTTAACACAGGCCAAACGACTCTGTGAAAAATATGATGTCCTGCTGATTCTGGATGAAATCGCAACCGGTTTTGGCCGTACTGGAAAACTCTTTGCCTATGAACATGCTCAAGTGAGCCCCGATATTATGTGTATCGGCAAGGCACTGACGGGGGGGTATATGACGCTCTCTGCGACCCTGACCACAAAGCATGTTGCAGACACGATCTCCGATGGTGAAGCAGGCGTGTTTATGCATGGCCCGACATTTATGGCCAATCCTTTGGCTTGCGCCGTTGCCTTAAAAAGTACCCAGCTATTACTTGCCCAGGACTGGCAAAGCCGTATTCAGGCGATTGAAGTCCTGCTCAAAAAACATTTACAGGTTTTGAACACTTTGCCGCAAGTCAAAGCAGTTCGTGTTCTGGGCGCCATCGGTGTGGTTGAGTTGCACCAGCCTGTAGATCAGGCTCACTTTCAGGCTGAATGTGTACGCCGTGGGGTGTGGATTCGTCCTTTTGGTCGCCTGGTCTATGTCATGCCTCCTTATGTAATTTCTGATGCTCAACTTGAGACCCTGTTAAAGCAGATGGTTGAGATGGTTCAAGAGATGGAGTTAGCCCATGCACCATCTTGACTATTTTCAGCAACAACTGGATGAGCTGAAACAGCAGGGTCAATACCGTCAGTTTAAGGCCAATATTTCAAGCCAGCCTCGGCTACACATGAATGGAATCGAGATGCTGAACCTGGCTTCTAATGATTATCTGGGACTGGCTTCAGATCTGCGCTTACGTGAAGAGTTTTTTGACCTGACACCTCTATCCGAACGCCAGATGAGTGCCAGTTCATCACGTTTGCTCACCGGGAATTTTGCAGCATTTGAACAGCTTGAAGACACGATGGCGCAAGCATTTGGCCGCTCGGTATTGCTGTTCAATAGCGGTTATCATATGAATATCGGGATTTTGCCGGCGCTCGCCAATGCAAAAACCATGATCATTGCCGATAAGCTGGTGCATGCTAGCATCATTGATGGCATACGCCTTTCCAAGGCGCAGTATGTCCGTTACCGGCACAATGATCTCTGTCATTTAAAGCAGTTGTTAGAAAGGTATCAACTCGATGCAGCAATTGACCGCATTATTGTGGTCACTGAATCCATTTTTAGTATGGATGGCGATGAAACGGATTTAAAAGCATTAGTGGCCTTAAAACAGCAGTGTAAAAAGGTCATGCTATATGTAGATGAAGCACATGCGATCGGCGTACGTGGTGAGCGGGGGCTTGGCTGCGCCGAGCAGTATCAGGTGCTGGATCAGATTGATTTGCTGGTGGGTACTTTTGGCAAAGCACTGGCTTCTGTCGGCGGCTATCTGGTCTGTCATCCGGTAATTCGCAACTATTTAATCAATACAATGCGTCCGCTAATTTTTAGTACCGCGCAACCTCCACTCTGTATGGCATGGACGCGTTTTATTTTTCAGAAAATGCAGCAACTGCGGGCAGAGCGGGAATATCTGACCGAACTGGCTGCACAGTTTCAGCAGGGCATTCAGGCACTAGGCTTTGCCTGCCCTTCGAGTTCACAGATTATCCCGGTGATGATTGGTGAATCCGGTCAAACTGTTCAGGCCGCCCAGATGATGCAAAAAAACGGCTTTTATATCTTGCCGGTGCGCCCGCCAACTGTCCCGGTCAACACTTCAAGACTAAGAATCTGCCTGCACCGGCAGGTAGAACAAGAAGATTTGAATCACTGTCTGGCCTTATTGGGAAGCTTGTCTCGATGAAAAGTGAACAGATTGCCCGACGTTTTGCCCAGGCACATTTAAGTTATAAACAGCACGCCGTGGTCCAGAATGCAGTGGCCGCCGAGTTGATACAGCTGTTACAACAGCATGTGAGCCAGCCGGATTTTCAGCGAGTCCTGGAAATTGGTTGCGGTTCAGGCCTGTTTAGCCAACGCTTTATGCAGTCCTATGGTTTTGAACATCTTTTTTTGAATGACCTGTATGCCGAAGTACAGCAGCATTTTCAGGAGGATGATCGTCTTTTATGGGGCTTGGGCAATATTGAAACGTTGCCGTTGCCGCAGTCGCTGGATCTGGTGGTATCTTCCTCGTCACTGCAATGGATTAAGGATTTAGCAGCACTGTTGAAGAAAGTTCATCAGGCTTTAAAGGCCTCAGGCCATGTATGTTTTTCCAGTTATGCTCAAGACAATTTAAAAGAAATTAAAGCTTTAACCGGGCAAGGGCTGGATTATTTAAGTTTGGATCAAGTCGTGGGAATACTTGAATCACAGGGTTTCGAAGTCATTGCCCAGCAGGAAGAACGAGTGACTCTAGACTTTGAGCATCCCAAGCAGGTGTTACAACATATCAAAGCCACCGGAGTACAAGCGACAGCGCAGGGTTTTCGCTGGACCAAGTCTTCACTGCAGGCCTTCTATCAAAATTACCAACAATTTCAACATCCCGATACGCAGCATTATGGCTTAACTTATCATCCAATTTATGTGATTGCCCGGAAGGTGATATGAACGCACAGATTTATTTTGTCAGTGGTATTGATACCGCTATTGGTAAAACCTTCGCCACAGGTTTTCTGGCCAAACACTGGAACGAGCAGGGCATCCGCACCATCACGCAAAAGCTGATTCAGACCGGTAATACTGACATTTCTGAAGATATTGAACAGCACCGAGAAATTATGGGCTGTGGACTGCTCAGTGAAGATCTGCAAAAGCTGACTATGCCAGAAATTTTCACTTATCCAGCCTCACCTCATCTGGCTGCCAGATTAGACAAGCGTGAAATTGATTTTGGGAAAATTGAGCAGGCTACCCAACAGCTGGCCCAACATTATGAGCGGGTTCTGGTTGAAGGTGCGGGTGGTTTGATGGTTCCACTGACCGAAGACTGGTTGACGATTGATTATATAGTGGCACAGCAATACCCGGTTATTCTGGTGACTTCTGGACGTTTGGGCAGTATTAATCACACCTTACTCAGTCTGGAACTGCTCAAGCAGCGCCAAGTCAAGCTCCATGCCTTGGCCTTTAATCATACGGACAATTCACAGGATGAGCTAATTGCTAAAGATACGATTCGCTATTTAAAACAGTATTTGCAACGAGATTTTACTGATACTGAATGGCTGGATATTCCAGCTATAGATCTAAAACAGGATTAAAGAGAGATAAAAGAAATAAAACATCGTGGAATTTTCATGAAGGTGGATTGCACCCACTGGATTAACGCGAATCAAAGAGAAAGGTTAGTAAAGCCTCTTACAACAGCGAAGGCCCAATCAAGGATTGGGCCTTCGCTCAAAGCCAATATTTAATGATGAATTAAATACTCACTTTAAAAGGAATTAAAAGAAACCGGCTGGTTTAGTTGAATAGCTCACCAACAGGTTTTTGGTTTGCTGATAATGCTCAAGCATCATTTTATGGTTTTCACGTCCAATCCCTGATTTTTTATAACCACCGAAGGCAGCATGGGCAGGGTAGATATGATAACAGTTGGTCCATACACGCCCCGCCTGAATCGCACGACCTGCACGGTAAGAGGTATGCGCTGAACGTGACCAGACACCGGCACCTAGACCATAAATAGTGTCGTTGGCAATGCGGATTGCATCATCAAAATCTTTAAAGGTGGTGACAGCAAGTACCGGTCCAAAAATTTCTTCCTGGAAGGTTTTCATGTCATTGGTGCCTTTGAAAATAGTCGGCTCAATATAAAAACCTTGACCAACCTCATGGCGTTCTGCACCACCAGTTAAGATTTCGGCACCTTCTTCACGACCAGTTGCAATACAGCCCAGAATTTTATCTTGCTGTTCCTGAGAAGCCTGCGCACCAATCATGGTCTCGGTATCAAGCGGGTGACCGGTTTTAATACGTTTTACTCGTTCGATTGCTCGTTCCAGGAATTTGTCCGCAATACTTTCCTGAACCAGGGCACGTGATGGACAAGTACAAATTTCTCCCTGATTCAGGGCAAACATGGCAAAGCCTTCAAGGGCTTTATCTAAATAGTCATCTTCCTGATCCATAATGTCTTCAAAGAAGAGGTTTGGAGATTTACCGCCCAGTTCCAGCGTAACTGGAATAATATTTTCGGTCGCATATTGCATAATCATCTGGCCAACTCCTGTTGAACCAGTAAATGCGATTTTGGAAATACGCGGGTTGGTTGCAAGCGGGCGACCCACTTCTACACCATAACCGTTGACTATGTTAAGCACGCCTTCAGGTAACAGGTCTTGGATCAATTCAACCAGAACTAGAATGCTGGCAGGGGTTTGTTCAGCAGGTTTCAATACAATACAGTTACCCGCCGCCAACGCCGGCGCCAGTTTCCATGTGGCCATTAAAATCGGGAAGTTCCATGGGATAATCTGTCCAACGACACCTAAAGGCTCATGGAAGTGGTAAGCGATAGTATCTTCATCAATCTCTGAAATACCGCCTTCTTGAGCGCGGATACAGCTGGCAAAATAGCGGAAATGGTCAACGGCCAAAGGAATATCGGCAGCCAGTGTTTCGCGAATCGGTTTACCGTTATCCCAGGTTTCAGCCACAGCCAAAAGCTCTAAATTGGCTTCTAAACGGTCAGCAATTTTTAATAAAATGTTAGAGCGAGTTGTTGGAGAAGAGCGGCCCCATTGATCTTTGGCCTTATGTGCCGCATCTAGTGCAAGCTCAATATCTTCAGCGCTTGAACGTGGAATTTTAGTAAATACCTTACCATCTACTGGAGAAATGTTATCAAAGTATTGACCTTTTACAGGTGGTACCCATTGTCCGCCAATGAAGTTCTCATATTGGGCTTTAAACTGAACTTTTGAACCGGGTTGATTAGGATCGACATAACGCATATAGGTGTTCCTTGACTTATTTTAGTGTTGTAAAAATCTGTAATTACAGTTTTGGTATCAGGGACTCTGGTACACTATTCGACTTAGCATACATGGAATAAGGTTGGAGAAAGGTTGGAGACAAGAAGGTTTACAATTTTTTCACTTGATCTTAAAAGATAGTTATATAGTCATTACAGTGGATGTAAATCATGGCTTTTTTTGTGAGAGTATGGAATGGAGATAAAGCAAGATCTGAGCCAGAGACGACAGAAAATCGAACAGTTTAGAGCGAGTAGTAGTTGGTCGGCATTACATGCAGAGCAGCTGGGGCAAAGTATTGCCAGCTCCTGGCAGCGCTCATCTTCTGCTGCAATACCAGAAGATCGTTCTGCGGCGCCTTTAGTCCATTTGCAAAAAGAAACTTACTCTTCCACTTTGGCAAATGCCTTGCAATATTGTGCGCAGGATTTAAAGCATATTGCTGAACAGTCTTCTATGGTACTGGCAGTTGCAGATATGGGCAGTACCATCATTTGGTCGGCCTCTAGCCCGCAAATGAAAAGTGCCGCCGAAAGTGTACATTTTATCGAAGGTGGGCAATGGCGTGAAGAACTGGTGGGGACAAATGCTTTAGCACTGTCATTAAAAACTCAGCAATCGAGCTGTGTGTTTTCCAATGAGCATTATATGTCGTCTATCCACGACTGGGTTTGTTATGCTGCTCCCATTGTTGATCCGCATTCACAACAGCTTTTGGGGGTAATCGACCTTTCGACCACCTGGCAACAGCATAATAGTCTGGGACTGCTGGCTGCGGAACGCTGTGCCTCCATTATTCAGTCTGCTTTACTGGAACATCAAAAGCAGCAACTCTATATTCGTGCTTTTTCTGTGCCGCAAGTACTGTTCAATGGTAAGGTTTTGGTGCTGACTCCACGCCAGATTGAAATCCTGACCATTCTGGCTTTATGTCCACAAGGTCTAAGTCTGGACAGTCTGCACCAGGCTTTATATGGTGAGCGTAAAGTCAGTATGGGCACATTAAAGGCGGAAATGTCGCAATTACGTGATGTGCTTGGGGGAATGCTGGGTTCAAGGCCGTACCGTTTATTGGCCCATGTCGAGGCTGACTTTTTGCTGACAGAGCAGGCTTTAGATGTAGGGTATATCGATTCTGCCTTAAAACTGTGTAGCGGGGTGTTTTTGGCTAAAACAGAAAGTCCTTTTTTATGTGCATGGCGCGATTGTCTGGAATCTCGCTTAAGTGATGCCATTTTCAAAGCCAATGAAACCGATGTATTACTGAAACATGTAGCGCGCTTCCCCGAGGCGATTGATGCTGTCGAACGTTTGATTGAGCTGATGCCCAAAACGAATCCCGTATATCAAACCCTATTAAAATATAAAGATAGTTAGGACGGCGATAGGCTGAATTGATCAAGCTTTATTTGCATACACGGCCGATCATTAAAGTTTTTTAAATGGCTAGTTTATCTTCTGAATCTTATGGATCAGGTTGCTATAGTGCCTTGAGGGCGCCGTCGGACAATCTTATATTCATTTATTAAGATTTTCTCCCTTATCCTGCTGACGAACCAGAATTCCCCTCAATTGTAAGAGTAAAAAAAAGCAACTACCGTCTAACCTATTTTCTAAAAAATACGTTAAACAGCAGTTGCTAAAAATGTAAGCCAATAACTAAATGGGAGAGAGGGCTTACATTGAGGATTACATTGCAGCTTTAAAAATTTCCACCACTTGCGCATGGGTTGCTTTACGTGGATTGGTCAGCATACAGGCATCTTTTTGCGCATTTTCAGCCATAATGGCCAGATCAGCTTCCTTCACAGATAATTCAGCTAAACCAGTTGGAATACCAATTGAAGCTGAAAGTTGACGAATCGCATCGATCGCTTCATAAGCGGCTTCATTGACGGTCAAGCCTTCAATATTCACGCCCATTAACTGTGCAATTTTGGCATAACGGTCAGGGCAGGCAATCAGGTTAAATTCACATACATGTGGAAGTAAGATTGCATTACATACGCCATGCGGCAAGTTATAGAAACCGCCAAGCTGATGCGCCATCGCATGTACATAACCTAGCGAAGCGTTGTTAAAAGCCATTCCTGCCAGATATTGTGCATAGCTCATAGCATCACGCGCTTCCAGGTTTTCACCATTGGCAACCGCAGGGCTGAGCCATTGGCTAATCATGCTGATAGCTTTTTCTGCACAGGCGTCGGTAATAGGGTTGGCGTCAGTAGAAACATACGCTTCAACTGCATGAGTCAAGGCATCCATTCCGGTAGCAGCAGTTAAGCTGGCCGGTTTGGCAATCATCAGCTTCGGGTCATCAATCGCAATTAGCGGAGTACAGCGCCAATCGACAATAGCCATTTTTACATGAGTCTCTGTATTGGTAATAATACAGAAACGTGTCATTTCAGAGGCAGTACCTGCTGTAGTATTGATCGCAATCAGCGGTGTCATAGGCACTGTGCTTTTATCAATACCCTCATAGTCACGGATATGGCCGCCGCCCGCAGTCACCAGCCCGATACCTTTGGCACAGTCATGTGATGAACCGCCACCTAAAGACACAATAAAATCACAAGCATTCTCGTGATAGGCTTGCACCCCTTTATGTACGTTAATATCAGTAGGGTTCGGTTCTGCACCCGGGAAAATATGACAGTCGACGTTAGCTTCTTTTAGATAAGCAGCAATCGTATCGGCAACACCAAATTTAAACAGGCCGGCATCTGTCACAATCAGAGCTTTCTTTGCGCCTAAATTTTGTGCTCTGCTTCCTACTTCTTTGGCACAGCCAGGACCAAAAAGTGAAACACAGGGAATATAAAAACCATTGGTTTTATCTGCAAGATTTTTAAAAGCCATGGGGCAACTCCTTTTACCATTATTCAATTGTTGACACTTTTCATCGTCGATGAAGTATGCAGTCAAGTCCGGAAGAATCCCACCTACCAAACACCTACCATTTTAATAAAATGTTGATTTTTATCTAAAATCTGAATGGGATTTAGCCATTCCCTTACATTGAGGACCTGATGATTTAAGAAGAGAGGTGTAGAATAGAAGGAGGACAGGACATGTCTCAGTCTTACTCGAGCGATTTTGATAAAGGCAATAAGATGAACATCCTGATATTTTTTAACTTAAAGATGAGCCCTATTCATTTTTAGTAATTTTGTGAGTGAGACAAGATCTTTAGGAGCGCTACTCAGAAACAGAATATAAATATTCTAAAGAGACCTGTTTAAGTCCGATACAGCATTCAATTTAGAGCTATAAAAATTCATTTCTCTAAACCGTTTGTTAAACTTTCCTTTAACTTTATTTGATATTAGCTATTGTATTTTATCATTTTTATATATTTATTAAGCTAAAAAATAAACAAATTTATCTAGACCTGTCTATTGAGATGAAATGCACCCATTTTATAAATTTAATAAGATCAGATTTTGGAAACTGACTCCTGGCGCATTGCGACAAAACCACCAATGGTGAATTAATTTCACTTTAGACTTAAATAAAATCATTTTTATTCATGATGAGATTCAAGTATAAATTACCTTATCAAGAAATTCAGATTTATCTTAGAAATTAGGGCACCGGATCATCATGAATAAAGAGTTTGCATGTTCGATTAAAAGCATTCGTTTTGATGAAAATTATCATCCTTCAGACAGTACGCGTCTTACCACCAACTTTGCAAATCTGGCAAGAGGAGAGAGTCGTCAGGAGAACCTGCGTAAAACCCTGGCGATGATCAACAATCGTTTCAATGACTTGGCTCATTGGGATAATCCTCAGGCAGATCGTTATTCAGTTGAAGTTGAAATCATTTCTGCGGATATGGATATTGAAGGCAAGGGGAAGGCGTTCCCAGTCATTGAAATGTTGAAGACGACCATTATTGATCATCACAAGAACCAGCGCATTGATGGCATGGTTGGAAACAGCTTTTCCTCTTATGTACGGGATTATGACTTTAGCGTATTGCTATTAGAACATAGCAAGAAGCAGTCGACACGTAGTACTCCAGATCATTTTGGCGAATTACATGGCAAGCTGTTTAAATATTTGGTCAACTCTGAGGCCTATAAAGCAAAGTTTAATAAAGCACCGGTGATTTGCCTCAGTGTCTCAAGTAGCAAGATCTATCAGCGGACTGAAAACCAGCATCCTGTATTGGGGGTGGAATACCAGCAAGATGAATATTCATTAACCGATGAATATTTCAAAAAAATGGGCTTAGAGGTTCGCTACTTTATGCCATCCAACAGCGTGGCGCCTTTGGCTTTTTATTTTAGTGGAGATTTACTGAGTGATTACACGAATCTGGAGTTGATTAGTGCCATTAGTACAATGGAAACCTTCCAGAAAATTTACCGGCCTGAAATTTACAATGCCAATTCTGTGGCAGGGAAATGTTATCAGCCAAGCTTGAAATATCAGGATTATTCACTCACGCAGATTGTCTATGACCGCGAGGAGCGTAGCCAGTTAGCGCTGAAGCAGGGCCGATTTACAGAAGAGCAGTTCATCAAGCCTTATCAGAATATCCTTGAACAATGGGCAAAAAGCTACTCGGCTTAAAACCACTCACTACTTGATTCACTAAACGATAAAAGAAGATTAATGATGAAACGTCTATTACCGACCTCAACGGCTGGCAGTTTGCCAAAACCTTCCTGGCTGGCAGAACCGGAAAAACTTTGGTCACCGTGGAAACTACAGGAAGATCAACTGATTGAAGGCAAACAAGATGCCTTACGTTTATCATTACTAGAACAAGTCCATGCAGGTCTTGATATTGTGAGCGATGGTGAACAAACTCGCCAACATTTTGTCACTACCTTTATCGAACACCTCGACGGCGTTGACTTTGAAAAGCGTGAGACAGTCCGAATCCGTAATCGCTATGATGCAAGTGTACCTTCAGTGGTAGGAGCAGTATCTCGTCAAAAACCGGTTTTTGTGGAAGATGCTAAATTTTTACGCTCTCTGACCAGTCGGCCAATTAAATGGGCATTGCCTGGGCCAATGACCATGATTGACACCCTCTATGATGGTCACTACAAAAGCCGTGAAAAACTTGCCTGGGAATTTGCCAAAATTCTTAATCAGGAAGCAAGAGAATTAGAAGCTGCCGGTGTTGATATTATCCAGTTTGATGAACCGGCCTTTAACGTGTTTTTTGATGAAGTGAATGATTGGGGCGTTGCTACCCTGGAAAGAGCCCTTGAAGGCCTGAAGTGTGAAACCGCCGTACACATTTGCTATGGTTATGGTATTAAAGCCAATACCGATTGGAAAAAGACTTTAGGCTCAGAGTGGCGACAATATGAGGCAGTCTTTCCCAAACTGCAAAAATCTAAGATCGATATTGTGTCTTTAGAATGTCAGAATTCTCATGTTCCTATGGATCTGATTGAGCTGATTCGCGGTAAAAAGGTGATGATTGGTGCAATTGATGTAGCAACCAATAGGATTGAAACCCCAGAAGAAGTTGCTGAGACCTTATGTAAAGCACTTCATTTTGTTGATGCTGACAAGCTTTATCCTTCAACCAACTGTGGTATGGCGCCGTTGTCTCGCCAAGTCGCAATAGGCAAGTTGAATGCTTTAAATGCTGGTGCGGAAATTGTTCGTAAAGAGCTAACAGCTTAGTTCTTATTGATTACATGATGCGTCAAGAAAGATCTACTTCGGTTTGATTGGGTATTTCTGATCAGACCGATAAGCGCAATCCAGATGAAATAGCATGTTAACCCAAATACATTCAGCTGATCTGCCGACGCCGTGGTATCAAAAAAGCTCTATCTTAAGAAAAATGCCGATTTAATTTTGGAACAAGTGATGATTGACTCAACTGACTTTAGAAATGCCATGTCTTTGTTAACAAGTGCGGTCAATATTGTGACTACAGCAGGAGCATCTGGTTCTCATGGATTTACTGCATCTGCGGTATGTAGTGTCACGGATACACCGCCAAGCTTGCTGGTCTGCATGAATAAAGCCTCTAGGTCTCATGCACACTTTATAGAAAATAAAATTTTAACCGTGAATGTGTTGGGCGCACAACATAAGCATATTTCCAAGGTCTTTTCATCCAAAATGAGTTCAGAAGAACGATTTAAACATGGAACCTGGCTAGAATTAGAAACGGGCGCACCTGTTTTGGAAGATGCTCTGGTTAGTTTTGATTGTGAAATCGATCAGATTCAAGAAGTTGGAACGCATACTATTTTTATGTGTCGTATTGTCGCGATTCAACAAAGTCAAAATGATCAAAGCTTGGTTTATTTCAATCGTGCTTATCATCATGTCGGTGGGGAGGTGGTTGCTTAAATGGGGAGGTTTTTAGAATGTACAAGCGCACTAAACTTTAGCGTAAGGTATATATTATGTCACTTGGAATACTCAGCAACGTGAATATAGAGTTGCAGATTCACGTGGCTGAGCTGTGGCAACAAATAATGTTGTGTAGCATATCTCGGATATTCTATTTAATTCATGCTGACCTAAAAGTTTAGTTCACTAGGAAAGTTAAAATTTATATTTAGCTACTCAGGAGATGGAATTTACAAAATTAAGTTTTAGTCTATCAACCTAAAAAAATTAGGGCATAGTATAGGTCTTCACTATATCCAACTATGTTGTAATGATAGCATTTACTACCGATAAACCTAAATTACTCCTACTTGTCTTTATCGAATCTAAATCAGATTTGAAAAATAATTACGCTGGGTGCTGTCCTGCGGTAATAACTCTAATAAGCGCTGTACTGCATCAATTCGATCATGTGTTTGCCCAATAATTCGTAATAACTGATCAATATCTTTTATTTGATAGATCAACTGGCTTAAACGGGCATCAAAACAATGTCGCCAAGTACTTAGTAAAGGGCTTTCTGATTTAGATAAAAAGCTACCTTTATATAGCGAGAATGTGCTGGCAATAAGATTTGCATTTAATGATTGTTCAGCACGTAAAAAATCACATTGGACTTCACAGGTAAGCCTATAAATACGAGCCTCGATTGAATGAGGTAATAGGCTACGAAGTTGTGAAAGCTCAGCCTTTAGGGTTTTTAGGCTGACATTACGCTCACCATAAAGGGCAGAGTGTAACTCTTCTAAACCAATACCATAGGGATGCAAAGCTAAAATGCAAAGTATTTCAATTTGACGGTGACTCAAACTCAATGTTTGCCCATTAAATTGAACCCAAGGCGAGCCTAGCGCCTTAATGTATAAAAAATTTTGCTGCTCAAATTTTATGGCTCGTTGTATTAAATCTGCACAGCGTTCAACTGCAAGCAGTCCCAAAGGAGTATGTTTTTTATATTTTGTGGAAAGGTTAATAATCCCATGAAATTGCCCTGATGTCGGATCCCAGATCGGTGCAGCATAACAGACCCAATCACGAACACTGCCCATTTGGTTCTCATGAGAATAGACACAACTTGATATCTGGCTATTTAAAGTCATACCTATCGCATTGATCCCAACAGCCTGTGTAGACCAATGCCCACCCTCAATAAAATGAGCCTGTTCAGCAGAAGAAAGCATTGCCGAACTACTCCATGTCCATAAGAGGGTACCTTGATGATCTGTAAGACCAATAGCCATATCTGAATCATTAGCTATTTTGAGTAAGTCAGCATAATTATGCTGGATAGAGCGGCGAAATAAAGAAGTTCTATCTTCTGGAGGTAAGGCCAAAACAGGGGCGGCATGCACAGTATGCTGATTGATTAAATGGGTTGTTTGCAGCTTTTTTGCAGGTGTTGTATTGCACAGATTCATATCATATTCCTTTATGATCAGACTGTAATATTTTTAAATTTTAGAAAAGAGTTTTGAAGTTTATAGTCAATTATGCCATTTCCTCTTGCTTACATTTAAAATGGTTTTATCTTTGCTTTGTTAAATCCTATCTTTTGGTTTTACCAGCTCCTTGCGCTACTTTAAAAGTGTTCTTATGGGCTGAAAATGACTATTTCCATCTCAAATGTTAATAAACGTAAACAGGATAAAAAGTCATTCACGCATGTAAGGAGTAGGTACAGCCTCACCATGATATTGACGATCAGCAAAATAACTCGACCGAACCAATGGTGCACTCCAAATATTCTTAAACTTTAAGTGTTCTCCATGAGTTTGATACCGTTTAAACTCTTGCAATGTAACAAAACGATGAATTGGTGCATGTGATTTGGATGGCTGTAAGTATTGGCCAATTGTGACATAGTCAATTTGATAATCTTTCAAATCATTTAATAACACAATAACCTCAGCTTCAACTTCTCCCAAACCGACCATCAAACCACATTTGGTTGGGATATCAGGGCAGTAGTGTTTAAATTTCTTAAGTAAATCCAATGAATGCTGATAGTTAGAGCCTGGCCGCATGGCTTTATACAAACGTGGAACAGTTTCAATATTATGATTAAAAACATCGGGTGGATTTTGACTCAGAATCTTCAGGGCAATATCTGCACGACCACGAAAATCAGGCACTAAAATTTCAATTAAAGTCTCTGGACTGGTTTGACGAATTTCTCGAATGCAATCGGCAAAATGCTGTGCGCCACCATCTTTTAAGTCGTCCCGATCAACCGAAGTAATCACGACATACTTTAAGTTTAAATTCTTTACCGTTTCAGCCAAATGCTTTGGCTCATTAATATCTAAAGCATGAGGACGACCATGAGCGACATCACAAAATGGGCAGCGCCGAGTACAGATATCTCCCATAATCATGAAGGTTGCGGTCCCACTGCCAAAACATTGCGGCAAGTTAGGACAAGCCGCTTCTTCGCAAACCGTATGTAGTTTTTGCTGCCTTAATAAATCCTTAATGATTTGGACTTCCTCAGGTTGACTAATTTTAGCCCGAAGCCATTCTGGCTTTTTCGGTGTCGTTTCCGTTGGAATAACTTTAATTGGAATACGCGCCATTTTTTCAGCGCCCCGCAGCTTCTTTCCAGTTAATATGGTGTTATTTAAATCCATTTCAAACACTCCATCATTTAAAATAATTAATATAAATTCTGATATTAAATAAGCTGTTTTAAAAGCATTAATAATATTCCAAAACAGGGCAAAAAACTTATCATACAAAACAAAGGTTGGCTAAAGGTTTGTTTTTATATGTAATTGAACAGTATTGAAAATTTACAATTTTTTTTAGATTTATAAGCTCATGTTTTTAATATCTATCTTATCTTTTTATGCATTATATTTTTTTAGTCTAATATGAAATTTAATAAAAATATTCTTATATAAATATACGATTTAAAAATTCAATTATTCAATTTTGGATTTTCTTTTAAGCGTAGGGAATAAGGAATAAATATATGCAATTAACGGAAGAGCAATTGCTGGCAGCATACAAAAGAATGCGCGACATTCGTGAATTTGAGGACCGACTTCACGATGAAAATAATACAGGTGATATTCCAGGATTCATCCACTTATATAGCGGTGAGGAAGCGGTGGCAGTAGGAATCTGTGAAAATTTAACAGATAAGGACTTCATTACCTCAACACATCGTGGTCACGGACATTGTATTGCTAAAGGCTGTGACATTCACGCCATGATGCTAGAAATATTCGGTAAAGATGATGGTCTGTGTCGTGGTAAAGGCGGCTCAATGCACATTGCGGACTTAGATAAAGGCATGCTTGGTGCAAACGGTATTGTCGGTGGTGGCCCACCTTTAGCAATTGGTGCAGCTCTAAGTGCCAAAACCCTCAAGAATGGTGGTATTGGTCTATCGTTTACGGGGGATGGCGGATCAAATCAGGGCTTAACTTTTGAAGCAATTAATATGGCTGTGGTGTTAAAGCTTCCTGTCATCTTTGTTTTTGAAAATAACGGCTTTGGTGAAGGTACTGCACACGACTATGCCGTAGGCAGTAAAGACATTGCAGGTCGAGCGGCAGGTTTTGGCTTACCTGCTGAAAAGGTGGATGGAACAGACTTTTTTGCTGTGTATGAGGTTGCACAAAAGGCAATTGAACGTGCCCGCCGTGGTGAAGGTCCGAGTGTAATTGAAACGATAACCAACCGTTTTTATGGACATTTTGAAGGTGATCCAGGGCTTATCCGCTCCAAAGAAGAACTGGATTATGTCAAAGAACATAAAGACCCATTGAAAATATTTCGTGAAAAAGTCAAAGGTAAAATTGACGAAACTAAACTGGACGCGATTGATGCCCAGTCTAAAGCCAATGTAGACGACGCCGTGGCAAAAGCACGCGCAGCTATGTATCCAGAAGTCTCTCAGTTGCTTACTGATGTTTACGTCTCTTACTAAAGGAATAGTAGAAAAATGCCAAATAAAAGTTATCGAAATGCGATTAAAGAGGCAATTGAATTAGAAATGCGCCGAGACCCAAGTGTTATTGTGGTCGGTGAAGATGTTCGTGGTGGGCATGGTGGCAAAAATACCGATGACAATAAACTGGAAGGTTTTGGCGGTGTACTGGGTGTAACCAAAGGTTTATGGACTGAATTTGGTTCTGAAAGAGTCATTGATACTCCGATTACAGAATCGGCGATTATTGGTATGGCGGCAGGTGCTGCTGCAACGGGTTTAAGACCTGTGGCAGATTTAATGTTTATGGATTTTTATGGCGTATGTTATGACATGCTGTATAACCAAGCGGCTAAATTCCGCTACATGTTTGGTGGCAAAGCCAAAGCACCACTCGTCGTACGTGGCATGATCGGTGCAGGTTTTTCCGCTGCAGCACAACATTCTCAGTCGCCATATAACGTGTTTGCCTCAGTGCCGGGTTTAAAGGTGGTGGTACCTTCTAGTGCCTATGATGTGAAAGGGTTATTGATTCAAGCCATTCGAGATGATGACCCAGTGGTCTTTTGTGAACACAAGTTATTGTATGACCTTAAGGGCGAAGTACCAGATGAGGCCTACACTATTCCTTTTGGCGTTGCGAATTACACCCGTGAAGGCACTGATATTACCATTATTGCCTTAAGCCTGATGGTGCATCGCGCCAATGAAGTTGCTGACAAGCTGGCAAAAGAAGGTATTTCGGTTGAAGTGGTTGACCCTCGAACTATTTCTCCGTTAGACGAAGATGGTATTTTAGAGTCAGTGGCTTCCACAGGTCGCGTAGTGATTGTAGATGAATCGGCGGCGCGTTGCGGTTTCGGACATGATGTGGCTGCACTCATTGCACAGAAAGGCTTTCATTATCTTAAAGCACCAATCGAGTTAGTCACTCCACCACACTCACCCGTACCATTTTCACCAGTACTAGAAAAAGAATGGCTACCAAGTGTAGAACGCATCGAACAGGCTGTACGGAAGACGTTGGAGGCTTAGGATGAGCGAAATTAAAACCTTAGAAATCCCAAAATGGGGTTTGTCCATGGAAGAGGGCACGATTGCCCAATGGCTGATTCAGGAAGGTACTCAATTTAGTAAAGGACAGGAAATTTGTGAAATTGAAACCACAAAAATCGTCAATGTTCTGGAAGCACCTTTCGATGGCTTGCTACGAAAAATTATTGCTAAAGATGGTGACACACTTATCGTAGGTGGAGTCATTGCAATTTGTGCAGATGCAGAAGTTTCCGATGCAGAAGTTGAAGAGTTTGCACAGTCTTTAGGCGGAATACCAGCTGTAACAGAAAACAAAGCTGTAGAAACGGTTCCTGAAAAAGTAGCTGTAGCTCAAGTTGAAACCAAAGTACAAGCTGCTCCTAAACAGAACAGTGTTGGTAATGGATCAAAGATTGTCGCTCAGGGTGGATATATAATTCCTGCTGCGTTACAGGGCTATCAGCAAAGCGATGATATTTTTGCAACGCCACATGCCTTGAAATTGGCTGAAAAACATAATGTAAACCTCGCTCAGATTGCTGGTTCTGGACGTGAAGGGCGTATTAGTGTTCAAGATATTCAGGCCGCAGTCCAAGCCGCTGGCGGGGCTTGGCCAGATGTACGTCATCAGGCCAGTACGAAAGCCGCCAAATCTAAAGCAGATGACAGTCAGGTTCTAGCGACACCTGTTGCCCGCCGTTTAGCCAAACAATGGGGTATTAATTTGCATGACTGTCGTGCATCTGGTTCACGTGGACGAGTTTGTAAAGAAGATGTTGAAGCAGTTTATCAGCGGGAAAATCCTGTACAAGCTCAACATGCTGATCATGCTGATCCAGCAGAGCCAGCGAAAATCACTACCGTTGCTATGAATGGTATGCGCAAAGCAATCGCTTCACGACTACAAGCGGCAAAACGCAATGCACCACATTTTCGCTTAACAATAGACTTAAATGTTGAGTCGGTTCAGGCTTTGCGTCAGCAAATTAACAGTACCGTACCACAAGTAAAGCTGTCCATTAATGATATGCTGATTAAAGCTGCCGCCGCCGCGCTGATCAAAGTTCCACAGGTCAATGTGCAATTTGATGAAGAAAATCAGCAGATCTTACAGTTTGAACAGGCTGATATTTCAGTTGCCGTGGCCATCGAAAACGGACTGATCACGCCAATTATTAAAGCAGCAAACCTTAAATCTTTGGCACAAATTTCCAACGATATGCGTGATCTGGCGACACGTGCCAAGACTGGAAAATTAGCACCTGATGAGTTTCAAGGTGGCAGTTTCAGTATTTCCAATTTAGGAATGCTGGGTATTCAACAGTTTGATGCCATTATTAACCCACCTCAAGGTGCAATTCTGGCCCTCGGTGCAGCCGAAAAACGTGCTATCGTCGAAAATGATGAGATTGTTGCTCGTGAAATGGTGACAGCAACATTGTCATGTGATCATCGTGTTATTGATGGTGCATTGGGTGCTCAATTCCTATCGGCGTTTAAGCAGTTTGTCGAAAATCCTGCATTAATTTTGGTGTAGGAGGAAAAGACATGTCAGATACACAGTTTGATCTTGTGGTTATTGGTGCTGGTCCTGGAGGATATGTCGCTGCGATTCGTGCAGCACAACTGGGATTGAAAACTGCAGTCGTTGAAAAACAACACTTAGGAGGGGTGTGTCTTAACTGGGGATGCATTCCAACCAAGGCATTATTAAGCGGGGCTGCGCTTGCGCAGCAGTTTAAATCCGCAGAGCATTTCGGCTTTACTCTTAACGCTGTTGATTTTGACATTCAAAAACTGGTCTATCATAGCAGACAGGTTTCTGAACAACTGGTACAAGGTATTGGTCAATTATTGAAAAAGAATCAAATTACTGTTTTCAATGCGACAGCCCAGTTTATTGCCAAAGAACAATTACTACTTACAGATGTAAATGGTCAGAAACAGCAGATTTCTGCACCACATATTATTGTAGCAACAGGTGCACGTGCAGCTAATCTGCCTCATATTCCTGTAGATGGTGATCAAATCTGGAGTTATAAAGAAGCTTTAGTTCCAGAACAATTACCAAAGTCTTTACTGGTCATTGGTTCTGGTGCTATAGGCAGTGAGTTCGCAAGCCTATACCAAGACTTAGGCTGCCAAGTCACCTTAGTTGATATTGCAAAACAGATTCTACCTAGCGAAGACATTGAAGTTGCGAAGTATGTACAAAAGCAATTTGAACAGCAGGGGATGCAGGTTTTAACCGAAGCGACTGTAAAGAAAATAGAAACAGATCATGCTCAAGTACATTGCCATATTGAAACTGCCACAGGTGTGCAAATCATTAGCGTTGAAAAGGTACTTTCGGCTACTGGAGTAAAACCGAATGCTGATAATCTTGGCCTAGAAGCTTTGGGTATTGAATTTGAGAATGGCTTTATTAAAGTCGACTCATGGTGTAAAACCAATGTTGTGGGCGTTTATGCAATTGGCGATGTCGCTGGTGCACCGTGTTTGGCACACAAAGCCAGTCATGAAGCCATTCTTTGTGTAGAGAAAATTGCAGGCCTAAGTCATGTACATGCTTTAGAGCGTACACAAATTCCAGGCTGTATCTTTACCCATCCTCAAGTGGCCAGTATTGGTTTAACAGAACAGAAAGCGAAAGCTGCAGGCTTGAGTATCAATGTTGGTAAGTTTCCTTTGCAAGCCAATGGTAAGGCATTGGCTTTAGGCGATAGTGCAGGATTTGTTAAAACCATTTTTAGTCAGGAAACGGGTGAGTTGTTAGGTGCTCACATGGTCGGACATGAAGTCACCGAACATATTCAAGGTTTTGCCATCGCAAAATGCCTAGAAGCTACAGATGAAAGCTTAGCACAGGTCATTTTCCCTCATCCGACTTTGTCTGAGGCGATGCATGAGTCGGTATTATCGGCGATGCAACGTGCAATCCATATTTAAGGAGTCGCAAGATTCTTAGGAGGCGAACCTAGAATTATTAGTTAATTCCTATAAAGCGAACTATAAAAACTCTCCAAGGAGGGTTTTATTTCATAGTTCGCTTTACTTTTTGGCGACTTCATTTTTAGCTTTAATTTCTGCTGAAAATTTCAAAATTAACGTTTATAGATAGTTGCGTAGGCCACAGTCTCAGATATCCTATTTAACATAAAATTACGTTATGCGACATTCGACATGAGCGACATTTTATCTTCATTGAGTGCTTCACTGGAGAGAATGGCTTTATAAAGAAAAACAGGAATACCGTCTTCGTTGTCTTTAACTTTTAATTCCTTTGTACCATCTCGATATTCAAATATAGCAATAGGGTAGTTATCCTGGTCTGCAATATAAAACCGTCTGTCTTTAATAATTAATCGATGCTCTGTAAATTGATGTTGTAATAAACGCATGAATTTACTTTCATTTGTAGAAAGTAAATTAAGCTCTCTAATCCTCTCTGCATCACTCTGATGATGTATCTTTGCACGTTGTCTTTCGTTATAGCTGAGATATACATTTCTTGTTTTTTTAGTTTTTGGTTTTTCTTTTTTAGTGCGTGAGTCTCTCCAGAGATACCCAATAGTAAATCCTAATACTAAACAAAATATTGCAATACCCATTTTTATTCCTAATAAGAAAAGGGTGCATTTACACCCTTAATATGAAATCAATCATCTTGGTCAATATAAATAATTAATCGTCTTTTTTAAGTATTTCAGCTCTATATCTCATTACATCTTCTGTTTTTATGTCTTTAAGGTGCTTTCTAATGAGAGTATGAATTACATCTGATTCCTTAATTCGAATTTTTGTTTCGAACATCATTTCAAGCGTTGAGTCTTTAATCATTTCTTCTTCTTCATCTCTCAACCGAATTGTTACAGCCATGTCTTTCTCCAAAATTTTGACATCATATCTGATTTATATTTTATGATATGCTGCATTATCACAAATCAAATGTTATAAAACATTCAAATATCATTTGTGATAAATCATAAGCATGAAAATAATCACTTTTAGTTCACCTCAAGACTTTACTCAAGCTGCTTTTAATCGGGTAGCAGAGTTGGTCTCTCAAAATGGTCAATTTTGTCTAGATGAATGTATTCCTGCTTTCTCCACAGAGCAGTGTTTAGAGCATCTGGCTTTAGTTGCTGCTGAAATGGCTTATGACTATTCCTTGATTGATGCACATGCAGATTTATACAAAAAAGCAAATCAAGAATTAAAAGATGAAATGGGGGATTGCTAAGTGATTATTCGTTCTGTTCATCAGACTGATCTTGTTGAATGCCCTCGCTGCTATTCAATCATGCATAAGAACTATATCTCTTTTCATTTAACACGTTGTTTGGGGTAGAGCATATGCATATTCCGTCTTACTTCGTTGGTCTTGTTATTGGTTTTCTTGTTGGTCTTGTTTTTGGTCATTTTGGGGTTTGATTATGTCTTCTAACAATAAAAAGTTATCCGCAGATTCTCAAAATCAAAATAGCTTAACCTGTCAAAACACGGGAGAAAGCCTTAAAACCAAACCTAGATTCGCAACAAGTGTTGTTGTTCCTACCCCCATTTATAACATGCGGGTTACGATTGACTAAAATTAGATCAATAGAGTGTTTTATATTCACTGGAGACAACAATGAAAAATTCATCTTTAGATTTGCTTGAACTTGTTTTGAAGGAAAATAATTTAAAACAAGAAACTATTTATCTAACCTGTAATTTTTGTGGTCAATCTTTTTCTGTTAGATACAAGAAGGCTCATGAACGTCTTTGTCGGAAGGTAAATCAATGCAACAAGAATATATAGATCAGGCTTTAGCTGTTGCTGATTCTTTTTATAATTTGGGATTTGCTCAAGGTCTAGCTTTCGGTGTTTTTATTGCGTTTGTTGTTTACATTACTGTATCAGAATGATTTCAATGATTAGAAATAGACACATATACAAAACAGTCAGCTATGACAGGAAAAAAGGTGTTTTAACCAGAGATGATTACGAGTACATTCGCGATCTACTGGAGACAGTTCTAGAGCAACTGCAAAATTCAGAATTGGATAATGATGAAGAAATTACAAAGTTAAAATTATTGTTTATCAGGCTAGATCATCATATAGCGCGTCGGATTTCGGCATAACGTATATTATGTTACTTAGGATACTCGACATCGTGAATAACAATTCCTAAGATTCACGATGTCGAGTGCAATGACTACCTAATTATTAGAATAAATAACTCAATAAGTGTTTAAATTTTATTAATTAAATTTATTTACATACAATTACATGACTAGTTAATATTAGAATTTCCTTCTTTTTGACTAGTTAACTCTTAGAATGAAAAAAACTCAAAAAATTACCACAATTTCAAAATTAACTTTTATCGACAGGAATTATAGATAGGATAGTATTTATGAACTTATTGTCTGGTGTATTTGATTTAATTTATGTTTACCTAAAGTTTATTTCATATTTGAAGTTATATTTAATTGGCAATAATTTTAATAACTTAGACGATTAAATTACTAGTTTATAAAATTCTTGGTTCATGAACCTAGTTAAATAAATATATTTTTCGACTAAAAATGTCTTAAGAATAGACTAAATTTGTCTAGGAGAGTGGTGGCAGTCCACCACTCATTAAAAGATGTCTACCAAATCGATGGCTATTCAATAAGTAGTAGTCTACTACCTGATATAAAATATGATGTTGAGACTAGGGTTTTGATCACTACGATTTCTGTTTCGCTTTTTGGCGTAACACATACAAATATAAACTTTCTACTTTTTCACGTGCCCATGGTGTGGTACCTAAGAATCGTAATGATGATTTAACACTTGGATCTATGCAAAAACATCTAATTTCAATTTTACGGCTTAAGCCTTCAAACCCACCGTAGTAATCCAATAATTCATCCAAAATATCAGCGAGTTTTTTGCCATGTAAGGGATCATTGGAGGTGTTCATAAGAGATCAACCATATTTTGGGAGGCTAATATTATAACCTGGGCTGGTTAGAAAATGAGAAAGTTGAAATTTAAAATTTTATTAATATGTATTAAAAAGATGGGGTTTAATATCCCTGAGCTTGGCAATATTGTATGTAAGCTTGTCCATTGCATAGCTCCAACTTAAGAACATTTTCAAATTGATTATAGCCAAATTCAGTTTGGTTTAATTGGATCGTCTTTCTTGCATTAATTAAAGCATTTTGAAGGCATTGTGTTGTAAGTGATCCTTTAATAGAGTTGTCAAACTCAGAAATAATTTTAGAAGAAGATTCTTTATATCTTTCCAATAGGTCAAGGTTGCGAAAATGATTTTTAATAACATTAAATAAATAAGTTGGTAACACATTATTTTGATTATCTAAATAAAAATTAACATCAAAAGTATTGTTAGTATAGACTACTCTTGCAAATAGAAATTGGACTGGTGGCAATTGATGTAAGTAAGGGTTTAGACACTCGAATACTCCACTTGTGATCCATTTTTTAGATTTTTTACCATTACATTGAGAACATGCGGGAACTAAATTTTTTGGATGAACTGCGAATTCAGGATAATCATCCTTGGGCATAATATGATCTAAAGTGTTTACGCTATTTATAGTGCAATATTGACAGGTATGATCCTCACGATTATTCGGTCGTGAAACTATTGCATTTTTTAATAAAGTAAATGGCTTAGAACTATATTTATATAGTTTTAATAAGTCAGATTCCTCACTATCAGTAAATAAATTACATGCTGTTATAGTATGTAATGAATTTGTTGAAAATGCGCGATCATATATGGGGTAATAAGGTGATATTTTTTGAGATAAGGGGACTATTCTATCTTTATAAAGAGGAGGTTTCTCATTTTTACCTTTTTTCTTAGATTTAACCACTTTCTCTAAAAAATCTTCACTGTCAAAATGATATGGAGTTAAGTTAATCATATTAATTCGATGCCATACCATTTAATAGAACTGTTAAATTCAAGCTTAATGGTACATTATTCGTTTTAAGTAAATTTATAATATCATTATAACTATAGCCTTTATTAATTAATATTTGCAATTCATTTTTGAATTGAGATGTTGTATCTCTGGCACCAAAAATATCATCTGTAATCTTGGTTAAATTTTCCCCAAATGTTTCAATTGAAGGGTGCTTAGCACTTAAAACATCATTTTCATTTCTTACAACATAAACATTTTTAGACAGAATACCCTGTACGATGATCGGAGAGTGAGTCGCAATAATACAATACGATTGGAATTTTTTAACTAATAAATGGATACTATTAATGAGCTGAGAAATAGCATTCGGATGCAAGTGCGTTTCTGGTTCGTCAAATATAATTAATGAATCATAGCGAATATTCGCTAATATTTCCGTTAAAATAAAAACAAAAATTGACTGACCTGAACTGAATTTATTAAGAGAATTACTAATTTCAGTAATATTTAATTCGTATTCAAACTCAGATTCATTCCATGTTTTCCATCGATCGACTGTATTGTTTGGAAAGAAATTTTCCACAATTGCACACCAACGATCGAACCTTTTACTTTTTTGAACTTTTTGAATAGAGTTAAAAAACCTTTCCTTTAAATCATCTTTAGTAAGCGTATATTTTTCACCATTTTTTTCTTGTCTTAAACCACAATATACATAATTTATTTTCGATGAGCTTTCTGGAATTTTAAAATCATCAAAAACACTATAAGAAACAGCAATGACCTTACTGAAAAGTGGTACTTTAGGTGTAAAAGTATCTAATACGTTGTTAGCCAAATCTATTGGTATTTTGAGACCAATTGCGTTTTACCGACACCATTCTCGCCGATAAGGGCATAAATTCTATCAGGAAGGATAGAATTATCATTAAAATTAAATGGTATCTTTAATGGTTCAATATTGTCTGAATAACTAGGTCTGTAGATATACTCAAAAGAATAAAGATTACTTAGATCATAGTTATCAATAATATAACGAGCTTGACGCATTAATTGCTCCTGACCATCAAACCTGATTAAACTATTTTTGAAATCCGAAGAATTCTCAAAAGATTCGCTTATCTGTGGAAAAAATGCAACATCATTAAAGGCTTTCAAGATAGTTAAATAATGGTTTCCGAAAAAATTCTTGATACTTTTATAGTAGTCAATTTTCTCTCCCAATGAACAATATTCTTTTCCTAACTTCGTAAGCTGGTATGGTAAGCTCAGTGTTGTACTTTTTGAATCAATCGATATTATTTTCAACAATCCTAATGTTGTATGTTTACCTTTATATTGAACCGACAATGTGAATTGGTTTTTACTTGAAAAATCATCCCATGTTGTTGGATTAAGCAAGATATAGGAAGGATGATTTTTATTTAGTTTCTCTATTATATTAACATCTTTATCTTTATTAACAAAAATTGGGGTATGATTATCAACTATATCTTTGAATTGATTTTCACTATCTAAAGTATCTAACTCGAATATTGAGATACCATTTTCATTAATGGTTTTCAAACGATATTCAAGTGAGTGGCTGTTAAGTATTGAATTTAAGGTGTAATAGAAAAACTTTACTTCTTCTTCCGTGTTATTGACAGTAGGGGATACAACTAGATTAAGAAGTTTGAAAAAATTTTCATCAGAATTTGTGAAATCGTATCTATCGAGTAAGATTTCTTCAAGAGTCCAATCATTGTTATTTATATAGTGCTGTGTAAAATCGCCTTTTGCATCTTTGTATCTATTGTCAGTAGATGGCATAGCCCGCAAATTTAAAATTGAATCAAAAAATTCTAAGGCCCCCATTTTCTTGAATAACTTTTCTTCTTGTTGAGCAAGAAGTCTTAAGATTTCTATTTTTATGTTTTTAGCGAGTTGTAAATTTTTCATACTTTTCCAAAGTTCTTCAGTTTAATCTCAAAGGATTATTGTTCAATAATTCGGTTCGTAAATAATCGTCATAACATATTAAGTTTAATAAACTATGCTAGCAATCCACCATCCAATTTTTCAGTCATATTTCTTATAAATGAATGATTACTAGCCAAAAGTTCATCCCACATATCAAGACAATACCCCAGTGTTTCATCATCGTCATCATTTTCTGCTTGATCATATAATTGCTGAATGACTCTCGTAATAGTATTTGTATCTAAATTATTCATTAACTCTTGAGTTTTTAACTTAAGAATATTTTGAATCATGACAATAATAAGGTCACTGAATTGACCCATTCCTGTCGGGCTTTCTTCTATAGAGTGCAAAACATTATAAACATTATGATTTAATGCATTTGAGTGCACATATTTTTCAAAAAACTCTCTAGCATATCTTTTTGACCAAAATTTTTGGTTGAAGAATTTCCCCATTTTTTTTAGGGTTTCCTCGTTTTCTGAATTAACTAAGATCTCAAATATTTTTTTCATTTTTGAGTGATCATATCCTTTGGTATCATCACCTAAGAGTTGGCTAATCACGGAAGCATAGCCCCAAAGACTTTCTTGATTTTTAGAATCTAGACTTAGCTGTAACTCTGCTTCAAATAAATCATTGAATAACCATCGAGCAATGATTTGTTTATGACCTTCTTTTCTCACGTCTTCATACTTAGATTCAAGCATAGTTTTGACAACAGAAATAAATGACTCTCTATACTGACCAGTGAAAGCATTGTTAAAATAATAATGAAAGCCATAACTTAGAGTATTTCGAATGTCTTTCTTACATAATTCTATGAATTTATCGAAAGCATAGTCCTGGTCATAGTTATACATAGGTAATAACAGATTAGCAGTTGCCATTCTCACCGCTGCATGTTCATCGTTCAGTGCATTCTCAATGATATATTTATGTGAAAGTGCATATTCTTGATCATCCCAAAATTTACCAGCAAGACCTGTATATGCAGATCCTCGTGTACAATTAATAGTATTACCTTTTAAATCACGGCTTGAGATTTCATCCAACTGATCTGGATAACCTACTGTATGGATATTCAATTTATTAGGTAAAGGGTCATCTGCTGATTTCGCGATATCTTCTAGTAAATTTATGTACTTGGGAGATAACACATTGATTTTTGCTGAGAGCAAGCTTTCAAGTTGTCTTGAATACTTTGAAGCTGAAAAATGATCAATCACTTGTTCAACCAACTCAATAGGGCAAGGCTCCCATGTTTCTTTTAACTCATCTGGAACTCGATTAAGATCATTATCTCTAAGCCCATAATACAAGGCGTTAATGTAATCCTGAGGGATATCGATTGGTAGGGTTAAAGCAAACTTTGCATAACGTTGAGGTTCACTAATTACTGCACTTTCAAAAGCATTTGAAAATTGATGAATACTCGCTTCTCTAAGGTCTCTTCTGAACTTATTCTTGCTGAACTTACTTGGATCAGTAGTAATAAGTTTTTTCCAAGCCTTGTTTGAAAGCATGAGAGGGTTTTTAATAGGAGAACTTACAAATCCTCCAACACCATTTGAACGATTACAGAAATCATCTTCAGTATATTTTTCAAATTTGCGTCTAAGGACAGCAATTAACTGCTCTGACTCAATTGTAATACGTGCTACATCTAATTTAGGTAGTAAGTGATATTGTGTTTTTCCCCAATAAGGCATGTAGTAATTTTCACGTGTGTATTCTAAACACCGTTTAATTTGATCTACATGATAGTCCGGGGGAAAGAAATAGATAATATTTTCAAGTTGTTCAAACTTATTTTGACTACAATGCGGGGAGAATTTTTCAATTATTTTCCCAGCCAGCTTCCAGATTGGTTCTTCATTATTATTCCCAAGTTTAAATTTTTGATTTGGGTTGTCTAATAACCACTCTATCACTTCGTCAGCATATTGAATGTCTAGATTTAGAAGTACATTTGCATATATACGATTAAAAATCAGATTAATAGTTTCTTTATATGGACTGAGCAACTGAAGTAATTGATCTGGTTCTAAAATAGTATTTGTAGAAGCTTTGATTACGATTTTGAACAAACAGTTATAAATAAACTCTTCTAAAGATGTTCTAGTTGCATATTCATGTGACCATGTATAGTCATTACTATATTCATCCTGTTTGTTGGAAGAGAAGAAAGTATTCAAGATAGGTAAGAAAACTCTGAGTACTTCTTGTGGATGACTATCTGCAAGTTTTTCCACACACTCAGTATCGTAATTAGACCATTTTTCTCGAGAATTTAATCTTATGTGTAGGTCTTCATCACACATAAGTTCTAATAGATACAAAGCTCTTAATGGATGTTGTTTAGTTAAGTCATCCCAAAAAACATAATGACTGTTAGTGCCAGCTTTAATAAGTTGCATACGAAGATCAAAGAGTTCATCTGAATCATTTTTCATATTCCAACATAAACTATTGTAGATATTTTGATTCCACTCAGGTGATTGATTCACAAACCTGGATAACTCATGGATTAATAAATTTGGTGTTTTGTCAGAAACAGATCTTAAAAGCTCTAAGGCTTTAGATTTCAATTCCCCATCTTCATCTAAGCAATCACTTAGATAATGACTGTCCGATAGATATTGAACTAGAGCAGGATTACCACTGCAACTTAATCTTATAAAATGAGGAGCTAATTCAGCATCTTCTACAATCTTATTAATAAGCTTTTTAAGAGGAGCTTTAAAGTTTTCTATATGGCGTAATACGCTAAATACTAATGATTTCAAATGAAATCGAATTTCAGGATGATAAAGGACTGCTTCGATACATTTGCAGAAAATACTTTCATCTGCTTCATATAACAATGCAAGTGCATATCTGAGATGTTCACGTTTCAACAGCGTTTGCTGATTTCTTACTCCTAATTCGTTTAAGAAATTTTCGGTTGATTGAAGACCAAGCGAAAGTAGTTTTTTCCCTATTGCATAATCATAAATTGCTTGATGTCTGAAACTAATTTCTCTATTTTGCTCAGACAGCAATCCAACAGAGACCATAGCTTTTTTAATTTCTGATGATCCGTGAGGTAGTTGAGTTGAAGAAATACTTAATTTGTTGAGTTGATTCATCAAATGTATAACTTCATGGAAAAACCTATCGCTATCTACTGTGGAAATACCTTGACTCTCATTGAGTTGCTTAAACCGATCTTCAATGAAAAATTTGATCAAATCCAATTTGGTTGTAAATTTAGGAGCCTCACCTAAACCATTGGCTAAGTTTGTGTAAATGCCTAACCATAAAGGTATTTTTAAAATTTTTTTTTGCTCATCACTTAACTGATCATATTCTTCAAATTGGCTAACATATGGATTGATTTGATCTGACTCAAAAAGTTTTAATTCTATTTTTTTTACATCATCATCAATGCTATTGATCCAATTTTTTAGACGTATATCATCTTCTAGTTCAAAGTTCCTAGTCGCCATAATAATTTTTATATTGGCACTAGCATGTTGACGTAGTAAAAGAATTTCCTTAACCATTTTCATGCATATATCCAATGCATTTGATGAATGTAGGGCAGTCCAACGTAGAGCATCTAATTGATCTAAAATAACAACAACTTCTTGTCCCTGACTATATTTCTCTAGGCAGTAAATTGGAGAACAGGGAAAACCTAAATCCTCTCCAAATTGATTGATATTTTTCTCTGGAACTCTTCTATCTAGTCGAATAGGAAGAACAATGGCTCCTGATCGAAAAAAATGCTTCTTTAAGTCTAATAAAAAGGCACTTTTGCCTACACCTGCATCCGCCTTAATTAATGTTATAGGACTACTATTAATAGCATCCACTGTGGTAGTGAATTCAGTACGCTGAATATTATTCTGTAAGATGAGAAAAGGTTCGATTGACTGATCAAACTCTTCATTCAGCGTTTTTATTACAGAAGAAGTATGAGGGTCACTCGGTGAGGGTCTAAAAGAGAAGTTTTGACTTTCTAGATCAGTTTTTAACAGATGAGTGGTAATTTTTTCTCTGAGTTTATGACATTTGACTGGATAAGTTTGTAAGAAGTGGACTAGATGAATAGGTTGCTCATAGATTAATTTTTCAGCGATTAATATACACATCTCATGGTCTGTATCATCTTCATTGAACTGCCTAATTTCAAAACATTTTAGAAAGTGAAGAGCTTTGTCTAGATCGTCTGGATTTGATGGATCAAGATTTAATTTCCTACATAAATCATTAAATATCTTTAACCTTTCTTGGCTTATTTCTTTAATTTGATGCTCAAAGAAGTCTGAGCTAGATCCTGTACTATTTAAGGCACTTTCACAGATATCTTCTAATAGTCTAAAACCAATTCTTGAAACAACTTTATAGGATGTTGAGCCCGATAAGATATGTTGAAAACCTTTTGTCAAAAGTTCTTTAGATTGTAGAGTAGCTATAGACCAAGCATTATCAGATATATTGCCAATTTTGCATTGATGATGTTCTTTAGAACCATCAAGATTACCAACAATGACATCGACAGCATCTTCGTCCTCACCTAGTGGCTCAACTTGGACATAGGAAATTTTTTCATCTAATAATCGGAACAATTGGAATGTGATCCAAGATGATTCGTAACGATTTCCAATTTTTTCAGCTAAGCCGCCTGGTTCTAAAGACACACATACCTACCATATCAAATACTTATTAATTTTAATAATTTAAGGTCATTTTTTTTATTTTTTCAAGGATTAATATTTAATCATTCTAATTTTATGAAAAAAACATAACCTTAATAAAAGTTTCAGACACTTTTAGGGGGGAGTCATCATTTTTCATCGTTGTTGCGTAGATAAGTATATAAGATATCTGAAAATTTCATCATGGTTGCATTAGAGCATGGGCACTTTACCAAAAATTGAATCAGTACTGTTAGAAATCCATCAAAGTCTTGGTTGTAATAACTCATATTCGACAGTTCAAAAGAACAAATTTGCTACTGGGAAAATTAGTATCAGTAAGCAATCTGATATGATGAAAACAATAATCTTATCTATTTTTGAAAAACTTGAAGTTCAACCAGATTCTTTTGATACCATTTGGCAGCCACTAACTAATATTGCAAACGCCTATAAAGGTCTTGAACTCAAAACTTGGACACTAGATGCTGATCAAAAACAAATTAATTGGATGCTTTTAACGCATTTTTTAGTACCTGGTTTAGCACGATTTTCTGCATTTCAAGCTATTCAGACTCCTTTTGATAAAGGTATGCCAGGTGGCCGTTTCTGGTATTTACCTGAACTGGTTACAAGTGATGGTGATAAAAATCTAGTTTTACCAGTTCCCCAAGTTATTGACTGGTTAACAGATCTCTTAGGAACAGATGTAGGCAATGTTGCCAACCAGAGCCTAGATATAGACATCCAAAATTTAAAACGTTCTCTTTATAACTGGAAGAATGGTATCAATACTATTCGTTACAGCTCTATTTATGAATATTTCCCCGATGGACTAAGTCTAGATTTTGAAGGTTCCTTTACTCTAGATGAAACAGCTTCTACTGATAAACAATTTAATCAAGCATTAACCTTTATCAAGAAGAAGGGCTTGAATGCTCAAAAACTTAAATTTGAGCTCCCACTGTCTGAGGAACTCCTTACCGAGATTTTGCAGGGTAACGTAAATGAAGAAGAAAAAGTTAGATTAATTGAATGCTTATTAGATCGATATTCAGCTCCTACTCTAGATGTTATTCGCCAACGTCTTGTTGTTGCTTGTGTAGTACAAGATATTTATCACCGATTAGTCAAATCTCTGTGCCCTGATGTAGATAAGCATTGCGTAGACCCACTTAAAAATAAAGTTCTGCAATTATTCGCATTATATAAAGTTGTTTATAACCTTACTATCGAGGCATGGAAAAATTGTAGAGATGAGGGTGAATTGGCAGAAGATATGTGGTTTGAAACCCATTTACCTGAATGGGATAGAGAAAGCTTATTTCTCTCAATTCTACCTTCAAGAAAAAAAACAGGTATTGATGAGCTTGCAATGTATCTGAGCTATAGCTTCCGTATCAATGAAAGTGATGTTCTTGATGATGTGATGGGGGATGATGGTAATTCATTCACTGAAATTGCTGAACGTACTGTTCGTAAACTCCATAGCTTTTACGAGGAACAAACTAAAATTCAAGAATTAAAAGCTCGAATGCAACAAAATTCACCATGGAGAGCATTACAGAATGAGCAGAGTTATTGGGTGGTAAGTAGTGTAGCTCAGTCGCCAGACTTACCCATTCGGTTGAAAGAAATGGCCGCTAAACGTATGAGAGAATTAGCCAATACGCCAATAGAGAAAACTTTAGTTGCCATTCCAGAACTTGCTTACTATTTAAATGGTGAAAGTAAAAACAGACCTAAAGATTGTAAAATCAAGGTTGAAGCTTTAATTGCTGAAGCAGAAAAAACTGCAGGATATGATTTATGGAAGTTCGCCATTTTGCAATACAATGCCAAGCACTTATTGGCACAAAATAATTTTGATGAGGCATCAAAATATTTCAGAGAGGCCTTAGAAGAAAGTTTTAAATGTAGTTACGGCCTAATGACTGGAGAGATTGCACGAGATTGTTTAGCTGTAGCAGTAGCGAATCAAAAACTTATTACAAACAATCACGAAAAATATTATCGGGAAATGCTTAGTGGTGGAATGATAGAAAGTGATCAAATTCCTTCTATAGAGGAAATAGCACGTTGGGCACATTCTTACTTTTGGGAGGTTCTATATAAACCATATCCTGGAATCAAGCCTCAACAACCACTTAGTCAGACTTTAGTAAAACCAGCTTTGGATAAACTTTTTCCTTTGCTTGAGCAAAATAATTTAGCAGGGTTAAAGGATTGGCTAGATTCTAATAACGCTTTATTTAAGTCAAATCTACCTGATGTCGAAGGTAATTCAATGCTCATGCTCATGCTCATGCTGAAACTATTTCTTAAAGCTCAAAAATTGATGGATGAGAAGATATTAGAAGTTTGGGAAACCCTTTTAAAAGATATTTTTGAAAAATACCCAAAGCAACTCAATATTACCGACCTAAAAGGGCAAACACCATTAATGTTAGCTGTTGAAGCTCGTGAAACACTATTAGTTGAACAAATGTTAGCAGCAGGAGCCGATGCTAATATTCAAAATTACCAAGGAATGACTGCCCTACATACAGCTTGTAAAATTAAATCTCCAAAAGTTTTTGATACTTTCTGTACAGGGTCTTCTGATTGGAATTTGAGAACAATGGATGGAAGATTACCGCTACATACCGCATGTTGGTCTGGCGATGTGTACGCAGTCAAAAAATTAGTAGCATTGCTACCAAAGCAACTTTGGGAAAAAGATCATGCCGGATTCACACCATTAGAATTGGTTGAACATCTGCTTGAGAATCCTGAAGCACTGCAGATGTTAAATCAACAAAGTAGAAAGAATGGATATTCATGTGGAACTCAGCAAGAATTAGAAATAATTCTTGAGGTTTTAGAGCGATCTTTATCTATAACTAACTAATTGTAAAATAGCCCTGTACTACTTCATGTACAGGGCTAGATTATGTTAATACTTATAGACTCTTTGAATAGGATTTAGGTTAATTATTTATTCACCAAGAACAATAACATAGAAAAGTTTGATTAGTTTTTAGATGAAGATTTACTCAATATAGGCTTATAAGTAAAGGAATATTCACTATACAATGCAACCTACCAATTAATTGATCAAGTTTTAAAAAAATGAGCTATCTTTTCAATTTTTCCATAATTTAAATCAAAATTACTTATCTTAACTTTAGAAAGAGCGTCTAAGCTATTGAAATTATAAAGGATAAAATCACCAAATCTTAAGTCCTTTAGAACCCTTAACATCTCTTTTTTCGATAAGTCTTTAAAGTAAGTGTAATTATCACTTAAGTCTTCATATGTTGAGGAGAGTTTAATATCAACACACAATTTAAACAAACTATATAAATCTATGTATTTATTACATCTTTTCAAAAGCTTCTTCGAGCAAAAATATTCAACCTTATTTAAATCTATACCTAGAATTTTTTGACAGTTTAAGTAACTAATAAACATGTATTTTTTATAATCCTCTTGATTTATGGATATGAAATTACTGTTAAAATCCGACTCTAATTCATAAGAATCAAAATCTTCTATAAAATACATTTTTAAAATTTTATCAGTCTTGTTGATATGTTCATCTAATACCATTTCTGAAATCGTTTTTTTCATATTTATTAAAAAGTAGATGTATTCATCAATATACTTACTTGGTTCTCGTTTATAAATGTAATCATTAAAGAAAAACTGCTTAATAAATATTTCAAAAGAATTATTTCTATTTAATAATAGATTGTGAGCATAATTATATCTTTTTATATAAAAGCCAAACTGATAAGATAAACTCATGGGGGCATATGATTTATACTTTAATACTAGATTAGAGAATTTAATAACATTATGCACACTAGTTTCTTTCAAAATTTTTTGTTCAATTTTATTATTAATATTTTTTTTACAATAACTACATTTTAAATTATCTAATACTTTCCAAGAATATAATCTATTACAAAATAAACACCTACTTATCATCGGTAAATCATGATTTTCGCAGATATATTCTTTTTTATAAAATTGTTTTTTAATATATTTGTTTAATTTAAAACATTCTATACAAAAAATTGGATGTGATGATAAATGATAGTCTTCGCCTAAAGTTAGTAAATCACAAATTTGGCTGATACTTAAATCGGTAAATTGAGCTAACAATTTCGTGTCAAAATTCCCCTTAATTATATCTGTTAAACTTTTACGATGAGCGAAAACTGTTGAACAAATTTGATCTAAAGAAGCATATGAGTTTTCTTGGGAAACTCTCTGCAGGTAACTTAGAATAAATTCATCATCATAAGGTCTAGGGCGAACTAAAAATTTATTAGATAGGAGGTACATCAGTTGATTTCCTGTTTATTTCCCTAAAAGGTTTTTTTTCACCGATGGTTGATGATACTAGTGACCATGATAAAAATGTATCAAAATCAACATTAAAAGGATTTTGAAAGTTTGGAAAAACTGACTCTTTTTTGAAGATTGCTTGTTCGTAAATTAGTGCAAAGTATTGTTTCTTAATTATGTTGGTATCTTTTTTTATAGCTAGCCTAAAAACCAATTTTATAAATTTCATAATGTTAGCAACCGTACCATTGGATGCAAAAAAAAGAGGTAAGTAAAAACTCCTATCTAAGAAAAAATCATTCTCAAAAATGAATTTTGAACCTTCTTTAATTATAGAAAGGAATTTTACAAATTCCTTTTCACCTGTAATCGTCCTAATATTAAACGGTTCTATTGACATCGAATAATAGAATCTTCTCCGTAACTGTGAATTACGTAAAAGTATTTCTTCTGATTCTGGTAATCCTAACAATACTATAGGAATTTTTGTGTGGTTAATTAGACCTTTCAGCCAGTTCGCTACATCATCAAATTTTTTATCACTTGCATTATGAATGAGGTGTTGGAACTCATCGATTATTATTAGCTTGACATGGCAACTATTCAAAAGTTTATAAAGTTTATTTGTCATTGTAACTTTAGTGCCAGAAGCAGGATTTGGATCACCTAGAGCAGATAGCATTGTAGAGGCTAAATCTTTAATAGATGTTTGTGATGGAATTTCTACAGAAAAGACTTGCACTCTTGTACGATCAGCTAATTCCTCTCTAGGATGATTATTCAGATAATACTCAATTAAGCGTGTTTTACCAACACCACTGTGACCAGTTATAAAAAGACAATTGGGTTCTGACGATATTCCAGATAACTTAAATATTTCGTCAATGACATCCAAAATATTTTGAAGCCTAGGATAGACAATATATATATTTTCAATATCTGTTATTCTTAGAATACTCGAATCTGACATAATCGACTAATCCATCTTAAAAATACCCCAATCTTCATTATCTTCTGAATTTGGTGCTTCTTCTATAGTAGAGGGGTTACTAATTATAGTGTTTATATTATCTTTTTTATCAACTTTTTTATTAGAAAAAGTACTGCTTGATAAGTTACTATAATTTAACACCTTATCTTTTCGTTTTATTTTTTTTGAATTTTTATTATCTTTATTTGAAATAAAATCATCTAGATAATCAGTAATTTTTTTCTCCGCCGAATAAATTTTATCCAAAGTGTCAGTATCCTTAGATTCTTTATTTATTAATTTTAAGATACATCTATGCTGAAAAACAGTTTTGCCTTTTGTATATTCTTGATCTACAGCATAAATCTTTATATATTTTTTAGTAAACACAGAAAATACATAGATATAAGATATATCATCTAAATTTCTTTTTATCTTAATTTTAGTATCATTTAAGTTTCTTCTAATAATATTTAGATTTTCATCATTATAATAAACATTATCAATTGATATGCCTGATTTAGAAATATTTCGTTCAATAGTACTACCTATAATTATATTAATTTCATCATAGCTAAATACTATATTTTGTGGATTATGATTAAGTGATCTACTCCATAATTCATAAGGTGTGCCTTTTTTACGTTTATTGTATGAATTATGATAAATTTCAACTATATAGGTATATAGAATCTTTATAAAGGTTTCATAAGGTAGTGTTTTTTTCTGTTGCGAACTATCAGCATAACTCCCAGGTAACTTTGAAATTAATTTTTTATTCAATGAACCAAAATAATTTTCCACATATCTTTTGTACCATGCATGATAGGGTGGGGCATATTGAATATTTATGCCCAATTCTAAACAGACATTTTTAAAATCATTACTATGAAACTCTTTGGCATTGTCAGTTATTAGGTTTTCTATAATGCCATATTGACACCAATCTGATGCAGTTTGGTCAACGATTTTTTGAACACTATCTTTAGGGAGTAGAGAAGATTTTATAGCTTGAAGTACAGCAAAGGTATTCGGTTTTCCGAATCCTATATATAGACCTAATATGCTTAATGAATAATTATCGATTAGCATGGTAAGTACAGGCCTACCCAATAAGATTTCTCTATAGTTAACTTCAATATCTAAGAATACATGATCAATTTCAACGTATTCTAAAATTCTTGTAGCCGATAGACCTTGTTTGTAAATCTTATATTGCTTATACGCTTCTAAATATCCTTCTCTTTTTTGTACAATTTTTTTCTTATCCATAAAATTAACAAATTTTCGTACTGTTTCGTATGAAGGTGACTTAATATGCTTATTTGTTAATGTGTTGATTTTCCATATTTCATTATTTACTATCCTATGCAGCTCTCTAATTGAAATTTTTTGTTCATTTAAATAATATTGATTTATACAATTTTTTATCAAATCTTCTACACTATCTTCAAGTCTACTACTTCGAACTTGACCAGCGATAGCATATCTAAAATCAAATTTATTATTAATGAAAAACTTTTTCTTCCAATTATATAATGTTGCCATACTTGGCGGATTTTTATCACCAATATCCAATGCAACTTTATTTAAAATTTTTGGAATATCTTTAGTATTTCCATCATAAATTTTAATAAAAAAATTTAAATAGTGCAGTATTCTTATAATATATTTTTGTTTTTTTATATCTAGTGAGTTTAAATCTAAAGAAAAACTTTCAGTGGTAGAAGAAAAGGGGATAATTAAATTATTCAAATATTCTCTATTGAATTCCTCTTGAGATATTCTATAAGTACTATTATCATCAATTTTCTTTAAATTTATATATAAATCATTTTTATCAATTATTTCGTAGACATTCTTCTTCCAGATTAATTTTAAACCGCTGCTAAGATCTAGATTATTTTTCATTTTACAATACCTCTAGTCTTATGCCTATATTTTCATCTATTTCCTCATTAATATCAAATTTAATCAATCCCTTATACATAGCTGAGTAAATGTAATGATCATCAATATATTGACGGAGGTCTTTTAATTTTCCACAAAATTCGAATGGAACTTTAGGTGCATAAACAATCTTGCAATATTTTTTTAAGAATTTAATATTTCTAAGTCTTGGCTGCTTACGGATGTCATCTTCAAACAAAATTTTGTATTGAATTTTATTTTGACTAAAGTAATTTTTCAGAATTTTCAATTTTTTAGCTATCTTAGGATTCCTTAGAATATCACTAAATTTAATTTCAATATATTCGCTAGAACCATCTATATATTCAATATAAAAATCAGGAGTATATCTGATTTTTCGTCCATTATAGGTGAAATTAAAAGTCTTTGGTTGTGAAAAAAATATTTTAACTTTTTTATTGAAGTCTAATAGGTAGCAATAATCTCTCTCAAGTTGAGATTCTCAAGCAATATGCATATTCATTTTTTCGCTAAAGAATAAACCAGTAACTTTTCCTAAGCCATGCCTATTAGATACTTTCCTGGCAGGAGTGTATTTTTCCATAGATATGGATCCTACAACGAATCTTCTTAACAATTTTACATTTGATCTCTCATAGATTCTTATGAGTGTTGTATTCTAATAGTTAAATTTTTTCTAAATATTAATTAGTCATATTCTAATCTAAATAGTCAAATTCTAATAATTAGGTAGTCATTGCAATTGCATAGTCATTGCAGCAACAACTGAGGTTGTGTAGGCCACAGTCTTAGATATTCTATTTAACATAATATACATTATACGAAATTAAATAAATCAAATATTTGTTTATAAATAGTTTACTGGTCAGCCAATTTACCTGTGCCGCTTATACTTTATACGTCACCGATTTTTTAGACTTAGTTAGGCCTTCTTTAATTTTAGACGAGTACTGATATTTTCATAAAACTTCAAACTCAATTCTACGGTTTTTCTTACGACCTTCAGGCGTTGCATTATCAGCAACAGGTTTACTCGCTCCCAAACCTTCAGTACTTAATGAATGTTCAGGAATATTTTTAGCAATAAGATATTTTTTGACAGTCTCAGCGCGTTGCTGGCTGAGGATAATATTTTTATTGACATCTCCTGAACTGTCGGTATGTCCAATGATCCGAACTTTCTTAGCTCCCGCTTTATTTAATGCAACCACCATTTCGTCTAAAATTTGTGTACTAGAAGTTGCCAAGATTGCACTTCCCGATTCAAACTCAATAATTCGGTTTTTTAAAGCTGCATCAATTATTTTCTGCTCAGTCTGATTGATAGAAAGCGCTGTATTTAAATGATAGTTTTCTGGAGTTAAACCCTGGAATTTTGCGGTGGTCAGGTGAATTTCATCAGAATGATCAACCTTGCCAGTCAGTCGAATATCAGTGCCTTTAATGGTCAAATTGCCCTTTTTAACTCTTTTAAGATCCTCATTAATCACCTTGGTTACGGTGTTTGACCAGTCACTAGGAGCTGTAACCTGACGAATCTGAATTCGGTCAATAACATTTGGTTGTCCATAAGTCATATAAGCCCTAGTCAAAATGTCTGTTTTCATTTTTTCATTCGGTACTACACCCTCAATCACAATTGGCTGAGCACAGATACTAAAGCTTAGGCTCAATCCTATGACAGCTATGAAAAATTTAATTTGATTTATATGTTTAATTTTATTCATGTTATTCATCAATAAATGCTTGTTTAAAAACTTGAATCGTATGTTCGAGACTCATCCGCTGCTGATTTAAATTTTGTTCTAATGCTGCTAGTCCTGCATTCTGTTCTAAATATGGCTCAATCCATTCGGCTTTAACTAAAGAAACCCAATGCTGGCTTTGTATATTTTGCCTAAGGATATCTCCCAGAACCGTACTATCTGCACCTTGAAAGCCACATAATAAAACGGGTTGTTCAGCATGCAATAATCCAATAAAGAGTTGATTATGCTGTTGCTGCATAAACAGGCCAATTAAATGGACCCAAAAGGCAGCAATTTCATAGCTATAACTCATATTATGAAGCGGTAAAATCAAAATTTTATTTAAGCGTTTTGCTCCATATTGAATAACAGGCTGGAGTAATAGGCCAAGTGCAATCAGGGTTTGCACCAACTCATACACCGCCAAATCCATAAGTTTGGCCAGCGTGTTCAAGGTCTGATTATTATAAAAACTTTGTACATCTTCTTGGCTATACACAGGACTCCGATCAGCTAGCTTACTCAACTTATCCAATAAAATATCCGGATTACGAATTGAGCGTATAACTCGATTACGCTGATAAAGATCAATCAAGGTGGGCTTAAAACGATACGGCAAATAAATCATATTTTCATGAGGCTGATCCATTTCAATGATATGTCCAAGTACCATCGGAAAATAGCGACCTGAATAATCTTCACTACTGATCAGGTGGGCTACCAAAAGCTGCGATTCCTGTAGATTTACCAGAAAAAAATCCAGAGACGGCAAATCGCTATAATGCTGCTTGAAGTTTTTAGACTGCATCGCGTATTCCAGTGCTTCACTAATCCAGCGATCTAAAGACTGAATTAAGTGAGGGTGACCTTGCGATTTCAAGAAGTCGCCATGTGCTGGACATTTTCCATAATAGAAAGGCTGAGTTGATAATTTATACATACCAACCATCCTCACTATTTTGTCTCAATAAATGGATGCTCTTCATGGCGCAGTATCCCCTGCTTTTCCAGTTGCCAAAGCAGCAGCGGTCTGTTCATTGCTGGTTGCAGACTGCGCAGCAATCACTCGCACCGCTTTGTTGGACATGACCTGATCAACCAGTTGCAAATTGTTATAACTGGCACGACCTCCTATAGAACTCGCCGTATCTCCGCTCACCAGACGGAAATTTACTTTTATCGCCAAGTTTGGCTGCTCTTTGCTCTGCCATAGCATTTCAAAAATATTTCCTTTTTGCTGGCGCTTTGCAGAATCAATCAGACGGTTAATCCCATATTCACCTGGCTCATCAAAAATAGTATGTATCTTTCCTTCTAGATCAACCACAGTAATTCGTGCGCCTGGAATAGTACCCGGATTCGGCCAAATAAAATTCACCCATTGTTGTATCCCATTTTCAAACAACATCCGTTGTCCATCAATCTCAATGCTATAGGACAACAGATTAGGATTTTCTAGAGGGAAAAACTGGAAATTCGACTGATTGGGAGCCATGTTATTTGAAGTCTGATTTAATTCTCCTGTAGCGACCCCATGCACCGGAGCAAGATAATTCTGGAAATTTGAAACAAAAGCAGGATGCAAACCTACTCCCAAATCCTGCCAGGTCTTAGTGGTCAGATGATAGCCGCGACGAATCACAAAAGGATCCAGATATTCTTTGACAAAGCGTGCAATACTGCCATTTTCACCAAAAATCTGGTTAATTTCTGCCGTGGTGGCCTGTAAGCTGGCCTGACTATTAAATGGATATTTGTGTGCCATACTGCTAGTAAATGGCTGATAAGCCTGTATTTGCCAGAGTTTGTTAATTTCTGCCTGTGCTGGTGGAATCAGACTTGAAAATACCTGCGTGAGTGGAACGACTAAAATCTTTTGCAGTGTTTTCTGATCAAGCTCCTGACTGCCGGCCAACATTTTTTCACTGACAAACTTCTGGCTCGTATTAAAGATAGAATTCTGCTCGTGAATAGTTTGACGAAGTAAAGCCATACTTGCAGGACCTATATCTCCAGAGCTTTTCAGATCATTAAACTGGCTGCGCATTTTACCCACGGATTGAAGGTATTCATCCAGCAAGGATTTGTTTTGTAAATCATCCCGCTGACGAACAATCTGATACAGTGCCTGAAAATCTTTGGCAATCATGCCTTGAGACAAAAGAGAGCCTGAGTTTTGAGCTAAATGAACTTCATCACGTCTTAAAACTTTACGTTTAAACCAGGCCATAAAGCCTTTTTGCGGTATGGCCAGCTCTGCCTGTACTACAGGATTATCCCAACTGGTTTCCTTAGCCGCACGTTGTAATAGCTTTCTGATAGGCGAATGTTCGCTTTCTCCCAGGACATCCATCTGCCGGATCTGCTGGTTCATATCTGCTGCTTTTGCATAATGAATCCCACTGAGAAATTTGCGCCATTCGACAATATATTCCCGTTTGTACATATCGGTTAGCTGTTTACGGATCTGTTCCGGGCTACCGCTGAAACTGAGATCATCAGATTTAGATACATTCAGGACCCAATCCTTGCTCTCTGTTGGATTTTGCGCTGCTTTTTCAATTGCAGGTTGAACATAATCATTCCACGCCTGATAGCTATAAAGGCCAGGCACCGCATAACTACTCAGCATGACTGATTGAGTTTCATCATCCAGAATGTGCTTGAGGGTCAGAACAGGAAAACGTACAGAAGCTCGCATTTTAATTTCATTATAGACCCGATCCCGTGCCGAGACGCCCGTCGTGACAGCTGTTAAAATCTGCCGGCTTTGCTCAACCAGCATCGCATCAGAATTTAATTGAGGAAAATATGAACGATGCGTTAAAGTCATGGCATAGCTTAAGACCTGCTCAGCCTTTTGGATCATTTCAGTACGCGGCATTTCACCACGATGGTTCTCTAACCATAGGCGCCAAAAACGTGTCACCTGATTACTCAGATGCCCCGCCTCAATATACTGACGGTTACTCAACATTAAATAGGTCTTGAGCGCATTATAAGCATCTTGAGGATTTTGCTCGGAAGGCTCAGTGATTACCTGTTTGGCTTGAGCCGTCTGTTGTCCCGATACATTAATATAATTGGCTTTCAGATTCTCTTTATTGAATTTAAGTTGCTGCAAATATTGGGCAATATTTTGCTGTGTCGGTTGCAATACCAGTAAATCCACACCTTTGAGATATTCTTTTTCGAGTTGTTCCCTGATCTGGTTGCCTTGATATAGGCCAAAACTGTATTTTAATGGACGATCCTGTTCATAATGATCCAGTTGTTGTAGATGATTTTGCAGAATGAGTAAAGCATCCAGCTGTGTCGAGAGTTCAGGCCCATGATGTTGCTGCATTTGCACAACTTTATTCAAATCCGCCTGAATTTCGTTAATTAACTGCTGATTATTACGATATGACCAGATCCACAGACTCAAAACGATGGCTACCGTCAATAAAGAGCTTATAAAACTGATAAAACGCTGACGTTTCCGCAAAGGATTGATCTGCTGCCTGACCAGGTTTTTATCTTTTAAAATAACTTCCGAAAACAGGTTTTTTAAGAAATATCCATGATCTTGGGAAATTGATCGTGTGGGTAAGCCAAACTTGCCTTCTTGGCTTTGAATCAGATGAAAATCTTCAGCAATCTGTTCAGTTTTAGGACTTTCAATCAGCCCTTCCTGTAAAGCGCTGGTAAAATAAAAACCACGAAATACCGGTTTAAACTGGTAAGGATTTTCCTGAAAAAGTGCTGAAATGAAAGTTCTTAATACCGGTTTTAGACTTTTAAACTCTAGCGGAAAGGTCATGACACTCGGTGAAATATACTGGGAATGCCGCCGTGATAAATGGGTGTGACTCACATTCTTCAAACCGTCATATAAGATACTATAATGCTTTTCAAATAGCTGAGCGGCATTTTCACTAGATTGAGTGTCATAAGCCAAAGTAGCCCCCCAAATCTGATCAAACTCATGCTCGTTATAACAATCAAAAAACTCCGTAAATCCGGCAATTAAATCCATTTTGGAAAAGATAAGGTACACAGGCGTCACGACCTCTAGTCGCTCCGTCAAATCCTGAATCCGGTTCCGCAGATTTTTTGCCAGTTGAATGGATTTCTCCGGGCTCTGGCTCACCAACTCGGCAATACTGACAATGACAATCAGACCATTAATCGGTGCTTTGGAACGGTTCTTTTTTAAAATATTTAAAAAGCCCAACCATTCAGAATGATCTTCACTGTAAACCGAATAACGTCCTGCCGTATCTAGCAACACCCCTTCGGTGGAAAAAAACCAGTCACAGTTTCGTGTACCACTTAAACTTGCAGATACCGTTTTACGGTGCGCATCTTCAAATGGAAAATTCAATCCGGAATGATAAATGGCCGAACTTTTTCCTGCCGCCGGATTCCCGATCACCATATACCAGGGTAATCCGTAAAGCGCTGCATTGCTTTTTTGATCACCTAACTTGGATTTACGCAAGAGTTGGATCGACTGTTTCATTTGCTGGTTAAGCAGCTGTAACTCCTCTTTATTTTTATATTTATAATCAGCTTCAGCCTGTCTGGACATCGCTTCAGCAAGTTCTTTGCCCTTTTTGCCATGACGATAATGTTGAATCAGCTCATAAATCCCCCAACCCATCAAAACAGCAATATACACAGCCGCCAAACTCCAGAACACCTGATCAGAGACCGTATTCTTCATTGAGATAAGCACAACAAAGAAAGACAGGGCCATGATGGCTTTAGGATGAGTGACATATTGCCAGATATAACCAAGGAACGTATAAATTAATGTATTCACTATAATCTCTAATTTTTCTATATTTTTAAGTCGTTATGCAATTAAGGGTAGTGTTTCAGCTTGTTCTGGATTTTTATTCTCACAATAGATATAGGTATGTGGCTGCTCCAGGCTATAAGCCATTGTAATAACATTGTCCCGCATTTGTGTGAGCAGCATTAATCCTAAAACATGCCCAAAACATTGTGTATTTCCTATAAAAGACTGAATATAAATAAAATACTCAGAAGAAATTCCAACCGGATTAAAGTTTTGCTGTAACTGTTGAAGACTCTTTGACTTTTTCGCCTCATCTAATAACAGCACAAAAGCCTGTTCTGTTTCCAGTTGAGCAGACAGGTCCAGCTGTTGCCCGATTAAATCTTTTTCTAACTTTTTGACATGATGACTCATTTTTAAAATTTGTACTGCTGTTATTTCTTCTAGAGATATCTGCTCGGCAGTTAAGCACCAGCTGGCTGCATATTCTGAAGCTATATATTGCTCATTCTGCCAGAAATTTTCATCCACCCATTCCTGATCAATCTCGGAATCCGCCATAATGATCAGGCTTGCTTCCTCAGACTGCTGTGCAATATCTTGCAAAAGTGTCATACAGGCAGCATAAGCACTCTGTTTGGCAAGAAAATGGAATTCAATATGAACATGGTCGACCAAGAAGGTATAGTCATGTTCTAATTGCTGCAAAAGCTGGGCTTGATATGCTTGATCATCCCAAGAATGCACTAAACTTTCGGCGATTAATATATGAATATTTAAGCGATTTAACCGAGCGACCTCCTCAACAATTTCCTGCTTTAAAAGATCATCATTTTCTACTTTATAGTCATACTGATTCTCTGGATTCCAGCCGGGATGCATACGATATTGATAGGCAAATTCATTATCATAAAACAGTGCTGAGCGCTTTAATTGTTGTGCAATTGCATGCATGCTATGCGCATGTTTTTGTAGTTGTTGTTGAATTAATTGTTGTATACGCCGTTCCCGTGTATTGGAAAATAACTTTTCTTCATCTAAATCGGCTTTTTCTAGCCATTGGTCCAGCTCGGCAATACGATAAGATAAAAGTGGCAACCCAAAATTGTTAGTCAGCTGAAAATCCAGTTCAGGGCTTTTAAATTGTGTCATCGACTGTAGTATTTCTTCATTTTCCCCAAAACAATGCCAGGCAGCGCTGGATAAAACATTTAAACGATGATGCTCAACATCCTGCTCATTTTTGCTTTTATCCTGTTGCTTTTTATCATTTTTTAAAGCAGTAAGTTCTTGATTTTTTTGCTGCTGCAACTTTTCGTTTCGATAGTATTGAATCGTTTTATAAATAAAGTAGGGACTCAAAATCAGTATGCAAATGACAAATGGCAGTAAGATAAACATCCCGATCAGATCCATTTGTGAGGGATCATAATGGCTGTCTCTCCAGTAATAAATAACAATCGTACTTATTGACACAGCTATAGCCAAGAAAGCAGAGATGATGAGTTTAATCATGTCATACTCCCCTTTAAATGATAAAAGGTATCGGCATTATGTACATCCTGTCTGGGCATGAGTAACGCCCCTTCACCCAAGGTCATTGAACAGCCCTTTCCAAGCTGGATAGAGGAAAGCTGTTCTTTATCCAGAATCAAACGGAGACTGACCTGTAAGGTAGGACTACACCAAGTACTGATGATTTGTTGTAATTTAAGGCTATATTCCCCTTGAGCCAAAAATTTTAAATAATCCAACCGTCCTAAAGGCTCAATAATAATTTCAATTTTTTCATCAACTTGTGTCACTTTTTCGCCACAAAAACTATTTATACCCAATAAAGTAGGCCGGGATTGGCTTAAATGACTTTTTTGTTGCTTATCCAGCTGGAACTGCTCCGGAATAAGTTGATTAATCTCAAAATCAAACTGAAAAATGCAAGACAGAATGGTTTTTAAAGCATATTTACTATTGTTCTGCCCCTGCATTAAACCGGAAAATTCAGCAAAATAATCATCTATGTGCCGTTGATCTTGCTGCTCTGTTACATACCCTGTTAAGGCATGTAAAATTTTCAGGTAATAATTATCCTGTTCAATTTCATAACGAACTGGCAAATGATAATTCAGGCAGGCATCTATATATTGCGTAGTCAGCTTATGGTTAAACAATCCTAAAAAATGTAAGCTTTGTTCACGCTGTTGTCGTGCAGCATGTCTGACTTTATAGGTATAGGTATAAGGCAACACCCCTTGTATTCCGGTCAATCCGACCATCAAATTGGTGATCTGGATCCGACCATCTTGCAGATGAGCTGACTCGATCTCAGAAGCTGGAAAGTTCAAACTTAATGAGCTCAAAAAATAAAAGCTATTATTCCATCTCTGCTGTTTTGACTGTTCGGGCGCATGCCGAAATAGACGGGTTGCCTGAATCAGTTCAAATGCAGTTGGCTGTTGATACAGCTGATCAATTACAGAAGTTTCTTGCCACCAACGTTCTGTATGCATTGGTATAACTCCTGTTTTGATTCTGAATCCAGTACCGTCATCTCGACATAACTATTCATCTGAACTTTTAAGTTAAAAATATGGTTTAAAATCTGAGCAAAGATATAGACACTTGCCCCTCGGAAAACTTGGCTATCCAGCTGGATTTCAGCTTTAATGCCTCGAATAAATAGTGGGAATGGCTGATGGCTCATCAGTTTTTGTCCCAATGAAAATTGAATTGACTGAATTGAGTTAATAATGAGCTGATTTTCTTTAGATTGTGGCAAGTTATAAAGTTCAAGTAATTCTTTAAGATGACTAACCACATCCCCTTTTATCAGAGATAAACTATTTAAAGATAAATGCGAAATGATCCGCCATTGTTCGAGCTGTTTCTGCTGAAAACGATAGGGTAAGTTCGGCCGTTTTAATAGTCGAGCTTTACGCACCAGATGATTTTCATTTAATGACAGGCTGTTCTGTCCTTGATCATAACTTTCAAAAGGCAGGTCTCGATTGGTACAGAGTAAACGGGTACTGATAAAGTCAGAAGTAAAGGCTCCTGGCTTTAAATGTTTGGAAATAATCGAATATTTAAAGTCTATAGGATTGTTTTGATCGGCTGTGGGTGAAATCTGATAAAAAAACTGCTGGTCATTTTGGTGATAATGACTCATTGCAAAAAATGGCAAGACTGGAAAATATAGCTGTTTTTTATCACTAGTTTCCCGTAAAAGATGCATCTCGGTCACACCATAAACCTGAAAATACTCAGGATGGTGGACATCGCTTATCAGAGGATATTCGAGGCGTCGATGATCAATTTTTTGTGGTTCAGCCTGTTTTTCAAACAGATTAACGACTGGTGTGGCAAAAAGTTTAAAATTTGCACTGTTTAATTCTGCATAATTATGGATAGCCGCCTGATCATTCAAGTTGGCTTTAAAATGAATTTTCAACTCAAACTCTGTTGGAGCCTCAGTTACAGCTTTTAAAAAATCCAGATTGATATTTAAGAAATTGAATTTTTCAGGAAAACAGAAATATTCAGTCAACAAACGATAGGCTTGATGTGTATGCTGATCGACAGGAAGAAGACTGTCTTCTTCAGCAAAGCCCATGACCTCGAACGGATTAGAAATATTGGTTTCATAAGCTCGATATTTGAAAGAAAACTGGGTGTCCGACTTAAAAATCGTATCTAGAAGCTGCAAGGGAAAATTAGAAATGGCATCCAGATATAAAGGTAATTTGTGTTGGGATAATAATTGATGCTGCTGGTTAAAAATTTCAAACTTCAAAATCAACGTTGCATTACGATTCAGATGTATATAGGCAGAAGGATGTGTTTTAAAGTTGACTTCCTTCAAATGTATGGGTAATAGCGTGACACTATTTACCGTACGATATTCACATTGCACGCCACGAATACTTCGCGCTTTCAGAACCGTATTTTTTGCAACTACATGTACTTCTTTTAAGCTTTTAATTTTATTTGTATCTTCAAAACTGACGATTGAACAGGCAGGAAAAGTTTTTAAATATTGAGGAAACATGATCTCAAAAATTGAACGGGTAAATATCTCATAACTATCATTCAGCTTTTTATCAATACGTGCCGAAATCAGTGAAAATGCCTGAATCAACCGTTCAATATGTGGATCATCAATATGTTCTTGATTTAAAGCAAGGCGTTGAGCAATTTTTGGATATTTGTTGGCAAATTCTCGTGATTGTTGGCCAAATTCCTGTAATTGCTTTTCATAATAGGGTAATAAATCTTCAATCACATGCAACCTGCTTATTTTCGAGCCAAAATAACATATTGTTGTGTAGTCGGTTTGAGAAGCGCATCAAACATGACTGTTTCATATAAAGGTGAAATATTTAAGTAAGCAGAAATACTTAAGTATAGGCTGCTCATATTATTTTCATTCATCAGCATCTCTACCTTGACCTGTTTTAAACGCGGTTCATGTGCACTAATCGATTGCGCAATAGAATGACAGATTTTGTCACGATCCATAGGATTCGCAGTTGATAGACCAACAAAATCAATAATGCCGAATTGCAGAATAGAGCTTTTAATCTCTGAATAATACTCAGCAGATTGGCCTAGATGCGTCATCCGGTTATTTAAAAGATCTTCGAGGTCCTGTGCTATAGATTGTCTTAATTCCTGTATAGACAAACCTGATGTAACCTGATCATCTGCAGGCAATAAACGCTCAAATAAACTGCTTCTAAATCCATAGGGATAAAGTCGATCCAAATTCATATTCTTATCATTTAATATTGCTATAGATAGAGATAAAGGCAGGTAAGTACCCACCTTTATCCGGGGCATGTAAATTAAGCTGCGTAAGAAGCGGTATTATTCGACAATGACCATTTTTTAGTGACTGCACCTTTTTGTGAACCATTAATGTCTTGCTGGTTATAAGTCCACTCGACTGCAGCATATTTCAGACCAAAGGTTTCAGTTGGTACCCCCTCCTGATTCACATTTGGAGTGACCTGAGACACCAGCACATGCTTGAGTTTAATCTGCAAATATTTGATGCGCTTGTCACCATTTGCACGATAAAAGTCAATTTGCACCTCATCAAAGGTATAACCAGCAGAGCACGCTTCCCAGAGTTTCGGACTGGTCGCATCCAGGTCTTTAATAAAGACCATATCAGAATGTTCAACACGTTCTGCAGTATGCCCCCCCACACTTGAAGAAGTCGCAGATTTTGGCTGACGGATATGGTGTGCCCATGAATTTACTTCTAACCAGCTTTTATGTTCAGAATCACGTGATTCACCATCAACTTTATACTTACCACGGAACTGGACGTAAATATCTTTCATTTTAATGATTTTCCTTTTATTATAAGTACTTATAGTTATTCCACAATTTTAAATCTTATTGACTTGATTGCGGTAATTCAGTGACCAGCCTAAGTGATACAGAGAGCTCATCTAACTGAAAGTGTGGTCTTAAAAACACCACAGACTTGTAGTGACCAGGTTCAGCTGGATTTTCTACAACTTTGATTGAAGCCTCACGAAGCGGATATTGTGCTTTTGCCTCTTGGGAAGCGCCGTCATCTAATAAAATATACTGAGATAACCAATCATTTAAAAAAGCTTCAACATTACCGGCTGAGGCAAAGCTACCCACTTTATCTCGCATCATGGCTTTTAAATAATGTGCAATTCGTGAAACTGCCATAATATATTGAATTTGACCTGATAAAGCTGAGTTAGCATTGGCAATATCATTGTCATATTTTCTTGCTTTTTGCACCGACTGGGCACCAAAGAAAGCAGCATAGTCCGTATTTTTACAATGTACCAATGGAATAAATCCAAGGTCACTGAGTTCTTTTTCACGACGATCCGTAATGGCAATTTCAGTTGGACATTTAAAAATAACTTCACCGTCATGGGTCTTGAAACTGTGTACTGGCAAACCTTCAACTAGGCCACCGCCTTCAACCCCACGAATAGCCGCACACCAGCCATGCAGATCAAAAGCATTGGTTAAACGGGTGCCAAATGCGTAAGCTGCATTCATCCACAGATACTGCTGATGATTTTCACCTGAAACTTCTTCTACATAATTGAAGCCCTCAGTGACTGTACCTTCACGTGGATGGTAAGGTAAACGACCCAATACATGTGGAATGGTCAGTGCAACGTAGCGTGCATCTTCACTTTCACGGAACGAACGCCATTGTACATACTCTGCTGTTTCAAAAATTTTGGATACATCGCGCGGGCGGTCAATATCGGTAAAGGATTCCAAGCCAAACATTGAAGGACTGGCAGCTGAAATAAATGGTGCATGCGCTGATGCAGCCACATGAGAAATTTGTTCCAGCAGGTACATATCTTCAGGAGTACGATCAAATTCAAAATCACCAATCAGTGTTGCATAAGGTGCCCCACCAAACGAACCATACTCTTCTTCATAAATTTTCTTAAACAAGGTGCTTTGATCAAAATCAGTGGCACTTTGAAAATCTTTAATCAGCTCTCTTTTAGTGGTATTTAGCATCCTGATTTTGATAAGAGAATGTGAAGGGGTTTCTTGGCAGAAATAATACAAACCACGCCAAGTCGACTCAACTTTTTGAAATGCTTCATGATGCATGATTTTACTGAGCTGTTTTGAAAGCATGATATCAATTTCTGCAATACGTTTATCAAGCGCCAAAGTCATATTTTCAGAAATAGTAATTGTTCCTGCCATGACTTCTTTTGCTAGCTCAGCTATCAAGCTTTTGGCACGATCATGTTCTTCTTCGGTGCGAGCAATTCGACTACGCTCAACGATTGAATCCAAAAGCGAAGGCTCTTCAAATGCAACATCCATTGCAGTTGCAGCATTATAATTATTCATTACCCGCCTCCACACTTATCTTCTGTACCTGGTCTGTATTTTTAAGCACATCATCCAATAAGTCTTCCAGACGTTCACTATTAGAGATTTTGTTGCGTAAATCTGTTAAACGTTCACGCGCCTCTACCAGCTTACGTAAAGGCTCAATCTGCTGCACAATGTTCTCGGGGCGAAAATCATTCATCCCATTAAATACCAGGTCAATGGCCATGGTGCCACCAGCTTCAGTTAAGGTGTTTTCAACCTGAAAGTTTGCTCTTGGAGCAAGTGACTCCATGACCTCATTTATATTTTCTAAATCGACATTAATAAATTTTTTGTCTTTTAATTTGGTTTTTTCCAGCTCTGAAGAAGCAGAAAAATCTCCTAATACTCCAACAACAAAAGGGAGTTCCTTAATTTCCTTACCATCACCGATCTCAACATCATAGGTCAACTGTACACGTGGTGGTCGAATGCGCTGCAATTTTTTTTGTATGCTTTCACGCTTGGCCATTGTTATTTTCCTTGTTAATTATTCTTTAATGAACCAAATGGATTGGAGCTAACTGTTTGGGTACGAGTACTGATATTTTCTGTTTTTTTGGCAGGCGCAGTCTTAACATTAGTTTTTGGTTTGGTATTTTTCTGGACATTTATGGTTTTTTTTGAGTTTGTACTTACCTGTTTCTTTGCTTTTTTAGAGTTTAAAGGATGTAGTGGTTTAGATTCAGCTGGAGCAAGGACAGGTTTTGCAAACTGAATATTCTCAACCAACAGTTTAGCTTGCGGATAAGTGGTTTCATTCAAGGCACGTACTTCAGTACTACGCATCTGTTCCAAGGCATCAGAGGAAATGGCCACACCTGCCATAAAACTCAGATCTGTTAAAACCTGACTGTCATATTGCTGACGCCGTAATTCATTAACCAAATTTAATGCTTTCAGAGGAGAGCCTAGCTCTACATAACGCTTGGCAATTTGTACATTTAATTCCTGCTGTAAAAGAATATTTTTTTTCGCAGATTTATCACAAAGTTGCTGATATAAACCGATTAAAGCAGAGTCAATCTCACCTGCTGCATCTGGATTGGCCTTGATACATGATCGCTTTAACTCAGTGGCATGTGCTTGAGGAAGATAAAAACATGCCATACCAGCAATAAGTAATGTAATGAAATTTATATACTTTTTCAAAATTAGCCTCAGTCTATACTTGTAGTTTTATAGTTCTTAAATGCCTAAATATTATTTTATTTGACAATCGTTTGGCGGATTTAACAAAAAATGTCCCAGATAAGTCAAGCCGAAAATGATTAACGGTATAAATTTTAGAAAAATTCAAAAAAGAGATAAAACTTTGATAAAAGATGCAGACTTTTTTTTATTTTTAAGTAGAATGAGCCAAAATTAATTCAATCAATTTTAGAAATTATCTAAATATTGGCTGAATATAAGTAGAAATATGAATATGTTCATAACAAGAAAAATACAATTACCCTTTGAAATTCACAAAGTTGGGTATTCAAGAAATGAAAAAATGAGAAACTCATGAATAATTTAAAGATTTTAATTTTAAAACTCTCTGACCATGCACGCCTTTGCCTTGAGAAATCAGCCAATACCTGTATCCAGCAAAAAAATTATGAAATTGAAATTGAACATTTTTTTCTAGAACTCTTGGTACATCCAGAATTAAATGATTTAAAAATATTATTAGAAAAGTATCATATTATTAAAGATCAACTTATTGCTCAGCTGGAACACAGCATTCACCAGCTGAACAAGGGAAATTCACGTACACCTGTTTTTGCTAAACCTATTATTCAGCTTTTGAAACAAGCGTGGTTACTGGCTTCTGCAGATCAGAATCCAGTGATTAGAAGCAGCCATTTATTGGTGGCTTTCCTAACCTCACCAGAGCTTTATCAGATTGCACTTCGGGCTTCTGCCCTATTTTCCCAGTTTCCGATTGATACCATGAAGCATCAGTTTCTGGACAACTGTCATAAAAGTGTCGAACAACTAGTTCTTGTTCAGCCATCTGATTCTTTACAAGACTCTTCGGCCACAATAAAGAAAACACCTGCACTTGATCAATACACAATTAATCTCACAGCAAAGGCGCGTCAGGGTGATATTGATCCGGTTATTGGGCGTGAGTTTGAAATCCGGTTGATGCTGGATATTTTAATGCGCCGCCGTCAAAACAACCCGATTCTGACTGGTGAACCAGGAGTCGGAAAAACTGCAGTAGTTGAAGGATTAGCGCTAAAAATTGTTAACGGTCAAGTCCCGGATGCACTTAAAACTGTCGAGCTACATGTATTGGATATGGGTTTGTTACAAGCGGGTGCCAGTATCAAAGGTGAATTTGAAAATCGTCTCAAACAAGTAATTACTGAAGTCCAGTCTTCCACTTACCCGATTATTCTGTTCATTGACGAAGCTCATACCCTGATTGGTGCTGGTGGTCAGGCGGGTCAGAATGATGCGGCGAACTTATTAAAACCTGCCTTGGCACGTGGTGAATTACGCACAATTGCAGCCACCACATGGGCGGAGTATAAGCGTTATTTTGAAAAGGATGCTGCACTCAGTCGTCGCTTTCAGGTCATCAAAGTTGAAGAACCAACAGAGCAAGTAGCTATCGACATGCTGCGAGCTATGGTTCCGGTGATGAGACAGCATTTTCAAATTAAAATTGATGATGACGCTATTCGTACCGCCGTACATGCTTCACATCGCTATATTACTGGGCGTCAATTACCTGATAAGGCGATCAGTGTCTTAGATACTGCAGCTGCGCGAGTGGCTTTGAGCCAAAATGCCCAACCAGCTAAATTAGATCAATTGCAGGCTCAATTGCATAATCTTAAACTAGAATATCAGCTGCTTGATATTGAGCAGACAGTTCCCTCACCAACCGAACGTATGGCTGAACTATCGGGAAAAATTCAGTCAGTTGAACAAGAAATTGACCAAGTACATAAACAATGGCAGCAAGAGCTTCAGATTATTCAGGAAATTCAAATCTTAACTGAGGCTGGATCATCAGACCAGCTCAATAAAACCTCCCAACTAAGCCAAAAACTAATAGATATTCAGGCAAATAACCCTCTGGTTTATGAGCGTGTAAATACTCAGATTATCAATGAAATTATCTCAGATTGGACCGGCATTCCTGTGGGTAAAATGCTGAATGACGACATTCTACAGATTCTTGATTTACAAAATAAGCTCTCAGAACGTGTGATGGGACAAGACCACGCTTTAGAGCAACTGGTTCAAGGTATTAAAACATCTAAAGCTGGTTTGGAAGATCCAGATAAGCCTCAAGGTGTATTTTTACTCACAGGTCCAAGTGGTGTTGGCAAAACGGAAACCGCTCTTAGCCTAGCTCAAGCATTATATGGAGGGGAATCACACCTGATCACTATTAATATGTCAGAGTATCAAGAAGCTCATACAATTTCTTCTTTAAAAGGTGCACCTCCGGGCTATGCGGGTTATGGTCAAGGTGGCATATTAACTGAAGCCGTACGCCGGAATCCTTATAGCGTGGTCCTTCTGGATGAAATCGAGAAAGCCCATCCGGATGTACAGGAATTATTTTATCAGGTTTTTGATAAAGGAACTCTGGAAGACAGTGAAGGCCGGTTGATTGACTTTAAAAATACCACCATTTTACTTACGTCAAATGTGGGTTCAAATACCATTATGCAAACCTGTTTAAATAAGGAAATTCAAGATTGGCCAAGTGTAGATGTATTAATTGAACAGCTCAAACCAAGTCTTTACCAACAATTTAAACCGGCTTTTTTAGGACGGATGCGGATTATTCCTTATTATCCTCTTTCGGATGAGCTATTAATCCAGATCATTCAACACAAACTCCAGAAAATAACCCAAAGAATTCAACAGCAATATAAAGCTCAACTTAGTTATAGTGATGAAGTATTTGAATTATTGCTCAGTCGTTGTACAGAAGTCGATAGTGGAGCACGCAATATTGATCACATTTTAAATGCAACAGTTTTACCCGATCTGGCAAAAATATTGCTGGTTGCTATGAGCGAAAAACAGCTGCCAAAACTGATTCATATTGATATTCAAAATGGTAATTTTCATTATCATCTGGATACAGACTCATCACCTGCTCCCTCAAAAAGATCTAATAAGAAAAGTAAAAACAATGCAGCTTAAGCTGCTGGGATAAAATACACTTCATTAGGAATAACAATGACGCTGGAATTTGAATATTTATTGCAAAAAATTTCTACAGAACAACCTTGTGGGATGGACTGCTCATTTTCAAATGAATTTTCAAGTATTAAAAATGCAAGAACACAGGATGATCCCTTACTGGATCAAGGTGACTGGGAGGCTGAACCCAAACAGGCAGACTGGAATTTTGTAGAAACAAAGACTATCGAATTACTGTCTGAAAGAACCAAAGACCTACGCTTATATACCTGGCTGATTGAATCTTGGAGCCATCTATATGGTTTTGAAGGAATTGCGCGAGGATTAGAACTTTGCCAACGTAGTCTGATGCAATACTGGTTACACTTGCATCCTGAAATTGAAGATGGTGATCTGGACCAACGTTTAGGATTATTAGAAGGGTTTATTGCTCAACTGCCAAGCTTGATCAAAGGGGTTCCGCTTGTTAATCAGGCGCCTTATTACAGCCTGAAAGATTACGAGCACCTTCTACATCAGCAGAATATAAAACGTAAACAACAGATTGAAGAAAGTGAAGAGCTAGAGATAACTGATCAATATCAGGAACAATTTAAACAACTCCTCTTCAATACACCTAACATGCTACAGCAGCAAAACTATCAGTATTTGCAGGATATTGAGAATCAATGGCAATGTTTCAAGACTGTCCTGGATGGTCTACTTGGTCTAGAGGGGCCAAGTTTTTCTGCAACAGATGCCCAAATCGAATCTATTCTGTCTAGTATTCAGCGTATTTATAAACAAGAGTCCTCTTCTGCATCTTTATCTCGAGTTGCAGCCCCCTCTTTAGAAAGCAATCCAAATACTCAAACAAATGCTCAGCTTCTTGCAAATCAGATTGTCCAACCGTTTCAGTCTTCTGTGCAATTTAATAATCAGAGCCATATTTTCAATCGGGAACAAGCCCTAAAGGCCTTACAGGACATTGCTGATTATTTTCAGATGAATGAGCCGCACAGTCCCGTCAGTTATATGCTTCAAAAAACTATTAAATGGAGTCATATGCCTTTACATGAGTGGCTGAGCCAAGTAATTAAAAATGAAAATCCTTTAGAACATCTATATGAATTATTAGGCGTTTCTGACAAAAATGAATCAAATAATGAGTGGTAAAAACTGAATGTTTAAAGCAGAAAAAATACTTTGGGGTGAGGGACTGTTTTTAAGGCCTCAACATTTTCAGTTACAGGATGCTTATCATGAGCAACGCCTGAATCATACCATTCGTGCAACCTCTCCTTTTGCTCATGGGATTCAGTCGATTGAATTTGATGAAACTCAGCTCGGAATGCAAGTACTGGCCTTAAATAAAGTGGAAATGATCTGGCAAGATGGAGAAATCTATCAGGCTCCTGCACAGGACTTATTACCTGAACCGGTACAACTCGATATTCTAAACTTACAGGGAGAAATGCAAATTTACCTGGCTCTACCAATGGTACAACCCAATAAACAGAATGTTAGTTATAGCGATCAAGCCCAGTCTAGCCGCTATCACTCACATCTCAGTGCAACCCACGACCTGTTTACTGATGCAACTACTGCTGAGATTACCCTGTTGCGACGTCGTGCTGAATTAAAAGTCTTTGAAATCAGTCAGGAACCTCAATATCAGATAGATGGCTATCTTTATCTTCCTGTGGGACGGATTAAAAGACAAAGTTCAGGCAATTTTATTTTTGATCATAAATTCATTCCGCCAATTTTACATATTCAGGCTAATCATAGTCTTTTGCTTAGCTTGCAGCGAACACTCAATATTATTCGAGCAAAGATCAAAACTATCCAGAGCAATAATCGTGAAAACGAACAAAAGCTGATTGAATTCCGCTCTGGTGATATTGTATCTTTTTGGCTGGTCAATGCTTTAAATACAGCACATGCCAGCTTAAATCATATTTTACAATATCCTATCATTCATCCTGAACGTTTATATAGTGAGTTGCTCAGATTAACTGGCTCTTTACTGACTTTTTCTACAGCCTATGAGGTTGATCAGTTACCTAAATATCAGCACTACCAGTTATCTAACAGTTTTAGCCAGCTGGATACTATTCTGAGAGATCTTCTAGATACGATTATTTCCAACCGTTATATCGCTATTCCATTGAAAGAGACCCGCCCATCCTACTGGGTAGGAAGTTTGGAAACCGATAAGATTACTCGAGATACCCGCCTTTATCTGGCGATTTCAAGTAGCGTCATGCCTACACAAGATTTAATTGCTTATGTCCCTATCCGTTTTAAAGTCGGAAATACGGTGGATGTTGAACAGCGCGTGATTGCTGCCCTGCCTGCAATTCCGATCCAGCATTTAGTTCAAGTACCTACTGCAATTCCAGTGCGTTCTGGTGTTAGCTATTTTGAAATTGAAGCAAATAATGAGCTGTATCAGCGTATGCTTGATTCAGAGTCAGTATGTATTTATATCCCGAACGGATTTCAGGATATCAGTATTGAATTAATTGCGGTCATGAAAGGATAAGGACCATGATGAATACAACTACCAGTCCTGGACCTTCTCTATTTGATGATGGACAGATCGGTTCTGGACAGCTTTTTAACCAATCGACAGCTCTAAAAAATAATACGACAACCAACTTGATCGATTTGTTATATGATGGTTTTTATATCGTCTTTTTACTGAAAAATCATTATATTCCTGCTCATCCCGCCTCTTTCCGTGAAAAGATTCTAGAAATGCTGAATTACTTTGAGCATCAAGCACGAAAATTGCAATTTTCTTCAGAAGATATTCAAGATGCCAAGTATGCCTATTGTGCCTTATTGGATGAAACTATTGTCACCCAACAGGATACGTATTTTTTTGACTTGCAAAATTTCTGGATGCTGGATCCCCTGCAATTAAGTTTATTTGGTTCCCAACTGGCAGGTTACCGTTTTTTTGAACAGTTAGCAGAAATCCGTCAGAAAGACAAAGAACGCCTAGCTGCTCTTGAAGTTTATCACTACTGCCTACTATTAGGTTTTCATGGTAAATACCGGCTTGAGTCCATTCATACTTTAAACCAGTTCATCACTCAGGTCGGAGAACAGATTGATTATCTAAAAGGTAAGAAAACTCCATTTTCTCCTTTTGCGGCATTACCCGACAAGATTAGACATATTATTCATCGTGAATTACCTTTTGTATGGATTTTAGTTTTCCTGCTTTTGTTTACAGTCCTGAGTTTTGCCGGACTAAAATATATGCTGTCCAGTGAAGGGACAAAGGTTTTAACCCAATATCAAAATGTGATTAGTATTCCAGCCGAACAGGCTTATATCACGATTCATTTACCTTAGCTAGAATGTTAAAAGACAATATAAACAATACTTTAAAATTCAAAATGATAAAAAACATGTATGGCTTAACTAAAAAAACACGCCGTCTCCAAGCAGGAAAAAACTACTTATTCAATAAATATCATAAAGCTAAATTTGATATTAGTCTGCCTGAATCAGGTTGCTGAACAATGATTCTCATCATTCTTAGCAGCTTTATTTTACTAAGTTTTATTTTGATTCTGATGCAGTTCTATGAATTGAGAATTCAGATACAAAACTTTTTACTAGCATGTGTACCACAAAGTAAAAAGCAGCTCATTGCCATGAGAAAATTTATCCATCAATTTAAATTGGCAGGCTCTCCGGAATATCTGCAATCCCATTGGCATTTACAACAATGGTGGATTTTAATTGCCGGTTGTGTACTGTTTATGAGTATTTTAATTTTTTCATTGACCCGGCCTGTTGCAGCCAGTGTGTCGGAAGCTCGCTATTTAAAGAAAGTTGATCCACAAATATATGCACTTTTAGAAGGTCAGATTTTGACACCACCAGAAGAAGTCGATGAAGGGCTAATCCTGCAAGCTTTACAGGAATATGATGATACGCATCAACCTGTAATCTCTGCCCAAAGTTTTAATCCAAATATTCAGGATGTGCATTTAAGCTATCATCAAAATTTAAACCAGGCTGATCGCAAATGGCACAAAATGAATCCTCGTTTTAAACAACGTTTATTAATGGTATTTAAAATGATGCAGGAACAGCATGGGTATGAACTGGTTCTGCTTGAAGGTTACCGGAGTCCTGAACGGCAGAATTCTTTGGCCACCAATAGCAATATCACGCGTGCCAGAGGTTTTCAAAGTTATCACCAGTTTGGTTTAGCCGCAGATATTGCTTTTAAACGTAATGGGAAAGTGATCATTAGTGAGCGTGACCCTTGGGCTATGCAAGGCTATCAACTCTATGGTCAAATTGCGGAGTCAGTCGGACTAACGTGGGGTGGCCGCTGGAAATCTATTCAAGATTATGGACATACTGAATATCGCATGCCAGGTTTAAAGAAAACGGCTGAGATGGCTCATCAACTCACCAATGAAGGTAACTTACAAGTTAATGCTGCATTGCCTTTACCATAAAAAATGAGCAGATTTCTGCTCATTGCTGTTATTTTTCATCAATAAAGCTTTGCATGTGCGTTAATACATCCGCCGTCTTTTCACCATGTAACCAATGCCCTGCATTTTCAATAACTTCAATTTTTGCTTGACCAAACTGCTCGTGAATTGCGTCAAAGTGTTCCGGTCTTGAAATATAAGATGAATTCGCAGCTCTTAAAAAAAGCACAGGTATTTCATTTTTTTCTATTTTTTCCCAAGCAATAATTTCCTCATAAGAATCAAAAAGCGCCTGAACGTTGAATAACCACTGCCCTTTATTAAATGACTTTAAAAGAAACTGAATCACCATCTCTTCCTGAATATAATCACGCATCATTTGAGCGGCTTCATTACGGGAATTCAGCTGTAACTGTTGAACTTTAAATAAAGCTTTAAAGATTTCAGCATGGTGATTTTCATGATACTGGATGGGTGTGATATCAAGAACAATCATTTTTTCTACTTGATCTGGAGCGAGATCTGCCAACTTCATGGCAATTTTTCCACCCATTGAATGCCCGACTATAATACACTTCTTAATTTTTAAACCAGATAGCGTCTCTAAAATATCTGTGGCCATAAATGCATAGTTCATCTCTGAGGAGTGATCAGATGAACCATGATTACGGACATCCAGTTGAATGACAGTTCTCTGTTTAGAAAAATGTCGAGCTAGCATTCCTAAATTACTCAAACTCCCAAATAAGCCGTGAATAAATACCATAGGCGTTAAATCAGTACTTTCATGTGTTTGTATTTGATAATTTAAGAGCATTTGGGAATTCCGTGATTACTTATTTCAGTTGTTTATATTGGTATGATATTGAAAGATAATCAATTGCTAAATTTTTAAAATATTTCTTTGCTTAGGCTATTTGAGGGGTACGGTCTAAAGCAAAGAACCCCTCTCTACTTTTTTCTTGTTTAAAATTTTATTCTGAATAATAAATAAAATAATTGAATATTTATTCGATAAAGTTGCTAAGAAAGAGAAGTTTTATTTGTTAGGCTCCCCTACTCTTACAAAAGACAGCTGCGGTCATTCCTGAGTTATGCATACTCTGGACCTGACGATCCAGAAATTTTCTGGCAACCATTGCCATAATAGGTGCCATATTCAGCTCATGATTTTCTTCAGATACTTTATGAATCTCCTCATAGGCAGTTAAACGCTGACAGAAAGCCCAACGCTGCTTTTGTACGTCTCCTTCCTGATTGGGTTGATCTAAAATAGCTTTGGTTTCATTTACAATTCTGGTTTGTTCCGCAATAAACTGATCATAAGCAGGCTGGGTCAGTTTCTCTGCAAAAGCAGTCTGATTGCACTGAATCAAACTAAGGATTACACATAATAATAAAGATGAGGTTTTAGTCATTTAAAATCTTCTTTTATTCTTCTTTCCAGACATCTTCGTAATCATCTGCATCAATCATAAAACGGAAGCCCTGCTCCAAAGCTAAATACGGTAAAACTTCAGGAGCTATATCATGCAATTCACGTACAGTCATGGTTTCAAAGGCATCTTCATTAGAGGCCAATTCACCGCCATAAATATACCAGCTAATATTTTCTGCGGTTTCAGGTTTTTTACGGATGCCAACAATAGGATCCTGTTTTAAGGTATGGACAGCCACCGCGACTACATCATCACCACTGACCTCTACATAGGCAGAACCAACCTCTTCACACAACAATTTCTGCTCTGCAATCAGTTCCTGTAACGGCGATAACTTTTGTGTATTTTTCGACATACTTAATCCATTCACTTAAATTAGCGTCTTAGTTTAGCTTAACTTTCAGGATTCGGATGTGTATTTTATCTATTGAAATATGAAATTTTCTGGCTTTAAAAATATTCAAGTGCAGACGAGCGCTTAAAGCTTATAGAAATTAAGCTTTCTTCATCTCTAAATAGTTTTATATAAACCACATGCTCTACACAGCAGAGATCAACGGCGATACAGTTGATTGAGTTTTTTTAGATTCAAGCTCTGGGATTAATTTTTAATAAACTCTAAATCATCTGAATTTACCATATCCTACTTATTGTTAAACACAATAATAGCGCAAAATGATTAAGCATACCGAGTTAATAGATTTACATGATTGCATTTGTGTCAGTTAACCATTCAAAAACAGGTTTGTATCTTATTAATCACACTAAAACATATAGAAACTTATAAGAAAATCTAAACAACATCTTAGAAGTTTTGTAATATCGTTGATATATCCTCGGGAAAATTGGAACTCCCACTTTTATTACTAAAGAAAAACTAATGAATTTTGTCTTATTTTAATGAGGAATATTTTCTTATGGCGAAGAAATGAAATCTTCTTCTTTTTTCTGGTTTTCCTTCTGACTTAAAACAAGAAACAAGCTTTCATAATAGAGTGGAAATTATTTTTAGATAGGATATTTAAAATTTGCTTATGCTATTTATCAATAGGACAGAATGTGGTTTATCATTTTTTAAAAGTGCATAAAAAATCACCCTCACTTATGGAGGATGATTTTTATTAATCAACTAAAAATTCACTTAAAACTTGGCATTTAGAACCTGAGTAGAGACTTTATTTTTCCAAAGCTCGCGTAAGGTTGGCAAGTAAAACTTCTCGCCCAGCTCTACCAGTTCCGCATCAATCAAAGCATGCACATCATGCATAAACAGATAATCCAGCTCAACGCTACTCAGCTTCAGATGTTTCTTCTGATATTCTCTACGCTTCTGCTGAGCCTCTTTCACTAACTGATCAGCAAATGCTCTATCTTTAAACTGTGTAATGGCGTTCAAACGTAATTCAATAATACCCCACCCGGCTAAAAACATCTGGAAAGTTTCAAAATCTTTACTGGTAGATTCCCAAGACATTTCTTCAAGGTTTTCATTTTCTGGCAGTACAGGTAAAATAAGTTCCATTACACTTGGAAAAATTTTCTTAAAATTCAAAATAAATTTAACAGGATGCTCACCTGGATAATCCTTGAATTGCACCTTTTTTTGAACATCTGTTAAATAAATATCTAGCATAAAACAATCATCAGTAGTTAATCTCATCTACTGCTATTGTACGCAAGTCTGGACGAGATAAAAACTACTGCTGAGCCATCTACGTTAAAACAATAACAAAGAGTATGAAAATAAGCTGCCTCAAAAACTTATTATTTTATATTTGGAGAAACCATATTTTCAGGACGAACTACTTCATCAAACTGTTCTTCCGTCACTAAACCTAACTCTACTGCCACCTGTTTTAATGTTTTTCCTTCTTTATAAGCTGTCTTGGCTACCTTGGCTGCATTTTCATAACCAATCACCGGGTTTAATGCGGTCACTAACATCAATGAATCATACAGGAAATGATCAATTCTCTCATGATTCGGCTCGATGCCTACGGCGCAATGGTCATTAAAACTATTACATGCATCTCCCAGAAGTTGAATAGACTGTAATAAGTTATAGGCAATTACCGGCATAAATACGTTTAATTCAAAATTACCCGAAGCACCGGCAATATTGATGGTCGTATCATTTCCTAAAACCTGAGCAACCACCATGGTCATGGCTTCACTTTGGGTTGGATTAACCTTACCCGGCATAATGCTTGAGCCCGGTTCATTTTCAGGAATACGCAATTCACCTAAACCACAACGCGGACCACTGGCCAACCAGCGAATGTCGTTAGCGATTTTATTCAGACTGACTGCAAGCGTTTTTAAAGCACCTGAAGCAAATACTGCTGCATCGCGGCCTGCCAAGGCTTCAAACTTATTCGGTGCCGTGACAAAAGGCAGATCTGTTAATTGAGCTAAAGTCTTTGCCGCTTGAACTGCATAATCTGGATGAGCATTGAGTCCAGTACCTACGGCGGTACCACCCAATGGCAATTCATATAGTCCGAGTAGTGCTTGTTCTAAGCGTAAAATTGCATGATCCAGTTGCGATACATAGCCACTAAACTCCTGGCCCAATGTTAAAGGCGTCGCATCCTGAAGATGGGTACGGCCAATTTTAACAATATCGGAAAATTCCTGAGATTTCGCATGCAAGGTATCACGTAAACGACTGACTGCCGGAATCAGCAGCTCATTAATCTGTAAGCTTGCAGCCACATGAATTGCGGTCGGGAAAGAGTCATTGGTTGATTGCGCACGATTCACATGGTCATTCGGATGCACAGGTTTTTGTGCACCTAAAGGATTACCCAGCTTATGATTGGCAATATTGGCAATGACTTCATTACAGTTCATATTGCTTTGTGTGCCAGAACCGGTTTGCCATACAACCAATGGAAACTGGCTATCCCATTGTCCGCTAATGACTTCATCCGCCGCCCCTACTATATAAGTCGATAGCTCCTGAGGAATCTGCTTTAACTCTGCATTGGTTATTGCGGCAGCTTTCTTGACCAGCCCCATGGCACGAATCATGGTACGAGGTAAATGCTCCTGACCAATCTTAAAGTTTTGCAAGCTACGTTGAGTTTGTGCTCCCCATAGGGCTTCACTTGGGACAGCGACCTCTCCCATCGTGTCATGTTCAATACGTGTTTCCATATTTAATCTCAACTTTATTTTGCATATTGCCAGTAGTTTTCTTATCTAAAATAACGATATTTAAAGATATTTATGGTTATCTTAATCAGCTTAAGCACTCAAGTAAATGATAATTATTATCAAATACTATCCTCTTAAGGTGTTTTGATAAAATAACCATTCATCCTCTAGCATTTTGCTTAAGCTATGCCGAGGCTGCCAGTGCAATAACTGCTGAGCTTTGGTTGTATCTGCACCAAGTTGATCCAGCTCGGCATGAGGATATGGCAAAGCATCTATTGTAGGAATACTGGACTGGGTCACCTCTGCAACCTGATCCAGCAAGTTTTTAATTGAGACCAGTTCACCTGCAATATTAAAAGCCTCACAACATAACTCTTGCTGCTGTGACAACCATTGCAAAGATTTAATAACCGCATCACACCCATCCATTACATGCAGAAAACTTCGCTCTACGGTCTGGTCTGCTGTCATGGCCTGACGGCGTAATTCCAGATATTCTCGCTGATGTGCTCCTACCTGCATCGCCAGAGGTACAATATTTTTCGGTAAAGGTGGAATCCATTCACCTAAAATCCCGCCTTCAAAGGCGCCAGCAATATTGGAAAGTCGCAAGATCGCAATTCGCCATTCATTATCGGTTTTGGCAGTATCCCGAATAATTTCCTCTACCATCTGTTGAGATTTAATATAAGGATTGGGATAAGTATAATTAAAAGGCTGATCTTCATGCAGATCGGCTGCTGAATGGCCATAAACGGCTAAACTGGATAAATGCACCAGATGCCGTACACCGGTACGCTGCATTGCCCGCATCAGGCTCATAATACAGCTGACATTATCGTTATAATAATCAAGAGGCTTTAATACTGATTCTTCCAGTGATTTAAAACTTGCAGTATGAATCACAGCCTGTATGGAATGCAGCTCAAATACTTTATTTAAGGTAGGGGTATTACGAATATCAATTTTAACAAAAGGCACATATCGACCAGAAATATATTCAAGACGCTCCAAAGTCTGCAAACTGGCATTGGCCAGATTATCAACCACAATCACCTCTACACCTTGTGCAAGCAGACTTAATGCAATGTGTGAGCCTAAAAAGCCTAAACCACCCGTCACTAAAATCATTTATACTACCTACTTTCTGATGTAGCCAAGATCAATTCGTTGATGTTGATCAAGCCTGTAGTGAATTTCGATGAGCACTTTAATTCTTGTTACCTCCGCACCGACGTCTATTTATGCCTGGCATGCTTTGGGGCTTGCTCAGGCATTACAGCAAAAACACAAAAAATTTCGCGTATTCTTTTATCAGGACGGTGTCTCGGTCGCGAATGCATTGCAATGGGTACCCGATGACCAGCGCCACCTTTTACGCGCCTGGCAAGATCTGAAAATCCGCTTGCCTGTATGTGTCAGTGCCGCCTTGGCACGTGGAATTACAGATCAGGACAATGCTCAACGTCACAATATTCAACAACATAATCTTGCAGATAGTTTTGAATTGGTCGGTTTAGGTGAGCTTGCCGATGCGGTTCAGTCCTCACAACGTCTTATTCAATTCTAGATGCTTCATTTTTCAGGATGTGTTGCTTTTAAAAGGAATCTTGTGTGAAATCTGTACTTGTTATATTAACTCAGGCCAACTTAAACAGCTTGCAGGTGCATGAAAGCCTGTCTGCAACCATGGTACTGGCCACCTTTGGTTCAGAAGTTAAGATACTGCTACAAGGGGCAGCTTTAAGTTTGCTGCATGCCGACCTGCAATTTGAACAGCGCAAACATGCCTTTAAACTGGCCTCTAATCTGGTAGATAGTTTTGAATTTTATGATCTAACACCGGTTCTGGTAGAGCAGAAAAATCAGGATTCTCCTTTTGTGAAACACAGTGAGCAAGATATTGAGTTTGTCGAGCTGAATCCAGAATTTATTCAAAACTTCGATCATGTTTTGTATTGGTAAGGAATAAGGATAAACTCATGTCAGAAAACACCCTTTACCTAATCCAGTCAGATTATGCAGCTACGGCGTCGATACTGGATCAGCTTACTCAAATTCATTCTCCAGATGATTCAGTGGTTTTGATGGGCGAATCGCTACTGTATGTAGAACACGACTTCTTACAGCAGTTGCCGCGCGTTTATCTACTTGAAAATGATGCTCAGATATTGGTTTCTCCGTTGCCAGAGCATGCCACCTTATTAAACTATGCACAGTTTGCAGATCTATGTCTGGCGTTTAAGCGCTGTATTTCAATGAAATAATCATGAGCCTGGTATGAATTTAGAACTGGATCAAGATGGTCACCTAGTCGACTATACCCTCTGGAATGAGCAAGTTGCCCAAGTACTGGCTGACAGCTTAGAACTTCAATTAACACCTTGGCACCTAGAAGTATTACAGGCAGTGCGCCAGTTTTATCAGCAGTTCGGACATTCTCCTGCTACCCGTCCTCTGATTAAATTTCTGATGAAAACAGTCAGTCCGGAAATTAACAATGCGCTGTTACAGGAAAAATTTAATACTGGACTGGTTGCACGCCATTTAAGCCGTCTGGCTGGCGTTCCAAAACCGGCCAACTGCTTATAAAAAACTACCAGCCCTGCTTTTAAATAAAACAATAAAGACCAAGCCTGCTATCGCGGGCTTTTGGCTTAGCCTTCAAGCTGACGAATACATTATTTGCAGATTTAAGCTAATCCTTTTGTGAAGTAATTCCGTCTTATTTAAATAAGACGGTTGGAATACTGTCCTATTTTATCTTTTGAAAATATGTGGACCAAAAAGCCGTAAGAGCATTCAACGTATAAGGACTCAGATCACTAGATTAAGAGCGATTTTCAGTCAGTCTAGCCCTTTTAGCGATTAGCTCATTTCACAGCTCAGTGAAAAAGCGGCAGGTTTTACAATCTTCTTCTGGTTTATTCATGCTGGGGGCTTGATATAAATTTTAGGCATTAAAAAACCACCTCAAAGGGTGGTCATAAACGGCATATGTCAGATTAAAATAGGTATTGCTATATGAGCTCTTTGCAAGTGGGAAAAAATCATCATCCCAAAAATTAAAAACGTTAAAGCGATTGTAGTCGAGCTATATATTGGCATTTATTCACTTATCATCTGTATAGAGCTACAAGATACTCAAATGAAATTACAAAGGCAAACAATATATTATTTTTAAACAACTTTTTAATGAAAAGCCTGTCAAAGGAAACTTACTTAACCAAATGATTGCTTTACTGCGTAAATCATTATTGATATAACCGCGACAACCAATACTGTCTCGATTTTAGCTATCGTAAAGCATTCTGACTTATTGAAAATATATTTTAACAGTGTTTTGAGATTACATTCTACTCATCTCTTCTTGGATTTTGAGGGGCTTTTAATACTAGAAGAACTAACATTTCGTTAAGCAACTCTACAAAAAATTTCACCCGAAAATCATTTTTACGCAAATCTAGATCCCTATAACTCAAGACTTGACTGTCTTACATATCCCGACAGAGTTGCTACATTAGTAATTTAAGCCATTCTCTACACTGAATTTAAGTTTTAGAAACGTAGAGGAAATTCAAATGAAAAAGTATTCGACAGTTCTATTACTCACCCTATCAGGTTTGATCGGAACAGCTGCTATTGCATCAAAACCCCCAATAGAAGCCACGGCTGCCGCTGAAGCACAGCAAGTTGCTTTAGAATATGCCAGAGAGCAAGCAAAGACCTCAACATCATCTGATAAATAGAATGTAGCCCTCAAATGAGGGCTTCTTTTCCAGTAGTCTGGACCAAGAGTGAAAAATCCAAAACCCTAAGGCAGAAAACCACTCTAGAGAGTGGTTTTGTTTTACCTGGCTTCAAGTTCTTTATGCTTCCAAGACCGATTACTATCGTATGAAAAGCTCATGTTGTCAGATTCATAAGTTCTTTCTTGATGATTAAGCTTTTCAATCATTTCAATCAGAGCACCACCTCCATGGGCCTGCTCTTTGTAAAGTGCTCTCAAAACAAGTTCGGCTGGTTTTCCGATAGCCACTCGATCACTCTCCCAGTTGCGAACTGTGGATTCATTAACACTTAATATACCTGCTAGATTCTTTTGTGAAAGGTTTAGCTCTTTACGCAAAAAACGGATTTCTTCACCATTCAGCTCTGGCTTTTCATTAATCAAGTATAGGCCAATGGTTTTGTGAAGTTCATGAACTGATGAGATTGACACCAAATCGCCATACGCTTCATCAACTTCAATTTCATAACCGTCCAACAGCCAAACATTGCTTAAACCACACTCTTCATAGTGATACATAACTGTGCCTATTCTTTAAATGTAGTAACAACGATTGAGAAGTCCCCATCTTCACGACATCTAATTACAACAGTTGTCGTAATATTTTCCCCAGCGGTTCGAACTGTAACATTTAACTTAGTATCGCCCCGAGTATCTGGATAAGGCCCCTCAGTGATATCCCCATGTTCAAAGCAACAGATGATTTGCTTTAAGGAGATATGGCGCTCTTTCATTCGTTGCTAACATGTGTTGAAAGCTTAATTTTGCTGGTATCTTTAGCCAGCTCTCTAAGCTTTCGCCTAGCCTGGATTTTGGTTAAACACATAAATGATACTTGCAATCAGGATGAATGATTAAGGCCACAACCGCTAATAATTAGTGGTTGAGTTCACTATAATGTCCTGGTGCCATCGTAATCAACAAAATATTTAGGTCGCCTTAAGCAATAAACCAGGCTCACCTGATTTCTTACTCATCTTTTTATACACTTTGTCAATAAACCGTTATCAAAATCTAAGATAAGACCAAAAAAACAGGCAGAAAAAAAGGCACTAATGCTCGATCTGATTCTTTAGTCATTATAAAGCCTGGCCAGAGATTTCATATTGACCCAATCCTTCATAGATCAACAGGAGGAAAGCTCACCCTAGTCACCATCTTCTGCGTCGTTAAGCCTATTGAGTAACTCATCAGGCAGAATGATCTTTTTACTGTGAGCGTACTGAAGTGTCTCAAGAAACGTGACTGGTTGCATAATTAGCGCCAAAAAACTCATCAAAGTGAGTTCTATACCTGTAAATCGAGCACCAAATCATTAATAAGAAGCAGGCATTTCACTGTGTGAGTATTATTATGCGTAACCTTGAAGACCAAGAGCCAAATCTCAATTTTTAAAACTTAATTATTCATCTACAATATCGGCAAATTCTGCCCCTAAAATCCGTGCTAAATCTTGCGGATTTATCCCAATATCAAGCCCCCTTTTCCCACCGCTTACATACATTTTTTCAAGCTGGCTTGCACTAATACAAATTACTGTTTTTAAGCGCTTTTTCTGACCAATGGGACTAATGCCACCGACCATATAACCCGTTAAGCGTTCCGCATGTTTAGGATCTGCCATTTGCAGCTTTTTGCAACCTAAAGCTGCTGCTACTTTTTTCAGATTTAACTGATAATGTACAGGTAGAATTGCGACAAAATATTGTTTCTCATCGGTTACCAACAAGGTTTTAAAAACTTCTGCAACAGCAAGCCCCAGCTTTTCGGCTGCTTCCAGACCAAAACTTTTGGCCTGTGGATCATGCTCATATTCATGGATGCTATATGGAATTTTTTGTGATTTAAGCAGTTTACAGGCTGGTGTCATGGTATTTTTTGAAAAAATAAAACTTAATTATAGCGCTACTCCAGGCGTAGCTTGAAGTACTTGAATAATGTATTAGCATATTTTGCTTTAAATACAAGCAATAAGCTAAAGGAGAAAGTCTTTAACCACTATATAGCAATGTATAAGAAGCTGGCATCACCTGATATTTTGCACATTTCTGCCACTTGAAAAACGCCGATATTTTATACTTTCACACTATCAAGCTGATCAGTTGAGTCAATTGCCGAACCTGGTTTACTTGATTATCAGTGCCATATATCAGCACTAAATGACTGCCTTTTTAATTTTTTACAAGCTGTAAGCTCTCTACAAAGATTTCTGTTTCCAAAACCTTTTCTAGAGTTTGCGTTTATAAAATTTCAGGAAATATAAGTAAAATATGACTTTCCCTCAGCATGCTTAACACCACCAAGTAAGAATTATTATCAGATAAAACAACTAGTTTTCTTTATTTTCTTAAACTTAACTGGTTGACATAAAGCGTTAAGAATAGGATGCTGTTTAAAATTTTTAACAACGACTCAGTTTATAAAACCTCAGTGGTTTAGAACTGGCCAAGATTTAAAATCAACCCTGACTTTTTAAGCCAAAAAATTTTAAGAACATGATCAATACAACGCTTGAGTTCATGAATAAGATTGTATGAAGACAAGATTACACAAACAATATTAACTGTTTTTGCCAATCAGGTTTACAATAAAAAAAATGAAGATTGACCTAGATTTGTAAGTTTTTAACATTGTCAAATCCTTGCAAAGTTTTCATTATATGCCCACTGTTCGGCACACACTTTCTACGTCAATTCAAAGAAATTATAAAAAAAATGTGGGAAATCATGCCATAATAGACAAATTTTGTAGTGATCTTGCAAACTTGTCCTGATACTTTTTAATTGGAGCACATTAGATGAATTCGACCATTCTGGTTATTCACGGACCGAATTTAAATTTGCTAGGAAAGCGCGAACCGGAAGTTTACGGTCATCTAACATTAGACGATATTAACCAGCAACTGGTGGCTCAGGCTCAATCAGCTACTTTACAACTCGACACCTTCCAGAGCAACTGGGAAGGTGCCATTGTTGACCGAATTCACCAAGCTCAACAAGATAATGTCGAATATATCATTATTAATCCGGCTGCCTTGACGCATACGTCTGTTGCCGTGCGTGACGCCCTTCTGGGTGTGGCGATCCCTTTTATTGAGGTGCACCTGTCTAACGTCCACGCGCGTGAGGCATTTCGACACCATTCTTACCTCTCCGATAAAGCAATCGGAGTGATCTGTGGCTTGGGTGCTAAAGGTTATACAGCTGCACTCGACTATGTCATTGAAAAAATACAATCTTCTAAGCAATCTTAATTAGGAATACTGTCTCATGGATATCCGTAAAATCAAGAAACTCATCGAGTTGATGATTGAATCTGACTTACAGGCGCTCGAAGTTAAAGAAGGTGATCAGTCGATTGCTTTAACTCGTCGCAGTCCAGTGGTTGCAGCAGCTGTTCCTGCAATGCCTGCCCCGGCGGCTGATGTTGTTCCGGTGACCAAATCTCCTCGTGGTGCAGTCGAAACCTCTCCAATGGTTGGCGTGTTCTATGCAGCTCCTAGCCCAGGCGAAGCACCTTTTGTCAAAATCGGTCAAACTGTATCTGCCGGTGAAACGCTGGGTATTATTGAAGCCATGAAAATCATGAACCCGATTGAAGCAACACAAAGCGGTGTGATTGAAGAAATTCTGGTAAAAAATGGTGAAGTGATTCAATTTGGCCAGCCACTTTTCCGTTACCGCGCTTAATCACCTCGGGGATTTATAATGTTGCAAAAAGTTTTAATTGCAAACCGTGGTGAAATTGCCTTGCGCATCACACGGGCTTGTAGAACTTTAGGAATTAAGACCGTCGGTGTCTATTCAGATGCCGACAAGGATCTGATGCATTTACGTTTCTGTAATGAAGCCGTATGTATAGGTCCAGGTGCAAGTAGCGATAGCTACCTGAATATTCCTGCGATTATTACTGCTGCGGAAATTACTGGCGCGGATGCGATCCATCCTGGTTATGGTTTCCTGGCTGAAAATGCTGAATTTGCAGAAATCGTTGAAAGTTCTGGTTTTATTTTTATCGGTCCACGTCCTGAACATATCCGCTTAATGGGCAATAAAGTATCAGCCATTACAGCAATGCGTAAAGCAGGTGTACCAACGGTTCCCGGCTCTGCTCATGCAGTGACTCCACAAAATGCGCTGGCTGAGGCCAAAGAGATCGGCTTCCCGCTGATTGTTAAGGCAGCATCTGGTGGTGGTGGTCGTGGTATGCGTATTGTAGAGCGTGTCGATACCCTGCTGGAATCTGTACAGGCTGCGCAGCGTGATGCAGAAATGTGGTTTGGTGATGATACGGTTTATATGGAGCGTTTCCTGCAAAAACCACGTCACGTCGAGATTCAGGTCTTGGGTGATGGGAATGGCCATGCAGTTCATCTGTATGATCGTGACTGTTCATTACAACGCCGTCATCAAAAGGTTCTAGAAGAAGCTCCAGCACCTAACCTGCCAGAACAGGCACGTGCTGACATTCTGGAAGCCTGTGTCAATGCCTGCAAGATGATGCAATACCGTGGTGCAGGTACATTCGAATTCTTGTTTGAAGAAGGCGAATTCTTCTTTATTGAAATGAATACCCGCGTTCAGGTTGAGCATCCTGTGACTGAAATGGTGACAGGGATTGATATAATCGAGCAGCAGCTTCGAATCGCGGCTGGTCTTGGCCTCGATATTCAACAAGAAGATGTGCAGGTAAAAGGCCATGCGATTGAATGTCGTATTAATGCCGAAGATCCTTCAACCTTTATGCCTTCTCCAGGCAAGATTGAAACCTTCTATGCCCCAGGAGGTGCCGGTATCCGTTTAGATTCGCATATCTACCCGGGTTATAGTATTCCGCCCTACTATGATTCCATGATTGCCAAGCTGATCGCACATGGTAAAGATCGTGAAACATCATTGGCACGAATGAAAAATGCACTTGAAGAAATGATTCTGACTGGGATCAAGACCAATATTCCTTTGCACAAGGATTTGATTTTACAAGATAAGAATTTCTCTGAACAGGCAATGGATATTCATTATCTGGAAAAGCATTTGCTTAAGCAACTTGAAGGTGCAGAAGAAAAAGAAGCTGCTTCTTGATCTGTAAACACCTATTAAAAAAACCGCTGAAATTCAGCGGTTTTTTATTTTCTTATGGCAAAACCCGTCTTAATACGGCGAAACACTGTTCTGCTTTTTCATTGGCACAGAAATTGATGGTATAGGGATTTTTCCATTGTACAAAATATTGTGAAACTTCCCCGGACTGATCCACCTGGTTACCGGAACAGTCCTTTTCATTATTGTCATAACGTACCTGCAAGATTAAAGCCGGAATCTGTTCTGCAGGATTCTGGGCAGGCTGATAATCGTAAAGTCCTGAAGTCCACTCCTCTCCACTTTTAATAATCACGCTATTATTTGATTTAAAATTATAATATTCGATACATTTTTTATTTTTTGGAATTTCCATTCCCCATAATCCCACAATTTCGGGACGGGTATTGACTGTAAAAGTATTCGGAATTTCAGCGGATTTGATCGTCGTATCAGAGGCACTTTTATTCTCTGTTGCCATTAGCCAGGGTGAGGTCATGAGTAAGGCAAGGCTAAGACATATTTTTTTCATATTCACCAATATCATTTGAATAAATTTGTTCTAAGTTATCATATTTTAAGGAGATCGTATCTGAGTAAATCAAATAACAGGACCTAAGATACGAAAAATAAATTATTATCACTTTAACCAAAAATATAGATCTCTTTTCTGGTATTTTTTGTATCTATTTTGTATGGATAATTTTAGAAAGGCACGTGGATTTTCGCTCTATATTCAGTGATAAAACAGTTATTTAATCAAGCAACTACAATTAACAAAAGCTCATAAGGTTGGGCGGCCATTATGATTTCACACTCAAGCTTGTAGTAGATATTTTCAAGGTAGATTTAATTAATTGAGTGTAAAGGAAGTGTCATTAGAGTATGAAGAACCCCCTGTAATCGTACAGACCGACTAAATTATATAGGTACATAACTCAATAAAACCCCATGTTCTCCATCAAATGATAGAGTTTTATAGAGGCTGCTCTCTAAGCGTTAGCCTTAGTTCAGACACATCCCAATCATAATCAAGTGGGCTTGCATCCGCAATTGAAATGTTCTACAACCTTGAGACGCAACAAAAATTGAAGGAACACTATGAAATTCGAAGAATATTTACAATATGATGGTCTAGGGCTGGCCGAACTGGTTGCAAAGAAACAGGTACATTCAAGTGAACTTTTGTCGATTGCACTGGAACGCAGTGCAGCAGTTAATCCCGACTTAAATGCCATTATCATTCCCATGCATGAACATGCATTACAACGGACTCAGCAGAAGCTGACAGGGCCTTTTGCTGGTGTGCCATTTCTGGTTAAGGACCTGTTCCAGGAATATGCAGGCTATCCAACGTCTTATGGCTGTCAGGGTATGAAACGTACTGGCTATATTGCCGATACCAATGCTGAAATTGTCAACCGCTGGGAAAAGGCCGGTATTGTCACCTTTGGCCGCACCAATACTCCCGAATTTGGCATTAAAGGGATTACCGAACCCGATGCCTGGGGAAGCTGTAAAAATCCATGGAATCTAAAACATAATAGCGGTGGCTCATCTGGGGGGTCGGCCTCTGCCGTGGCTGCCGGTATAGTCCCTATTGCTGGCGCTGGCGATGGTGGCGGCTCTATTCGTATTCCAGCTTCATATTGTGGTTTATTTGGTTTAAAACCAAGTCGTGGCCGTACTCCGTGGGGGCCGCAAATGAGTGAGGCCATGCATGGAGCAGCGATTCAGCATGTGCTCACCAAAACTGTACGCGATAGTGCGGCTATGCTGGATGCAACGCATGGCGAAGATCATAGTTCACTCTTCAAAATCCAGACTCCGCAGCAACCTTATCTGGAAGCCATCCAGCATCCACCAAAAAAACTGAGAATCGCTTTTAATACCCGTTCTACTATTGGTACCAGAGTTTCCCAGGATGCGATTCAGGCAATTGAACAAACAGCCCGCCTACTCGAGTCGCTGGGTCATGAAGTCGTAGAAGATCAGCCGAATATTGATGGTATGCAATTGGCCAGAGATTTTATTACCACCTGGTTTAGTCAGTTCTCTTATATGCTGGATGAGATTCAAAAAAGTTATCCCTCCAAAACTGGTGATTTTGAACTGGACTCTTTAGCACTCGCAGCCTTTGGAGCCAAAACTACCGCCTTGGAATATATTCATAATTTAAATAACTGGGGACAATATGCGACTCAAATGAATCATTTCTTTGAACGTTATGATCTTTATTTGACACCTGCTACAGCGAGTGTCGCTCCTCAAAATGGTGAAGTGAGAATTCCGGGGTGGCAAAAACCCCTATTAAAGGCGCTCTTAGGCATGAAGAAAGCGCATTTGCTGGCACAAGGCAAACTGGTAGATCAGATTGTAAAAGAAAACTTGAAATGGGTTCCTTTTACCCAGCTGGCGAATATCACCGGACTACCGGCTATGTCTGTACCTTTGTACTGGAATAAACAGAACTTGCCGCTCGGCTCACAGTTTATTGCACCTTTTGCTCGTGAAGATTTACTTTTGCAACTTGCAGCACAATTAGAGCAGGCACAGCCCTGGTTTGATCAATATGCCAAAATTCGTCTTTAAAGTGATTTAACTGTTTGAAGATGGTAATTCAACTTTGTTAGGTAAGCCCCCTAGCAGCAGAAAACCTAGCAAAGTTGAGGCTGCAGCTGCAAAAAAGATGATATCTCCGCCTAATTGATCCCAATAATGGCCTGCTAGAATGCTTCCTGTTGCCACACCGATTCCCCACATGGTGCTATAAAGTGCCTGCCCACGGCCCTGCTGCCCGGCAGAGAAATTCTGAAAAATGACTCGCATGGCAATCATGTGAAATAGACCAAAACTTAAAGCATGAATCGTTTGTGTCAAGAATTGTGCAACAAAGGAGGATGGAAATAAACCGACCACTAACCACCTTAGTCCGGTCATTAACAGGCAAAGCATGATTAGATGCCGCCATGACCAGCGACTGAGAAAGAAGGTGGCATAAGCAAACATGATAATTTCTGCAATTACACCCACTGACCAGAGCAATCCGATCTGGCTGGTACTAAATCCGGCCTGACTCAGATAATTGCTATAAAAACTGTAAAATGGCGCATGTGAGAACAACATAATTAATTCTATAAGAAAGAAACTATAGACCACTGGCCGTTTAAATATTGGCCAGATGGTATCCAGTTTTTTCTGTGCTACCGGCGCCGCCGTCGGTTCTTTAATACTAAATGACCAAAGAAAAGTTAGAAATGAAATACATAATAAAAGGACTGGCAGCATACTGATCGGAATCACTTCAAATACAGCCCCCAAGCCAAAGACGCCGACGATGAAGCCAATAGATCCCCATTTACGGACTTTACCGTAGAGCTCTGCTCTCTTTTCACCTAGCCAGAATAAGGTTACGCCTTCAAACTGTGCCAGAATCGCATTCTGGAAAAAGCTGAAAATAAGCATAAGTAAGGCAACGGATTGAAAGTCATTGGGAATAAGAAAAATCATGAACCAGATACAGGCTTCCATCCAGGTCGCAATACGAACCAATAACATGCGCTTGCCTGACTTGTCCGCGAGCCATCCCCAAATTAAAGGGGCAAAGAAACGGGTAACAATTGCAATAGAAGACAAGATACCTATTTCTTGATAATTAAACCCCTGATCTTCCAGATAAAGGCTCCAGAATGGCATGAATGCCCCCACAACCGCATAATAGAAAAAATAGAATCCGCTTAGTTTGTGGTGGATTGGAAAGCTTAGCATTAAGCTGTATTCCTTAGTATTTACAATAGGTTATAAAATTTTCAGAGTTGTATGCTTTTGCATATAAAAGGCTGGGTTGGGAGATGCTAAGTATACAAATCGGTATACAAATTTATTTTAATTAAATTATTTCAAAATTTGTATACTTTTACCAAAATATCAGACTTATTTATTATTTCATTTATAAAACAACACTTTATTTTTACTTATAAAAATTCTCATATGTTAATAAAAAACCGCCTGAAGGCGGTAGTGCCTGTCAGCTAAGGATTTAAAAGTTAAAAAACAAGATCAATAAGACGTAAATTTAGCTCGATTTAAATCCAAAGTTAAGGAAATCCAGATTATGAAATAATATAAATCTCCTTAACTGATTAGCATTACTCACTTAAGGGCTTTTACAATCGCGCCATGTCGTGCCTTACAGTCATTATATTTAGCAACCGTATTCACGGACCAAAGTAAAACCAACTTTCCAGTATTTCCAGATAATTTCTGTAAGTCAGGACAAGGTTCAAGGAGGTTCGCTGGTACCACTGGCGATAAGTGAGTTGAGTTGCTGCAGGCCGTCATCATCAAAGCAGTGATTGAGATAAACAGGACGATCAATGATCTTTTGCACTTCACGTGTAACTGTTTCGACTTGTACACGCTGTTCTGACTTTGTTGCTTCATAATCGAAACTCATCTGGTTAATTTGATTTTGTTTTTCAGTCAAAGCCTTGAGGTGCTTTTGCTCAATGTCCTGAATTTTGGCTGTGCATTGCTCACTGGCTTTACGCAACTTTCCACTCAAATGATTGGTGTAAGCAATTTGCCCCACCCATAAAGCAAAAAAGATCGCAATTGCGATCCAGTGTTTGTATTTCCATAAGACTATGAGTATTGACATTAGACGAACCACCCTCTTAATTTCACCAGATGAACTTTACGATCAGCAAGGCCATTGGTACCGCCATTGATCCGGCGTGTAATCGTCTGCACGTCGTCTTGATCAGCCAAAGCATTCAGGCCATTATCAGACCAGAACTTACAAGCAACCATCAGGCCGATACTTGGTATAGCTACAATCTCCGGATTGTTTTCAAAGTCGATGCCGAGCTGCTGGCCATACTTGCGATAGTTTGCGCGGCCAGTTAATTGGATTGGTCCGCGGCCCTTGAATCGTTTCCCATCCCCTGGCTGTGTATTACCTAAATCCTTTCGGCCTTCATATGCTGCACCGGATGCAATTTCCTCCATGTATCGGAAGTTGCCCGACTCATGTGCAAGTTGTGAAAGGAAATGGGTGAAGCGAAGTGGATTATCGAGAATGCCATAGTTTTTCAAGTGAACATTAGCAGCAAGACCCAATTCTTCAGCGCGTGATTGGCTGGCACCTAGTTTTTTAAATACCGCAGTCAGGGTGCCACGACCAATAATGCCGTCATCATGCACATCTACTGCTCGCTGGAGTTTTTTAATTTGAGTGGTGTTCATCATCTTTATCCGTAGTGAAAAATTTAGGACGTGCACCACCCTTACCCCAAATATAGAGTTGTCGGGTAAAGAGTGCGAATAAAATGCTTACAGTGGTGTAAAAAAGTGTTCCAGCTGGACTGGGCGAATACTCATCTTTAACAAAAAGTGCTGCCCCAAAAAGGATCGACAACACCAATAGAAAATCGATATGTTTTGGAAGTTGAATTTTTGGATGAAATGCCATGATGGCAAACGAAACTATAAATAACACCAAAGCCGTCTTACTTATGATTAGCAGCATCTTCATTCTCCTTTTTGACCAAACCAAGAACTCTTGATCGAGCCAAACTCAGCAATGCTTCAGCTGTACTTTTACCAGCAGCACCCAGAATGAAACCAAATAGTTCTGGGTAGTTACCGCTAGCAAGAAATAAACTTGCCGGTTTAGCAAAGACCACACATAAAATAAAGCCAGCAAAGAATCCTATCCAGCGATCCCGAGTTGGCTCCTTGCTTAATAAAAAACCAAAAGTTGCACCCAGCACACCTGTAAAAAGGATGTGTGAATGGTTCTTTATGCTTTCCAATACTTGACTAAGAAAGTCCATATACATCCCCTTTAGTCATACATACCCCTTATTTTTGGTAATAAAAAAGCACCCGGAGGTGCTATGTTTGTCTAGTTTCAGTGTGCTTAAAAATCCAAATACAAGCCGTTTGGATAAGGACAATATAGGACGTTCTCAAAAAATCCACCATAACCAAAAGAACTGTTATTTCCATCAACATTATTATTACGCACAACGCGAAGCATAATTTGATTAGGAGTTGGAAAGGACATTAGCGTTTTAAAGAAAGTTTCGCCCCAGCTAACACCGCCAGAATGGATGCGATAAGCAGAATAGTAAGGAGTACCCGAGCAATGAGTCACGAAGCAGTGTGCTGGCTGTATGTCATCAGGAATGTTGATAGTGAACCTTCCTGCTTCATGATTATTTACATTAAGGTTTCCGTAAACACTATCTAACACCATCATGGGGGGCTTCATAACATCGAATAATATATCTCCCTCTCCATTTTTAATTATCATGCCTTGTTTGGAAGGTGGCACATCTGCCATTTTAAAAACTACAATGTCTACTTCCGCACCTTCTGACATACTCATAATACTCAAAAAGAAAAAGGCTTTCTGAGCATATTTATCCCACTGAACGCCACCATTAGGGATTACAGCATGTTCCCCATTTCTCACTCTGTACCCTATTATCAGGTCTTGATTAAATGTTCTTGCTGCAGCACCCCTCTCATCATCAGTAGCAGCTCCTTGAAATATGTCACCAAAGTCTTCTACATTCGCAGACTCTCTCAGATTTATCCTGCCACTCCAAGGTGTCCAATCAACAAAGAATGTTGTGATGGAATAACCGGGGGGATCAGGCGGGCGTGTACTTGATCTATCTGCAACTACAGCCCCACGGGCTATTAGCATAGGTACTTGGTAGTTTTCATCTATTACTACGTTTCCTGTGTCATTTGTGATCTCTAAGTGCTTAACCACGACGACCTCCGTAGATAATTTGAGACGGTTTATCATATAAGTCTGTATTGGTGCACGGTGTTCTATAGAACTGTATCCAGTTAGCACTACCTAAGCGAACCTGCACTTGAACACGCCCACACATACGCAAAATCCACTTACCCGCTGCTTCATCTACAGGGATGAAATAGCAGTCTACGTTTGGTATGCGAACTGCGTACAAGAATGGCTTTATAATTGGATAGGGTAATGTAAATGGATAATCATACGTGACGTTTTTATATGTCATTGTTATATCCGGGAGATCAATAGCCCCAAAAATATTTGCAACTTTAAGTAGGGGGTGGATGGCTTGCGTGAAGTGCCCATCCCCCATGTAATCAACTACAATCCCATCACTCATTAATCAAATACTCCAATTTTGACCCGAGGTCGGTTTTGATCGTCATAAACCGTAATTAAGTTGTCTGCGATTTCAGTACGCGCCCCAGTATCTGATGTTCTAAGCAGTCCTATCGTGGCTGTTATTGCACTTAGGTTGCCGATGCTAGCAGTATCCATATGCGCCAATTTAATTGATGCATAATCTAAAAAACCTGCCTTTATATAAGCCCCCACAGGAAAAACAGTCCCTGTATCTGGATCAGTAAAAGGTTCGTTGCGGAAAACAAATGGGTAATATCCGGTGCTGCCGCCACTTCCAATCGCTAGTGCATCAACATTAAAAATGAATTTACCCTCAATACCATCATTTGCACCACCCCAGCCGATTACTTTTCCATTCACGTCAATTTTTGTGAACTTCTGAGCATATAAGCCATCTACACTTTCATTCACCTCCTGAATTGATGCAGTGTTTTTACCAACAGCTGTTTGTAGCGTACTAACTTGAGTAGCTATAGCTCCCTGCTGTGTAGTCAGAGCACTAACTTGGTTTTGCACTGTCGCGATATTTTCTGTAGCTGTATCAGCCTTCCCAAGCGCTTCATCAGCAGTTTTTTGAGCTGCATTGGCGACTGCCTTGGCTGCTGCCTCTGCTGCATCTGCTTTATTTTTAGCGTCTAAAGCTGCTGCTGCCTTAGCTGCCGACTCTGCTGCATTGGCCTTAGCTGTTGCGTCGCTTGAGGCTGCTGCTTTAGCCGCATCCGCTTCAGCTTTCGCTTTTGCCTCTGCATAGGTTTTAGCCGCCGCCTCTGCTGCTGCAGATTTAGATTGAGCATCTAAAATTGCTTGATCTGCGGAGCTTTGCGCTGCACTTGTGGCGGATTGAACTGTATCAACCCGGGTAGACAGGGCTTTGTCAGCATCCACCAGGACCTCTAGTTCGGCCTGAATTGTCGCAATGCTTTGCTGCAAATCATCACCAACTTGGGCTTGCAGGGTGTCGAGTCTACGGCCTAGGGCGCTATCTGCATCCGCGCGGGTTTGCTGCTCAGTCCAAATTAGTGCCTTCGTATCATCAACTTGGCTTTGCACGGTATTAATCTGCGTAGCCAAGGCTGAGTCGGCCTCCGCACGTGCTGTGGACTCAGACTGAATAAGTGCAGTGTTATCACCAACCTTCGCCACAGTTGTATCAATACGCTGACTCAGCGCCATGTCATTTTCAATCATTGCTGATTGCAAAGTCCATGTTCCCGCAAAGCCTTCTGTTGAGCCGATTAGATCTTCAGTTGAGCCAATTAACTTAGGGTTGACCTGTGCATACACACCGTCAAGTTTGGTTGTATTGGCACTGATTTTTCCTTCATGTTCCGCCACTTTTGCATCGGTTTTAGCTAAAGCGCCTGTGGTAGCCTTATCACCAAGTTCGACTGTAATTGCATCAATTTTGCTGGCATTCGCACTAGACTGTGTTGCCGCAACATCCGCTTTAGATAATGCAGTTGCAGCGGTTTGATTTGCTGTGTCTGCTGTATCAGCAGCCTGATTTGCAATGGCACTGGCTTGCTGCGCAAGTGATGCTGCCGACCCTGCTAAATCTGTTGCTGTTTCAGCTTTGGTTAGTGCTGTGGCTGCGTTGGTTTTTGCTGTACTTGCATCCCCCTCTGCTGTAGTCACACGACTATCTAAGGCTTGCACGGCTTGCGTATTTGAAGATATATCATCAACTGCTGTATTGATTTTCTGCTGAACATTAGCAAGCGCAGTATCATTACTACTCTTGTAGTTATTCAATGCAGTCAAGTTTGCAGAATCACCGTTTTCGCGATCTAAAATTTCTTGCGTCAAACCATCATTAAGATCACTTACAGCCAGAATACGCGCCTCTGTTTCCTTATTTAGCTCCTGATTAAGCTGATCAACCTCGGTTTGTACTGCAGTAATATTGTCAATCAAATTCCCAATATCACCATCAATACCCGCAATCGTATCAATCTTATCGATCTTTGTTTGCAGATCCTTGTGCAGTTGTGATTCGCCAATCTTGCCCGACAAAATATCAAGCACGGCAGACGCATCGGCTGAAGTAGTGGCACTGACACGCGCAGACCATGGCCCAACATTCCCAATCCGATCAATCAAGCGCCCCCGGAAATATCGGGTGAGATTTGGTTGCATACCCTGAATAACATGCGTTGTCGTCGGGTATGCAAACAAACCCAGTTGTGTGGCATTGGCACCATTAGTCGTTGTTGAAATCTCAATTTCCGTATAGGCAGTATCTAGTGCGCCAGTTGACGGGAAGTTCCAGCTCAATTGATAACCAAACAAGATACCGGTGGCAGCAATATTTGCTAGCGCTGGCGGCAATCCTTGTTTACCAGACAGAGTTGTCAAAACAGAATAGGTCGGCAGGGATGCAACATCAAATGCGGAAATCGCAGTCACGCGCGCTTCATAATTGCCCGCATAAATACCCTGCACTTCTACCGAGTTGCTACCCGTAATTGGCAATTTAATCCATGTGCCATCATCTTTACGCCATTCCACCTGGTACTTGGTTGCGCCTTCAGCTTGTGGCCATGAAATAACCATAGTTTCAATTGAGAGGCCTTGCTGCACCATCGCTTCAGATGTAATCAGTACAGATTCAACCGGGGCTTGCAGCTTCGGATTAATAATTGAAATTGGGCGATCATCAATAAATGCACCAAAATCAATCGCATCATATTTTACTGATTCATACTGAAGACCAGTAATCGAAAACTGATGCTTTTCATCTTGAGTGATGCTCATGACGCGAAACTTCATAGTCTTCAAATCTTGCGCATCAACAGCCCAGACGTTCTCCGCGGCAACTGAATCAAATGCAGTAGTCACTGTAATATTGCGGCCACTGACAGACGATACAATTCGAGCTTGAGATTTCCCATCTTCACCATTCACCACCAGTCGATCACCGGCGCGACATACCACATCATCACGATCAATTGTGATCGTACGTAAATTAGGGGACACTTTTGAGATGCGACCACCATTGGCACGGCCGGCAAACAGCTCATCCGCAATTTCAATTACACGGCCCGGCTGTGGAATATAGCCATCCAAACCAACCTTGAAAGATACGGTCCGGGTTTCCAGTTGCTCAGACTTTAAGGCCCAAAGACCTGCGCGTTGTGCCTGACCTTCCGATGTACACCCCCACGCATCAATCTCAGCAATACGCACACCAAGCTTAGCAATGGCTGCCTCATCACGTACATAAACATATTCAGTTTTGTAATGATTTGCAGGGTTATCCCACGCCACTTTTGCAACAGTATGACGATCACGCGCACGGGTGCCTGAGTACTCAAACAGGCCATCAATCACGTTGGCGCGTGTATAAGTAAAATAAGTATCTTGTGGGATGTCAGCATCACAGACAATCGAATTACCATCCCAGTAGCTGATAGCACGAAATACACCAGCCAGCTTGGTTAAAATTGCAAATGCATCTTCTGTGCTTTGCAGATACACATTGCAAGTAAAACGCGGCTCTTCACCGCCTTTGCCGTCCGATACTTTTTGATCGCAGTATTGCGCCAAGCGATACAGTGACCACTTATCTAGCATTAATGATGTAAGTCGATCACCCAGCGCATAGCGTTTCGCTATGCAAATGTCGTAATAGATCCACGCTGGGTTGTTGGTGTAAGCGCGTTTAAATGTGCCATCCCACATCCCGGTATAGGTGCGTGCAACCGGATCATAGTTTGACGGAACTTGCAGCTTAATACCCTTTAGATCCACTGCGATTTTTGCAACATTTGAAAAAGTTTCTGCATCGTATTGCAAGCCAAGCAGCGCTGTATTTGGATAGCTAAGCTTTAGGTCAATGACTTCAGTTAGCGCATCAATATACATCTTGTCACTGATATATTCTGATGTTGAGTTGGGTGTGATGCGACGAACACGGATGGTCCAGCCAGTATCGGCTTTCGGCAAATCAATACGATGTGATCGCTCATAGTCTGCGGATGTTTTATCGGCAATCTGAGTGTTTAAAACCTCAGTCCATGTTCCGCCATCAGCTTGTAGATCAATCGCATACTGAATGACGATGCCCTTTACATCGCCATTATCAGCATTCTGTTGACGCAATGGCCCCCACTTAAAGCGAATACGCACAGCATCAAGGTCAGTATTAGAAATGGAACGAACCCATGGCGTACCAGAAACCAGCTCAACATTAATCGCGGTTTCTGATGAAATATCTGGGAAGCCTTCAATGTGCTCCTGATCATTCGTGCCGAAACGGAAATCTGCTTGCACATCCTGAAAATTCGATCCGCCATTTGGGTTGTGTAGCGGAGTTTCTTCCAAATAAACTGATTGCAGACCATTGGCTAAGCCTTCCACTTCACCTTCAGACAAGCCATATAGAACTTTGATATAGGTTTTGGATTGTGCTGAATCGGGTGCGATGACTGGCTTTCTCGCCTTCTTCTCACCTGCTTTTGCGCCTTTAATTACTGCGTCCATACTTATCCTCAGACAATAAAAAAGGCGCTGTATGCGCCTGTATATTCCTATTATTTACATCAAGTCTTCGGGATACTGTCCGGCACTTGCAATAAATCCACCGACTTCACGCTGACCGTAAAGCACCGGTACTGGATTGCCTTGCGCTACCGTGGTGACTGCACCACCAAAGCCTTTATTAGCCTTGTTGCCGTCTTGGTTTTGATCTTGATTTTCAATTTTAGGCATCAGCATTTGTGCGATACCACCCACCATCATGCCCACACCTGCACCGATTAGGCCTGCACCCAGCGCAGCACCACCACCAAGCGTCCCCACTGTCACAAGTACACCCACCACCACAAGCACTGCACCCACAATGGTCTGAATAAGTCCGCCATCACCGCCAGCACCTTTCACTTTTGGCACCACCTTGATTACCTTGGCATCGGTATTCATATCGAGTTCGGCTTCAGAAATATTTTGCTTATCCTGAAAAACAGCAAACTCTAAACCCTGCTCATGGGCATGCAGCATAAAGTGCTCAAAGCCAGGTACTTGCACGCATAAAGCACGCATTGCTTCGCGAGTATTATCAACAGCCAGATGGAATTCCTTGCCGAACTTCTTGGCTAGAATGCCGTAAAGTCTAATTTTTTTGAGCATATCGAACCACCTTCACGACTCGTTCCTGCCATTGTGGACCAAAGATTTCACGAACAGATTTGCGCCCATAGGGATGATGCAGAATAAGAGCTGACCCAATACAGGATTCGGTCTTTTCAGACCTAAGCGCCCCATTATCACCAAGCCAAATTACTGCATGATTCACATGCTCAGTGCGTCCGACTCGGCATAACAGCACATCACCGTATTGCGGCTGATCCACTTCGATAAAACCTGCTTCACCAAAGCCATCCAGATACAGGGATTTATTCTCTTTGGATTCCCACCACAAGTCTTGACGCTCAAAATCGATTAGCTTGATGCCTAGCTCGCGTTCATAAAAATCACGGACGATGGAATAACAATCTTGTATGCCATGAATATAGTTTCGCCCAACTAGCGGTGCGCGATAACCACATGGCTCATACACTTGAAATTCAACATCGGGATAAGCACAGATTACCCAAGGCTTTTCATGTAGTTCAATTTGAATTAAATCAATTTCAGATGCGCGTGCTGAGGCATTTGGGTGTGAATGCACATAAGCCTGAATTTCACCTAAGTCTTCAGCCTTAGCTAAATCTTTATGATGGATTTCAAACTGATCTTTATTGTCTGAAATGTTGCGACACGGAATGTATTCTTTATTCACAATCACACCGCAGCATTCGTTTGGATAAACTTCAGCAGCATGCGCCTGGATTGCTTTTTTAAGTTTTGCGGTTAGTTTCATTTAAGACTCACAATAAAAAACCACCCGAAGGTGGTTTAGGAGGTTTTAATTTTGGGTGGAGCTATAAGCTCTTTGCCAGTCTTGCCATACTTAATTCTTTGCTTAACTGTAACTACCTTTAGGTTGTATTTTTTAGCTATCTGACCAACTGTTAAATACTCGCCCTCAACTTCGTATTTTGGATATTCACGAAGTGGTTTTAAAAGATCGCTCCCAGTTACACCGTTTCTAATGCGAACATTAATCGTGTCTTTGGTGGTGCCTAACACTTTAGCAATTTGGCTTGCTGTCATTAAAACACCATTACCAACATCATGCTTTTTCGCTTTCATGATAGGTTTTTCTATAGCTTGGCTTAAGGTCATGCCTGTCTTATAGATCCTATCATGCAGGGTTGCAAAGCACATGTTATTTTCTCTAGCTACTTGCGAAAGAGTGACTTTGCTACCCTTAACAATGGCGTAATTATTATTCCTTTTGTTGCTTGCTTGGGTTTGATTGTCTGCCCATCTGCAATTTTCCAGAAAATAACCTTTATCATTATCAATCCTATCAATAGATGTTCCCTTGGGTTTTGGTGACATATCAGCAGAAAAGTTTCTAAAGTCCTTCCATCTATCACATACCTCAATCCCTCTACCGCCATAGCCCGCATAGTTTTTATCATCTGGGTTATGGCACCTTTGCATCATGCCATTCCATGTCTGATATAAAGGGTGTTTAGCGCCACCGTGTTTGGTTAGCCTTTCCTTGCTAAAACACCCGCACGAAACCACCGAACCACTCTTGAGATTACTATAGGTTACTTTGGTAGTATTGCCACAAGCACACTCGCAAACCCAATAGTAATTGCGCCCACTCGCAACCTCTCCGCGAGAGAGAATAGTTAATCTACCAAAACTTTCACCAGTCCGATCTTTAAAATTTTTCATTTTAATTCCTATTTTTCTAGGATTAAATTATACCAAATTATCGGACTGATTAATACAGATACATCTAAAATAATGAGCTGGCAGGGAAAGCACCGATACGTAGGACGTTACCCTTGCCAAATCGACACTCACAACCGTTCGTTCTTTTTGAGCACTTGTCGAGCGCAGGATTGTCAGTAGGTTCATCTCTGTCCGTAAACATTGCTGCGCCTGTATAGCCACATTGTTCGCTGCGATATTCCCATGCGCAGTAATTGGAAATCTGCCGCACCGGTATTTTTAAACCTTCAAAATCAATCGGGTTTGAAAGCTCAAAAGTGACCGCCTGAGCATTTTCAGAAGTCTTTTGCTCGATGTACCAAAGCTGCTCTTTGGCTTCATTGGATGCAGTTGGGTTGCCGCCACCAAAGTTTTCAGCATCCAGATATTTAGCCAGTGTGGTAATAACTTTAAGCTTTGCGCCTGCAAAGTCGCCAAACTGTAAACAGTAAGCTGATACAGCGCCCTGAATGCCGCCAATATTGTTCGACATGCTGAATGTTGGTGCTGATGCCTTGCCGTCGCTACGCATTTCAAGCCCGGAAACCTCAAGCGCCATAGGCTCGAAAGTCTCACCTTGCCATATGATGTTTCTGAACCAGGTTTTCTGATCGCCATTTTGAAACTCCTCACCAATCAGCTTGCTGGTATCCCCTAGCAACTCATTGGATCCGATTGCGCTATAGATTCGCTCCCAGTCTTCATAAGAAATATGGCCATGAAAACGTAAAATGCCCGCACCTAAAGCACGAGCATCCAATTCAAATAGTGTGATCAGGCCATCTACATAGAGTTTCTGAAAATCACTGTTCAGAGTCATGGTGGGACTCCATCACCGTAGCAACCGCTTCAGCCAAACCTGTAGGTTGAAATTCTGGTGGTGCAATTGATTCAGGCTCTTCAATTTCAGGTTGCGGAAGCTCTTGCAAACGCAAGTCAATCCAGCGGTTTTCAGTAATGTCGACTGGGTTATCAAGATCAGCAACAATGGATACGGTTTCAAAATCAAACTTTTTCTTGTATGTTTTTACTGAAATGTCGCCATTTTCTAATGTTGCATAGATCACAGAAAATAGAACATTACCATTGGCATCCTTTGGTGTTTCGATATACCACCCCTCTTGAGCAAAGCCGCTTGAACCTTTAATTAAATAATTACCGGTTCCGACTTTCTCAAATGTAATCTTTTGCTCCTGGGCCTCATCATTCAATTCAATACGATCAGCATAAAGTTCAATAATAGGGGATGCAGCTTTTACAAATCCATTACTGTCAACTGCTGTGTTTTGATCATCTAGGATTTTAAAGAAGCGTTTTGTAGTGCTGCTACCAATATTAGAGACAAGTGATCCGTGGTAAATGTTCTGATGCACATTTTGCGCTGCAATTAACAAGTGTGCGTGAGCAGGAGAAACAGCTAGATTTAAAGCTGCATACGTTCCAGCTAACGGTAGACCAATTTTCTCACCTACCCCTGCGCCATGACCTGTTGAATCCCCACCAGTAAGGCGAAGAAATGAATTTGGTATAGTATCTTCCGGTTTTAATGGCACAGGAGTAACTGACATACCGCTTGTTCCTACACCAAAATCACCAACCTTCATAACTCGCCCAGCAGTCTGATCTGTTGGTGATATGGTAAGCGTAGCAGTTGCTGCTGTACCTAATCCCAAATTAGTTCGCGCTACCCCTGCCGATGTTGCACCCGTACCACCTTTATTCACCGGAAGTGCAGCAGGTAATACCCCTTGAGCAGTCGCACCAAGTTGACTGTAAATTTCATCATCATTCGCCTGTAGTTTTGCCGAACCCGAGCGGAATGTATCACCACCTGCGCCTGTAGGTGCAGTACCTGGATTAATTGTTTGCTTAGCCATAATTTACGCCCACAAAAAAAGCCCTCGATTGAGGGCATAAAATTGATTGAAGTTAAGGTTTAAAGTCTTGAGTGAATGTGGTGGAGATGGACCAGATGCCACCACCCAAACTGATTGGCATATAATCCCCGGCCACCACGCGAACCTCACCATCCAAAGGTGAATCCCATAAGAATGAATCGGCACCCTTATGCGCATCAAAAAAGGCCTTGATCTCTTGTATCAAAGCCTTCTTGCCGGTCTTTTTATATGCCCATGTGCCCGACCGATTGTTAATCCCAACACTTGTTCGCTGTGTATATCCATCTCCAAAACTGGATTGAAGGACTTTAAAGCTTGAGGTTTGGGAGTTTCCATCCAGGTCATTACACCAAGTGAATTTTTGATTGCTCATCGTGCCAACAATCCCCCCTGTCGCTGCTCTCTGCGAATTACAGCCAATACGGCATTATTGATAAGTGCACCGAGTTGCTTGCTATCACTTTCGCTAGCGGCACTACCATCAGACGCAATTGTAATTGTGTTTTGGATATTCACATCACCACTACTAGATTTCTTATTACCCCCGCCTGAATTAATCGCACTCACAGCACCCATACCAACGCGATGAGTATCTGCAACTAATCCACCAGTCGCATAACCTCGACGGATAGACTTTCGTAAATCCTCAAAGCCTTGTGGGCCACCTAGAGCCTTGACTTCTTCTTGGGTTAAAACACCTTCACCCTTATGAACAATGCCGGCAGGATCATACTTGCCACCATGGCCAGTGTAGCCACCATCGGCAAAGCCTTTAGGGGTGGCCGCTTGAATCATTGTAACGAAGGTTCCTGATTTCATCGTTGCTATTGCGGCCGCGGCGGCCTTTTGGTACCAGGTTCCCGGTTCATTCGCATAGGCATCAGATGCGGACTTCCAGACATTTATGCCTGCCTGAGCAAGAGCGAATGACTGCTGTGCTGTATATAAAGCACGATATGCGGATGATGACTCACCAAGCATTGCACCAAACATTCCTGAAAGCGCCCCTGTTACCTGTTGACCATAGCCAAGCTGAAGACTATATGAAGAAGTTTGATAATCAGATTCAATAGCAGTCATCCGATCATGATGCGCTTGCCAGATTGCTTCGCGCTCAGCAGCGGTCTCAGCAAGTGCTAATTGCGAATCAAACAACTCCTGAGAAGCATCCATTCGACCAAATCTCTCCTGCTCTAAACGGTACTGATCGCCAGTGCCATTCATTTCAGCTTGGATGCCACCCCATTGCTGAACTGCGTTATTTAAACGTCTGCGATTTTCTTCCTCCTGCAAAGCCTTGCTTAGAGCAATTTCATGCTGCTTCTGCTCCTCACTCAACTTGGAGTTTAGAAGAATCTGCTCACGCTCCAAGCGATACCGCTCTTGCATAGCTGCGGTTTCGGACATAAGAGCTTCACGCATCTGGAATAAGCGGGTTTCTTGAGCCAACATCAGCAATGCCTGCTCTTGCTTCAACTGCTCATCAAGCAATGCAACCGCTTTATCACGCTCATCCTTAGTTAGCTCTAAATCACGTGCAGCATAGAATTTCCGCTCATTAAAACTATCTTCCAGTAATTTAGATTCAGTCTTTTTAAAGGACTCATAATCATCCAGTTTTGTCTTTAAGGCATATTCAGCAATCGCAATATCATTGTCAGCACGGGCTTGGTATTCGGCTTTAAGCTCTTTAGCGCGTTCAGGTGAATAGCCTGCTTTATCAATCTCCTGCAAATCGTCTGCTAGTTTTGTGCGAATACGGGTTACTTCACTGGCAACATTAAGCTCTAGATTTTTGCGAAGTTCTGCTTGCTGCTCTGCCATTTTGGCAGCTTCTTCAAGCAGTTTTTCCCATTCTTTGGAACCTACATCACCAGCTGTAAATCCATTTGCTCCAGCGGTATAGCCTTTGAATTTATGCCAGTAATCATTATTGTACTTGCCAATATTCTTGCCTTTCTGGACATTACCCTCGCCCGCATGATAAGCGCGTACCGCCTTCTCCAAATCCCCTTTAAAGAGCTTTAGGAGATATGACATGTACTTTGCAGCACCTTCGGCTGATTGAGCTAAATCTGTACGGTCTTTTACACCGTATTGCTTGGCTGTACCGGCAAGGAACTGAAACCCACCAGTAGCACCAGACTGCTTATTCACCTGATTGGTCTTACCAGTATTCCCCGTTTCAATCGCATGAATAGCTGATAGTGTGCCACTTGGGAGTCCGTACTTAGACTCAAGGCCGGAAAAGTTGTATTTAGCTGCATTGGCTTGAACTTTTGAACTGGCGGTTAAGATTTTTTGTTGTTTCTCGAGCTCTTTGGTGCGCTCTTTCTCGGCTTCATTGCGAGAGTCAACAGCACCTTTAGCCCTCATGATTGCGGCATATTCAGCATTGAGCATTTTTTGCAGGTCAGCCCTGAGAGCTCTTTTACCCTCCTCGTTTTTAACAATAGCGCCCTCTACGGCCAAATACTTTTTAGCAAGATCAATCATTGTGTCGTTATAACCACGACTTGCTAGCGCTTCAGTGATTCGGGAGTCAGTGATATTGTCGCTAGAGGATTTTAGAAGTTTTTTAATCTCCTCGCTAAGATTTGCAACCTCTACAGCTTGCTCCTTGGCCTTATCGGTCGTCTTTTTCATCGACTTTTCTAAGGCACCTTGTGCTTGCTCCGCTGCCTTTAACTCTTTCTTTTGCTCAACATAACCACCAATCAGGTTACTAACTTTTGCCAACTGATCATTGGTAAGAATATTTACGTTCTTAATCGCTTCATAGTATTCGTTGCTGTCAATTCTGCCTTGAGATAGCTCACTGTTAAGCTTTTTGAAGGTGTTGATTTTCTCATCGGCTATCGGCAAACCTTCCATGAATGCAAATAGATCCGATGTAGCAACACGGTACTTAAGGCTTAAGTCTTCAACTTGCTGAGCAAGTGCTCTGGTTTCATTATCGCGCTGAAGTGTGTTTAGTTCTTGGTACTTTTCAATTAGATAACCAACTGATTGACCTTGAGTATCAATGGATGCGGTGGCTTTCTCTGCCTTATCCCGCATTAATAAATAACCAGCAGTAACGGTTGCTAGGGTTACACTCAGCCCCACCGGGCCGCCCATTGCTAAATATAAAGATCTAGCTGAGGCGGTCGCTATATTCATAGCGCCAGCTTGAGCCATTGTTGATGCGGTCATACGAATTGATGCGGCATTTGCAGCCACATAAGCTGAAACAAGGCGGCCGGTAAAAACTGCTGCGGTTACACCGGCGACTTTAACAACTGTATCGAGGTTCTCTGCCAGCACACCGAGTCCACCCGCAAGTACTCCTGTAGCACCAGTGGATTCATTCAGCTTACCTAAATAGACAGTTGCAGCATTAGTTAGTTGTGTAAAACCATCTGCAACACTGTTTTCCATACTATTAGCAAGTCTTTCATTTTCATCGCGAGTAGCAATCAGTGTTTTGATTAAGTCGCTTAAAGATGCTTTACCTTCAGCACCTAGCTTACGAATTTCGGCCTCGGATTTACCGGTAGTTTTGGCCATATCAGCAATGATATTGTCTGCACCAGTAACGATTGAAATCCACGCATCACCATCAACCTTACCTTTAGCCATAGATTTACTTAATGCATCCATTGCTGACTGCGCTTGATCTACACGTGTTGCATTGTGGGTAAAGCTAAAAGAAAGAGAATCAACCAAATCCAGTGTCTGGGTGGTTTGGTAGCCAAGTGACTTCATGCCACCCGCCATACTTAAGTAGACCTCCTGAGCCTCGCCTAATTGACGGTAGGTGGTATTTGCCGTAGCAAGCACGCGATCCTGCACCATTGCATATTCTTCAGCACTAGAAGTCGCATTGCGGATACGTGCAGCCATTTGTGTGTAACCATCAGCCATAGCAATAGCCTTGTTGATAGTCAAAATCCCACCCATATAGCCAACAAGGCTTTTAATCGAAGCGCCCATTGCCGTCATCTGAGTTTCAGTTTGATCACCTTTTTTGGTAAGGTTTTCCAGTTCGCTCGCGACCGCACGCGCATTACGCTCAGCATTTCTTGAGTCAATTACGATTCTTAATACAGATTCTTGAGCCATTTCACTTTCCTGCGGGCAATAAAAAAAGCCCGCAAGATGCGAGCTAAAAATTTTGGGTATTAAAAAACCCGCCGGAGCGAGTTAAAGTTACTGCAACTATATTACTTTTTTGATATCTCTTTTATAACTTCATATAAAAACCAATCTTGAGCAAATTGATTTAGGTCTTGCATTTGTTTAGTTGACACACCTAACCAACCTCCCTGCCAGCTCTCATAAGCGAGCTCTCCATCTAAAAGATGCACATTTTCCGGCATAGTTCTTAAAGTGTAGACTGGATTCTGAAAACTATACTCTTCGCCAAGTTTTTGAAAATAAATACCATTTAGGTAAAATTTATCTTCCCCTCTATAGCTTAAATAAACTTTTTTAAATTCTTTACTCTTTGTTTTTTCAGCAAACTGTAGCAACACTCTGGTAACATCAAGTGTGCTGTTATTCTCAGATATTCCTCTTAAATCATACTTTAGCTCAGCAGGATTAATGAAATATTTATAATGAACCCATACTCTTAATCCAGAGTTTCTATCATCACTCGAAAGAATTCCATTCATGTGTCTTTGGAGTGCAAAATAGTTAATTGTTAGCACGCTTATTACAATAATAATAAGCCCCGTTAGTGTCAGTTTTATACTTTTCACATTAATGCCTTTTTATAGTAACTACAGTTAAATAAATTAAATTTTCTTCTCGGCCTCATTAAATCCGATTGTTTTAAACTTAAACTGTCTTGATCCACTTCTGTAAAAAGGCAACTCCACTGTTATCTCTTTAACTTTTCTTATATTGTTTAGGAATGCTTCTGTATTACCTTTGAAAATCAAAATGGTGCCATCATTCCCAGAAGCATCATACTCCTTGAAGTCAACATTCTGAACTGCTGAGTTTCCAAACTTTATAGCGCCATAGCAACCATAGCTCTTACAATCGTACTGCCCTTTATCGATAGTAAAAAATATTCTAACGTCATTAGTTTTTAAACCTAAAATATCTAACGTAAGGTAGTTTTCCCCATCATAAGGAAAGTCAAGATTCGCAGTATTTTCAGATCTTAGAGCTAGCCACTTACTTGTGCTGCCTCGCATCTCATCGGTATGCACAACTACTTGCCAGGTATTCTGTTCTATCTGAGTAGGTGTAGAATCTGTATCGACGATATTTTTTGTAGAGTCTTTTTGCTTCCCACACCCCGCCAAACCCACCAGCAAAGCCAATAAAATGATTTTTTTCATACCTAATCCTTTGTTATTTTAAATCTGACTTATCAATCTTTAATATAGATTGGTATGAATCATTTAAGTACTCACGCATCCCTTTTAATACTTTCCCTGGCCACCCATCTGATGTCACATCGCCACTAAAACCAATATCTTTAGAGCCTTCGGTAATGATCTTAACCTGGGTTCCATCTTGTACTGGCTTGAAGTAAACACCAGTCAAAATATTCCAGTCATGAGCAGTCATGCCATGCTCACCGATTACCACGCCTTTTGACTTATCGGCAACACGCAAAGAGAAGCCAGCATTTCCAAGTCCAACCTTTGCAGCGTCATAAACTTGATCTGTGTTATACCCTTTAAAGGTCTCCACCTGTTGATACTGCGACCATCCTGTCTTACCTTCTGCGCCATTAAAATCTACATTTGAAGCATCTTGAGGTAGCATTCCAATAGTGGCGCAACCACTTAAAAGCGAAAACCCAATCCCTACTAATAGTAACTTTTTCATGTGAATACCCTTTTTTATAAGTACTCACAAGATACTAATTTCATAGGCAAAAAGAAACCTCCCGAAGGAGGTTAATCTGTGTCTGTTAGATCAATGGATTCATAGAATTTTTTTATCTTATAAACAGCCGGCCTATCTTTGATGGTTTCAACATACACATCCACAATGTAAGCCTTTTTGTACAGTTGCTCTTCACCATGGATCATTTCATATTGAATTTCATCATTATCGAAAAGCGCTCTCACTTCTTTTTTTGAAATACTCTCAATAACCGCCTTATAGCCTTTTCTATTGTCAGCGCGTGTTTGCGCCCAATACAATAATACTTGCTTGTGCAAGCCAACAATAGGCTCATTTATCTTGTCTATTTCTTTGGCTGCTTTATTTTGAATTGCATTCGCCTCCATGCTGTTTATATTTACAGTAATTGTTCCTGTATTATTGGAAGCATCTAACTGCAATACAGCCCCACTATCCTTGGCAACGGGCTCAACAAAGTTTACAACCCTGTTTAGGGTCTTCTTATCAAGATCATTGGGTTTGGGGCCAGTACCTTTTAAGTAGTCGAGGCAAGATTTAAGGTGATTTGTAAAATCTATAACTGTATTGGCATGCTCAGCAAAAGGCATAAGCGCAGGAGCAAGCGCAACCAATTCAGTGATAATTGACCCGGGCCTAATTTCCTTGATGTAAAGCTTAATCTCATCCGACACAAGGTGATTCTGAGAGCTTGCTATGTAGTCCGAGTACTCAGCACCAAGACTTATCATACTTTGTGCGAAATCAACTAACTCAACTGGCTGTCTATTTTTAATATTAACCGTCAACATAGTCTGATCTTCATTGGCATTAATTTCTATTGTACCCACCTACTACCCCTCAAAATAAAAGACATGTTCTTAATGCGACACTATTAGTCGTTGAATATCTTTATAATTGAGCGTCAGTATATGAATAAAAAAATTAATTGTAAAAAGAAACCAACTCACGCTGATTTCTTACTCAACTTCTTATACGCTTCATCAATAAACCGATTATCCAGATCAAAGATGACCGCATTAAAAATATAACGCTCCACTGGTAGCTCATACTGCTCACAATAGGCGTTTAGGTCGGCAATACTCAAGGCTAATGGAGTGCCTTGCTCATATCGACGTGACCGGGCAATGGTGTTGTAAGCTTCGATCAAGGCATTGGCTGTGTATGAATATGCAGGCGGATCGGGCAACTTATGTCCCTGCTTTTCACGCAGCTTTATTTGGTGTTCACTGAGTCCTGCGTACTGGTTGAGGTATCGGTAGAGCTCTCGGACTTTCCCAAGACTTCATCTCGATAACTATTTGCTTCAGTCTGGATCTGGTCAGCTTGTGCCTTTACAAAGGCCCATATTGCCACACCGATATCACCCATATTGAAAAGCTTGGTTGCGTTTTCAGGTGAACATTCCGGTTCAATTTCCTTACCATCTTCCACAAATACCACGCCTTTCCAGTCTGCGACCAGATGGCATGCAGCAGCTTCAAGTAATAGTTCATGATGGAGCTTGTCATTACTACAAGCGGTGGCCACATCAAAGCCTTTTGATGACAACTGATTATGTGCACGTTCAACTGCTACCCGGTAAGCTTTGTAATCAGAGCCACGAATCTTGAACTCAGCTAATACATTCCCTTCGCCATCTTTATACTCTTTCCAGAGTGCGACTTCTTTGCTTTGTTGAATTGCTACTTTTAAAGCCATGTTTTGATCTTCCAAAAGAAAACCGCCCGAAGGCGGCTATGGTTATGCAGCTGAACGTGTAATGGTTGGCGCTACTTTGACCTGCTTAAACTCTAAAGCCAGCGTGTGGTCGTCGGTCGCATTAGTGTCTGACATGCCATCATTGTCGAGCTCCAGTTTAGGGAAATGGAACCCATAAGCATTGCCTTGAGAATCTTCAATGCCAATTTCCGCGTCCATGGTTTTGCGTGACTCAACATAAGGAATCCAAGCTTTGGATTGCTCAGTTAAAACCACCGTTGCACTCAGACCAATATTCACTTTTCCTTCAGTGTAGCGGTTTGGAATAATGCTCTGGTTACCCAGACATGGGCGAGCAGTCAGGTTATTGTTAATCGAAATAGTGAACGATTCAGCACATGCTGTTCCTACCGTACTTACACCATTAATCTTAAATGTATTCACGTTAATAGATGACATGAATGGCGTATCAGGTGCAGCAAGTGGAGCAGTTACAGGGCTTACTGCTGGGTTTGAATAGCCTGTAGCGCTAATTGTAGCTGAACCTGTGATCTTGCCTTCAGTGTCGCCTTGAATGGTGAGTTCGCCAATACGAGCACCTGAGAACACCTGGATAAAGTTTAATTTTTTATCATGCTTCACAATGGTAAAGGTGTCCAATTCAACACCACCAATTTCAAGAGTGGCTACACCAGTAATTGCATCTTCTACAAACACATTACCAGCCGCACCTTCAAATAAAATATCCTGGCTTAATGCTGATAGTTCATATTCAATTGTGCCGGTTGCTTCACCAGAAGTGGCAATCGAGCCCTGATCAAAACGAGAATCTACAATTTCATCAGATTCGGTAAGTGAAACGGTTTTCTTTAACGAGTCAGAGTTTCGACGCAACGTATGCCAGACAGGCACTGCAGGCAAAACATTAGGTGACTCTTCTTTTGCAATGTAGATAACTACATCAGTGCCTTTGGATGACATAGTGCACTCCTTAATTTTAGGCATAAAAAAACCACCTTTCGGTGGCAATAAATTTAGATATTAAAAAAAGCACCCGAAGGTGCATATTTTTATGGCTTGAAATCTATATCGACTGAGGTGCCTGTAACCTCATACTGTTTGGGTTCACCCATCGCAGAAACATCCTGCAAATCAATATAAACCTCACGAATCGGTAAGCTGTTTTCTTGCTGCCATTTAGATACTTCCGCCTGAACTACTGCCGCAATTCGCTGTTCTAATTCTTGTTTCTTTGCTTCGATTTCATGAAGCATCTTTTGGTATTCAGTCATGCTAATTCACCCGGTAAGACACATTCACATTATACTGATAAAAACTCATGGCTGAAGGATCGCCAATCGCTGATGAATGCCCCGCATCTAGAATATCGGCCTGAAGCATCTCTAAATTACCCACTTTATAGAACTGCATGTGTTCAGCCCACTTATCAGCAAGCTTAGATAACTCCAGTGTTCCTGAGTGAAGTGGCGCAAATAATTGGATAAATACAATACCGGGTGTTCGCGTACAAGGTTTATCACCAATACTTGCAATAAAAGTTCCCGCATTTTTTACTGTGACTTTTGCCCAGATCTCTTTCTTTGGTGGCTCAAATGGCTTGCCACCAACTTGTGGATTGTTTGCAATTTGAATATTAGCTTTAGGCATACCAGTGAAAGTGCCGACACGCGCAAGAATAGCTTGTAAGGCCTCAGTATTAGTCATCATCTGTATTTCTCACAAACGTATCGGAATGAAAGCGCGTAAACACCATTGGGTGCCTGCTGACTGTGACCTAACTCAAGAGCCAGACCATATGGGCTCAATGTCTGGACATAGACAAGACCGCCTATTTTTGCTGTAGATGCTATTTGCAGTCCTTCACGTAGTGTTTCATTGCCTGATAGGTCGTAGCCTTTCTCATAAGCATTCTGCGGGCTATCCAGTGTTACCTTATGAGATGCCCGAAATTCACCATCCATGACAGGTGAGCGCACAATGACTTGCTGTAGTGTTTCGCCCACAGTCTTTTTAAGGTGGTCGTCTGCGGCTTTAAGCACATCAAGCGCAAAATTACTTGGTTTGTTTTTCCAGGCCATAAATTCCACCCATTAAAAAAACCCACCGAAGTGGGCTTTAAATTAAATAGGCTTGATAGGTATTAGCTCAAGCCTCCAATCCCCTTCAAACCTTTTATTTAAGAAATTTGCGATTTGATGTTCACGGTTCTTGAATTCAGAACAGGTTAAGATAATTGCGTTTCTTCCACTCGATACGCCATATCTTGTATACCCCTCATTAGCTCATCTCGCTGAAGTGTTATTTGATAAGAAAAGTTTAGCCTTTCCTTCTTTTATTAAGTATTTTCGGCCTCTTACTTTGGGGCACTTGTTAGCTGGTATTTCTACCTGAATTGTGAAACAGCTCATTACAAATACAAGTAAATTATAAATTTAAATAATCTTATAACTCGCCTGCCGACCTATTCCAATGGTCTAAAATTTCCTTAACTGTATAAAATATGTAGCTGCTACTGGATCTGCCCCAATATTCACCACCTTAAAACCACCTCTGCTGGTGGCCCAAACATCACCAATCTGCGGAATGCCTGTCACTTCATTTTGCAGCACGATAGCCTTAGAGTCTGTCACCTGATAGTCAGTAGGCTTGACCATATCCTTTAAATACGAGCCAAATAGAACACCACGACCCGAATATGACTCATCACCCACAACCGGATAAGTCTGCGTCTCAAAATCAAAGTCGCCAGAGTAAATCAGTTTTTCACAATTAAAGGTGTCAACTGCATCACCAAGCTTCTTATCAAAAGCTTTGGCTACCTTGGATTGGATTTTGTTTTTGATCATAGCCTTGGCTCTCTTCAAACATAGCAAATAGGTCTTGAGCAATTGATTGAATGGAATAGGCTTCAAATTCCGTGCTCGGATTACTTTCACCCATCCGCTGTTTGATTCGTTGCCACACGTGTACGGCTTCATGCAGCAGTAATCCATGAATCTCTACAGATGTTCGCTCTGAAGTATCGCCGATCTGCACAATCGCATAAGCATCGTCCTGGTAGAAATCAACCTGAGCAGCGCAACCCATTGATAAGAACTCGTCAGAATCATTCATATCATCAAAGAGCAAATCCATATGAAGCTGATTACGCGCTAAGGTGTATTTGACATGCTGAAATGGTGAGATATACCACTCCGGCACATAGTTGTTGTTGATCATGCTCGAGACACCTCAAACCCAAAGCCCTTTGGTTTTAAATCTAGAGAGCCAATAAAGGCTCGCGCAATTTGCTCGAACTCCGATACTTCAACACTACCCTCAGCAAAACTTTCAGTGATTTGCACTGTGTCAGCCTTTACGCTCTCGCTGGTAGTCTGGCGAGCAATACCGGCATAAATCACACCTGCTTGGATACCTTTAATAATTTCACATGCAGCATCTTTTAAAACAGGATCAATTGGATCGGGAATAAAGCCGACTTCATTCCGCATCCATGTATTTGCTAATTTAATAAGTCGAGCTTTATCACCACCATTGGCAAAGTCTGCCCCAAGGATAGATTCAGCTTCAGATTCAGTGATAAAACTCATGGTTTAGTCCTTTAGCTGTTCCGCTTTAGCAGCTTCTTCGGCAGCCTTGATGGCTTTTAATTCTGCAGCAGTTGGTTTTTTAGCTGCTGCTTTTAGCGCTTTGATTTCTTCGTCAGCTGCCACCAAGGCTTTTTCAGCAATAAGAAGCTTGTCTTTCAGCTCTGAGTTTTCACTCATTAACTTAGTAGCAGCTTGACGCTCTTTATCTAGCTGACCTTTCAGTTCAGCATTTTCAGCAACTACCTTTTCACATTCGGCTTTAGCCTGATCAATACTGGCCTGCAGTTCTGGGGTAATGCCAACTTTAACGTCCAGAGTTAGTGGTTTGGCTTTGGTTAGTTCACGCACCTCAACACCAATAGTCAGCTTTTCATAGTCAGCCTTGATTTCTGGATAATCACCATAAATCACAACAGATTTAGCATTAGTGTTGGGTTTCTCATAGTAATCGGGATTTTGAAAAGATCCCTGCTCATTAATCCCTGAGCTTTTATTTGCATAGATAATTTTCAATTCTTTCTCCCAAAAAGAAAGAGGGCTAATGCCCTCTTGTTATGGTGTTACACCTGACAAATCAAGCAATGTGCCCGCTGTCATTTTATTGCTATTTGCATGCTTAACCCAGTTAGCATCAGCACCTAATAGGGCCAGTGTTGGATTTGCACCTTTAGATGAATCCCATGAGTACCCCAAGACATCTAAATTAAATGCACCTTCTGCACGCATTCCCATTGCCAAGTTTTCTTCATCATTGATGTCGTATGCACGGAAACCCGGTGCCTGTGATTCAGTCACCGTCAATGCGCCTGCCTGCAAGCCGAATGCATCATTGTCACCAACCAGATCAGTAACAAGGACAGGCTTACCTAAAGTTCCCGGCAGGCCACCATAAATCACGATTTCAGATTCACCATAAACCTGATTGGTAAGTGCTTCATCCACAATATCGAAGTACGTGTCAGAGTTCATCACCCACAACGAGATACGCCCAAACTTATCACCAAACTTACGCATACCACGGGTTAGTGCTTTGCGACCATCTACAGCAATACTACCCTTAGCAATCATGTCCGGATTACTGCTAATAGCTGCTTTTAATGCCACCAAGCCATACTGCAAGCGACCTGCAACCAATGCATCTGCTAAGTCATAACCCACAATTTCAGCGAATTCGGCAGGTGAGCGCGCACGGCGTTTAAATGCTTCTTCAGTTGAAGCGTAAGGACCATATTTAAATGGAATTTTTACACCTATTGACTCACCAGCACCGATCTTTTTAGTTGTGACTTTATTAGTTGAATTTACATCACGATGCTCAATGCTACCGCCAACACGATAGAATGAATCTTGCTTAAAATCACCTTGAATGATTTCATTTACATAGCGAATTGCACCATTTGATGCTTCATTGAATACATTCAAGTTGTCCTGCAAGCGTTCTAAATACGCTGTTTGAGCCAACTGATTGTAGATAATCATGTCGCTGTTTACTGTAGTCGTCATTTCGACTCCTTATTTTGAAAGTTTTAAGTACGAATCCTGTCCATGCTGACGGATGTAATCCGCTTTCGCATCGGCACTCATTTCACTACGCTTAAGACCTGTGTTTGAGTTGCCCCCACCCTGAAAACCACCACCTGAACCTTGGCCACCTTTTAAGATTGAATCTTTATGTTGATATCCACCAACCAAAGTTTCTAAAGCTTCATCAAAGTCTGCGATTTCACCTGGGCGAGTACGTGAGTAGATTTTTTGACCATCGGCACCAACCGCCACGACCTTGCCATTTTCGATCTGGAAGTTCTTTCCAAATGTGGCCTGAATCATGTCTACCGGTACGGCGATATTGTCTTGAATGAACTTAGAACGAGCAAAACCACCGCCAATAAGTTCGTTATGCAGTTGGGTTTGGAAAGCATCACGCTCCTGGACAATAGGTGCGTATTTTTCTTCGACTGCCTTAATTGCTTCTAGTTTGATTTTTTCGACTTCGCCAGCATCCACCAGTTTTTTATCGTCGAAATTTTTCAAAGTTTCTAAAGCTTTTTTAGCAGCCACTGGATCTTCGATACCCTCGAAACCCTTAAGCTTTGCTTCCAGTTGCTCTTTGGCTTCCCGATGAGTTTTGGCTTCACCGTTCAAGCGTGAAATCGTTGCAACCGTGTGTGCTGCATCGTGCGGTGCCTCTTTGCCATCGTCGTGAATGTAGATTGGCTTATCACCATCTACTTCTGCATAAGTCTTGCCTTCAATAGTTACTGTTTTAAGTTTCATAAGTCATCCGACCCTATTTCTAAAATGAGCATCCGCTCGTTACGCTGTCCACATCCGCTTTCAGCAGGCATAAAAAAAGACCCGTTTGGGTCTAGGTTTGGATTTGGTTTATTTGCTCTGATTGCTCAACTCAATATCTTTTTGGTGAATCGGGCTTCGCATAGTAGGTATCTTTTTCTTAGGTGGTAACTGGAAGGTCGCGGTCACAATCGTCACTCCATCCACACTACATTCAGTACTAACATTTGACTGTATGCCTATCTCTTGCTTGGTTTCGGCATCTACAAGCACAAATTGATTAGCGTCTTCAATAAGTTTTAATTCAACGTCTTTCATAACCCCAACTCCTTAAACGTTTTAGTATCCAGCGCCCTCAACTCACTTAACGTATACATGCGACCTTGCGGATCCACAAACTTATCAATCGCGTACTCACCTTGTTTGTAGAGCTTATAACGTGATGGACCCAGCCATTCTTGTTGAAAAAAATCATCCGCCTGATCAAAGAACTCTTTAAATGATGTATTAGCATCTAGCTGGCCAATGAGATGCTTGCGCTCACCCTTCGGGATATCCTTTACCTTACGCTCATCCATCACAAATGGGCGTACCCCACTTAAATTCCCGTCAGCATCCACACCGACCAATACAGATCGGCAGTTCGGATGCAAAGGTGGTCGCCTAATGCTTGAATCACCAACCTTCCATACAGTCTGATCTAAGCTTCCGCACGTTTTCGATGTCCTGCCATCCAGGGTGGCTATAAATTTTAAATGAGTAAAACCCAAAGCCTTGTAAGTTTCTTCATAAGCCACATTCGCAACATGACTACGCACTGTTCTGACTTGCCGCTCAATCGAAGAGCGAGATGACTCTAGTAATCCATCCTTATAATCAAGTGACTTCCTACCCTTGATTCGTTGAACAATCTGCTGATTCGTCTGACCTTGCGATATACCATCACGAATGACATATTCCACTTTCTTGCGCAGTGATGCAGCAATGTCAGCAAACAGGTAGTCAACTAACTGACCACCAGCAAAAGGCGTTTTTCTTGCTGTCTTATAAATCTCAGCACCAGCGACTACCACGGAAGCATCACCAGCAAGTTTTGCTGTGTATGCAGCCTCATATATTGCTAGATCCAGGGTGGACTTGTGAAACTTTTCAGACAAATCCATATCAATCGAATTGAACCACTCATCAAGAATGGTTTTAATTTCCTCAATACGTTTTGATGCCTTCGATCTACTGCCAAAATTAAGCGATTTCAGCGCATTTCGTTCTGAATCAGTTAATTCTTCAAGCAACTCAGATAATCGTTGTAACTGAGCATTCGATAGCGAATTAAAACGCCTGACTAACTCATTGACTGATTGTGATGACGCTCGGAATAAATAAGCCTGATGTTGAGTCAACGCATCAATTAAGGCTTTTTGCGCTGACTTATCCATCACTCATCCTCTGTGCCATCTTCACGCTTCTCAATTTTCTTTACTATGTCCTCCCATTTATCTTCTGGGAAGGTACCGGTCTGCTCGTAGTGATACCAAACATACATTGGCAATTCACCTGCAAGACAGGCTTCATAAATCAATTTTGAGCGTGTTGGGTCATATTTCGGTTTATTAAAATCCTGAGCAATCGTAAAGCTCAACTCATCCGTCTTAAAATCATGCTCGGGCATGGCGAACTTTGCACACCAGCGTAGTGCATTAGTGAAAGCCTCAGATACATTGGCCACCACGAGCGATAAAACGGAATGCTGCACCGAGCTTTCATTATCGGCCTGTGTCGCGGTCTTATTTGCAGAGCCAACTTCAATGAGTCGAGCACCAAGCTCTTTCATCTGGTTCCACTTGTCATTCATGCGCTCATAAGCAAGGCCATTCTTTTCAGCTTGAACCATCTTGGCATCTGTCGGGATGCCTGATCGACTACCGACACTGGCACCCGACTCTTTCACCATTGCGTACTGTTCTGGTGTGATGCTTGGGAAGCACAAAGTCGGCTGGCCTACAATAAATGCTGATTCTTCCACATCTGCTGTACTGCAGTAATATGAAAGCTCCATAGAGGCCAGCTCATACAGCGGTGCAGTACCCACTTCATCCGAGTTATCCATTGCGCCACAAAATGAGAAAGGGATGTAATCCCATGGGTTGCCGTGATAGTCAGTCGGAATATACTTCCCGCCTTCCACCCATTCGCCTTTTTCATTTTTAGTGAAAATTTGAACTGTATAGATGTAACCACTACCAGTGTCACTAAGCTCTAAAATTCGGTACTGATCTTTACTCTCAACTGAAAAGCCATTACGAACTTTCACGGTCTCAAGCAGCTTCACAAAGCTCAACTTTTTTTGATTACCAACAATAATGTAATCCCAATCCTTAATTGCACCTGCCCTGATAATATGAATCATCGGAAAAGCACCTTTGGTCCTTTCCTCTGCCTTGCTTCGACTTGGCGCTACGTTTGGAAAATCCACATAGATACCACAGCGGTAATTACGATTGATTAAACGTGTAGCACGTTGAGCGCACTGATAAATAGAACGGCCTGCGCCATCAGCATTGCGCTCTAGATACTCCAATTCATCTGGTCGATTAAAGACAGGTGACTTACCAAAAGCCAGACCAATATGACTCGCTAAAGTTCGACCAGTTACACCCGGGAAGATAGCTCGCTGCAAATACTCTTCATAACGAGCTTTGCCATCAGGATCATTCTTTGAAGTAAATAGCGAAGGCTTGGGTAAGTAAGTTTCACGCTTTTCTTTAATAACTTCCTGACCACCACAAACATCATCCAACTTATTCCAAGTCGTAATGTGCTTATCATAGTCAGCATGTGTTGCTGTAATGCTCATATTAGAATCCAAACATTGGTATATCGATGCGTGTGACCGGTTTAATAATTGGGAATCGCTTAACTAAAGGGTAACCACCAGCATCACCCACATGATCTAGGCCTGATTTTTTATCAGGCATTCCAAAATCGTCATAAACCTGCTGCTCTAGAGTTTCAGTAAAACGTGGGCATTTATTGGTGTTCACAAGTAATGTGCGCTCACCTTCACCATTTAGGATCAAAGCATTCACCGCATTGATGCGATCCTTGATTGCTGGGTTGGTTCCATTCACCTCAACACGAAATCCCTTATCTCTCAGAATCTGATGATCTGATTCACTGCTATTTTTTGAAGATTTTGCTTGGCCAGCTGCATCCGGTATCACAGTCATTTCATGGAACGGAAAGCGTTCGATCAATAGCTGAGCCATAGTAGGCGTATCACGCACACCAACCATTTCATCCAGTGCCAGGGGTCTACCTTCACGAACCACATAAACTACAGCTGCCATTTTCAGGACGTTAAAGTCCATCCCGATGATTAAGGACTCATGAGGCTGAATTTCCTCGTCTGTGTGATTCAGCTTTCGGTCAAAATCAGGGTAAACAGCACCACTGGTCAAGTTTACGAATTGGCCCTTCAGATATGCTGAAATTAACTGTGCTGGATATGACTCATATAGCGAAGAAATATAGTCATCTGGTAAATTCTTTTCATTGTCATAAGTAGAGGCCTGAATCATTCCATATAGTGCACGCTTCGCAGGTGTGGAATTGGCTTCTTTTACAAACTGTTCATAAGTGAATTTGAAGCCTTCTGGTGTGGTTGCAACGTCAATACCATTCATTAAGCCAGCTTGCTTATAGCGCATACGAGCAATGATCTTACGCCATGCCTGCTGGGCCTTATCCTTGTTCATCACATCGAGTTCATCAATCAATGCATGACCAATCTTAAAACCTACAATCGTTTGCGGTTTCTCCATAGATCTACAGATAATTGTGCTTCGATACTGGCGACCGTAGTAAATATCGACTTCTTTGTTGGTCTCATAGATTTTGGTTTTTAAACCCCAGTCAAATGCCACTTCATCAATAGTAGGAAAGAAGATGTCCCGAATCTGCGGATATGTTGGAGCAAAGTAACCAAGCGGTACTTTTGGAAATTCCCATGACTTATCACAAAGGCTCGAACAACCGACCCAAGTTTTACCGCTACCAAACCCAGCAACAAAGGCTCTAAATTTATTCTTTAGCTGCAGAAAGTTCGCCTGCGGAACATTCAGGGTCGGATTGATGTTCGGCATCTGATTTACTCGCATCTACAACTTGGATTGTGACTTTCACTGGTGTTGGATCGTCAGCCCCTTCACCATCGCCATTTTTAATTTTGTCAATTTCAAGCTGCTTTAATTGAACATCTAAAAGTTGAGCATCATGACCTTGCATCTCATCTTTAATTTGCTTGATGATGCCCTGCTTCATGATTCTGTTTTTACCCCAACTGTCATACATCTTCTGAAGCTCACTCAAACGAACAGCTTTATTGGCCAATGGGATGTCGTAAACATTGGATCTAAATTCAGCTCTTGTTTTTTCAAAAAGGTCTTTTAATTTCTTGCTTAGATTTCTACCAGCTACTTTGGTTGGGTCATAAAGCTGTACTTGTTTTCTATTGATTTCAATCCCAAATTCTTGCTTGACAGTATCCGCTACCTGTTGAGGGGTTTCAAAGCAAGCAAGAGACTGAACTATAAAGATTTTTACAGGCTCTTTAAGTGCCGCCATACCCACCCCTTGTCTAGCTACGTCTAGCAAGATAGCCAAAAAAAGAGCCCTTCAGCTCTAACCAATCACACAGTTCCCACAACATGCTGCCATGCTTGCCTCAGATACAAACGGCGCATTCTTCGCAATTTCAATAAGCCGTTTTACAGACTCGTCTGCACCCCATCGTTTAGTCTCACCAAAGAACACTTCAACATCGTGGCCAGCCAAGTAATGCTTAGGCAGTCCGGTCATATCGCTATAAATGATTTCGCCATCTTCATCTCGCTCTACACCGATGTGGTAAAGCTCATGTTCAATCAAACGGCAGAACTCACGATCTGAAGCTTGTTCACAGTAGGTGGCATCAATTGTGATTAAGTATTGAGGTACAAAACCAAACCAGTCCCGCATCTGTTGTTCCTGACGTGCTTTCTTCCATCCACCCTGGTTAAACATGACCTTTTCACATTGACCTAATACCATGCGCTTTTTGGCTACGGCGGCAGATGAAGCCCAGGCGAATGCAAGAAACTCTTCATTGTCGTGAAGTAACTCAGCAATATGGTCATGATCCGGGTTATGTAATTCACCCCCGAGAGTGAGCCAGTTTTTAACGACCCATTCCTTAAGCTCTGGTGCTGGTGCCAAGCGAATGGCTTCCTCTTCCTCGGCCTGATCAATCAGCTCCGTCGGTGGGAATGGTCTGAACTGTTCCATAAGATGCCTTTAAATCTCTTAGCCACTTAGTAGCACGGCCCATGTTGATATCATTGACTTCAAAACGGTGATACCGATAACCCATTTCTTCTGCATGGTCATAACGATCAATACTCCAAGCTTTTGTTGCCAGTTTTCCTTTACGTCCACCAGACCAAGGGCCACCAGCGATTTCAATCAACATTCGATACTCAATCAAATGAAAGTCAAACCGCCAATGCTTGGTGCTTTTAAAATGAAAGTATTCTTCGTATTTAATTTCCATACGATCAAGTATTACCTTGAGTCGATCAAATGCCTCTAAGTATTTCTCACCAGCCTTAGGGAGCGGCCTGGTACGTGGTTTTTTCTTGGGAGGGATCTTATTGGTTAAAACTTTGTAGGCTTTAAGTTCCATATTTCACCCATTAAAAAACCTCCCGGAGGAGGCTTATTTTAAATATCCATCTGTGTAATATTTTTCAACCCGATTTTTCACTTTAGGATCTACATCTTCTTCCAAATAAAAACAGTTACGATATTTTTCCATCAAAATATGTATAAACTTTTGCTTGTCAGGCACTGTATGTTTCAACATGATCTGTGCTGCCACAGTAATCAGGTTATTTGATTGTCGCATCAGCGTTAACAGCATCTCATCATTAAAACCCATCACATCCCTGGTAAATGATTGTTTTCCAGTATGTACTAAAGAGTTCAATTGCTTAAGATGATATTTTTTAAAATCGCATAAATGCTCTATCACTGGTTTGGCTGGCAAATCTGCCTTGCTTAACTTATCCAGCATTTCACTTATCATCGGACAAGTATCACTCTCAAACTGCTCTTCAAATGTATAGCTGAAATTTAATTTTGATACTTGATGATTGGACGCTATAAAAAGCAGCCAGTAAGATCTAACCACTGCTTCAAATTGAGATCGAAAGAGTACCTGCGCTTGTATAGGCAACCCCATAGACAATAAGCTATTTACCCCAATTCCATGCTCAAATGAAATATAAATACATTGTTCAACCAGCTCTAGTCTAGGCCCACAATCCATCACATCACTTTCCATGATTTCTTGCTTTAATTCCCCAATCATTTGAAGTGATGCTTCAAACAGTTTTTCTCTTTGCATTTTAATAATTCAGCTATAACCCCTATTTGATCTTAAATAAGTTCAGGTTGATTATCCACCCAATACCACTTCAAACCATCGGGTATCACGCATATAAAGCCACGCGCAAATTCTTAATACGGCCTTTCAGCTTAATCATGATGCCATCAATCGCTAGCAACTCATTGCGCGTTAATCCGGCCCGACTGAGATTCTGATACTTAGACAGCTCAGCACTGCAAAATTCTAAGTCTTGTTTAGCTTGTACTTTATCTGTCATGGTTCAATCTTCTTTCTGGTTGCTACATATACACCATCTTTAAATACCATTGGCTTACCTTCAATTATGTCGCGCTTAAACCATCCGAAGCACAAGGCGTAACCAATGAAGAGCGACACCACAGCAACTAATAGATAACCCATACCCACCACCAATAAGAAAAGAAAAACCCCACATATTTTATGTAGGGTTTTTGATTGAATTGAAAATTCAATTAAGAAGTTAGTTTTTCAACTTTACATGCTAATTCTTCAAATGTAGTTAAAAAAGAATCTCTACTGGATTTCATTGTATTTAGTGCATGACCAAACTGACCAGACTCTTTAATCTGTTGATCTGTAAGAGAAAAAACTGGTGTTGAATTGTTTTGACTTATTGCTATTAAGGAATTGAAATCTGAAATATAAGCCAGATCAAAAGCCTTCAAATCAGAATCTACCAAGACCTCTTCAACACGTTTTTTTTCAATACAGCAGTTCAACTGCTCTAAAGTTGGAGCCAACTTAGTATTTACTGCATCATGAATTTTTGTAATCCAGCTTTCAAATGATTTAGCTGGTTTACCATACCTTGGACGATAACGCTGCTGAATAGTACCTAAAAACTTTGGAGCATTTTTTATAGGGTAATTTTGATGATTAAAATCATTATCTTCTCTAAATCTAGAAATCTCTCTATGCCATTTTTTTATATTTTTAGATAATGAATCAACGGCCTGCCAACAGAAGAAGTCTGGTGAAGTTGGAACGATAAAATAGTCACTAGCCATCAATATAACTTCATTTAAGCCTCCAACATTCGGGCTTAAATCAAACAACATATATTCGATATCATTTTTTTTAGCTATCAACTTCAATATTTCCGGTAAATTGCCCGGAATATTTTTGGTAGCCGGAATCCCTGAAGCAATTTTCAAAGAAACACTAATTTGGGAATCCAAATCAGAAATATCTAAATGGCCTGGTAAAAGAAATAAGTTCGAATTATGAGTACTCGTTAAATTCCCATTTTCATTTTGAAGAAATAGCCCTGGGTCTTTACCCTCAATAAGGTATTTTACTACTGGCTCTAAGGTCAGATTATTCCGACTCTCATAGAACTCCGTCATTTTGTCATCATTTACAGAGCCAAAGCCTAAAACTAATCCAGTTAAATTACACTGAGAGTCCATATCAACCATCATCACTTTGTGACCAAGGTTTGCTAAACTCCATCCTAAATTGAAAGTAGTGGTAGTTTTACTTACACCACCTTTATGATTAAAAAGACTTATCGATTTCATGACTTACCCCCTATCCTGAATCGTGTAGTCTATATAAAAACAAACGATTGTCACGTACCAAATTGAGTTATATTACTTAATCGCTGCACCCTCTTCAAAATTACAAAAGATTCAAAAGAACCCCCTTCAACACCTAGAATGCGAGGGGGTTTGTTTGCCGTAATCCGTCCGGCGAATTTAAGAAATAAAAAAACCTGCACTTTGGGGGAAATGCAGGTTATAAGCTAAGATTAAGTAAGAAGTGCATAAAATTACTTAATGTTGATTAATTTACTATGGATTACTTTAGTTTTCAACAACTCTTGTTGCATTTCAAACTTATATTCGCAATAGCTCACTCATGCTCAGCTAGATAATGCGACTAGATAAAATCTAGGACAAAAAAACCTGCTTAACTCTCCCGGATTAAGCAGGCTCCACCAATTTTAAAGCTTCTTTTTTTGTTTGCCAGGTGCAAGATATTACTTAAATATTTCACTACGATGACAGGTCAATCCATCTGAGCAATTATCACTCAAGCTTAGTCACACTACGCAGCACGAGTAAGCAAAACAAGAATTAAGGCATATGAATTTCCAGACAAAAAAATACCTCCTTCAAGGAAAGGAGGTAGAGATTGTAAAGAGACTACAGCGCTTAAAAAATTAAACGCAATTCTAAGCCAGTTTGTCTTTTATCCATTGGCAAAATATTACTTTATTAATCCCATTAAAAAAGCCCACCTTTCGATGAGCTTTAATCGCTAGTGAACCTGACTAATCAAGCGCACTATACCTGAAATATGCCATATCCTGTGCGCACGGTCAATAACCATTCAATCTATTTTCAAGCGTTTATCATGGCCGCATAAATAAAACTTGCCGCAGTAGATCATGCTCTTGATTGAGGTTCTACCTAAAGTAAATTCACGCACCATTTGATCAAGCGACATTCCTCTCACATTCTTCTCAATAAACAACTGCACAGCTACCTTTGCTGACGCACAAACCTTTGTCGACTTATTAAAATCAACTATCAACTTCCGCACCTGTTCAGCTTCAAAATCATTAATCTTGCAAATGATCTGGTCCTTACGCGGTGCCACCCCTTTGTTATTTTCAAGAATCAGCCAGTAAATTTGATTTACCCCAAGTGAGTCCGGCTCATTACCCGACTTCATGCGTGAAATCTGGATGTATGCCCCATACTGCTTAAGCCAATCTTCAATACTAAAACGATCCCAGTTCATAATTTCTGTCTTAACCATCGCATTCATCCCCATTCCCTCTTAAATCTTTCGTACGTAAACTGTGAGTTCACCACCACTACGGACTGGCAATCGCTCAACTGTTAATTTTTCTACCTGTTTATCATCAAGAATCAGCCCACATTTCGAGAGTGAATCAAAGATAGGCTTCACTATGTTGTCTATGTCTCTTATTTTCGCGTCAGGTGGCGCAAATTGAATGTCTACCCGCACCTTCCCATCATACCCACACGGATTTATAAATCGTTTCATAACAGCGTTAAAATGCTTTGCCCGAAGGCTTAACCGATTTGTCTTGTTTGCACCCCTGATCCAATAATTGTTTACAGATGGTGGGGTGATTTCTATCTGGCAGTACAGCAAATCACCTTCAAATACATTTTCGTTTGCATGCCCTTTGATTAAGTGAGCCGGAACCTTTGGTGCTGGATCTGGGTTCCGCTTTTTCTCCGGCTTAGCTTTTGGGCTAAGCAAGGATCTGTATTGGGCTGCGGTCATGCGGTTAGTCATTGGCACCTCGCAGGGATTTAGGCTCATGGTCACCAAAGAACTCTTTGTTTTCGTATCTGTCGTTATTGCAGTTACAACAATGCAGGAGGTTAAAACCCTCCCTATCACTGACAATCGATTGCCAAGGCTCACCGCATTTGCAAGTACCATGAAGCATTGCCGCTAAAGATTGACCCTTCCAAGTTTTAAGCTGACCCTGCAACTCCTCACACTCCTTCTTCTTCTCGATATAACAAGCCTCCATGTTGTTGAGCTGGGCCTTGAGGCGGTCATTTTCCTCTTTCAATGGTTTAACCACATTTTCAAAGTAAGTGCCCAACTCAATTGCTTGAAGCCATTCTTTGGTGCGCTCATCCAATACACTGCTTAATCGATCAATTTCAGCCTGTTGGGATCGCTGACCCAACCTAAAAGCCTCAGCTCTTGTGCAGCTTGGTGAATGCTGGTTGTCCTTTAAGTATTTAATGAATTCACTCATGCTCAACCACCTTCATATTCGGACTAATGTGATTACGGATGTCGGTCACGTAGTCGGCCCCATCATCAAACACAGATTGAATTCGCTCTCGGGCCTTGCTGAAATCCCCGACCAGCATTGCGCTACCTTCGATTTTTTCTTGACTTAGCACTGCATAAGAAGCCAATTCTTCCGCTTCGCTGCGGCCGTAATAGTGGTGATCAATTTCAGATTTAATATCGGAAAGCAGCTCAAGTTGATCTAAGATGTACTCATTGCCATCATGGTAAATAGACTTAATCCAACCCTTTTCCCCATCATGTACAAGCAATGCCCCACCAAACCACCAGTAATATAAAACCTCGCCTGGACTGCAAACCGAATCCATATCACGCCACATTTCCGATCCTTCCGGCGCCCCATCCACAATCTGCCTACACTTCTCTAACCCAAGTTTTTCAATTAAGTTCATCCCTGCACTCCAAATAGCTGTTTGGTTTTTTCCGTAGCCACATACAGTCTGGTGCAATGGTTACACCTAAAAGTCAGGTATCCAGCCTGGACCAGTCCTTTTAATTTCTGATTTAATGCTGTCCGGGTTTTGTCATATACATGCTCTTCAAGTTCTGCTGATGTGACTTCATGTTTTGAAAAAGCCACGTACACCAGGATGTCTTTGATTTCTTCGAAGCGCTGAATTGTGGGTGTGTTCATGCGGCACCCCCATAAATATCACCAGCAAGCCTAATTACACGCAAGTCCTCTGATTTAAACCCACCGCGCTCCATCCCGTACTTTTTAGCGTATTCCCTGCGCTCATTGATTGTTATTAATGGACTCCGAGTTGATATCTCATAAAGGTAAGCGCATATCCCGCCTTCACCTGTGTAATCGAAGTGAGCGATATGAAGAGTGTTTTTGCTGTACGACGGGATTCCAGTAACTTTCATCAAGTCACCCTTTCTCCCAACATATCCAGGTAGGGAAAAATCACCACCACCATCAAAAATATCTTTGGTTAGATAAACAAGTTGGCCAACTTTAAAATCAGTATTAGTTAAACCGCCCTTACTCACACCCCCCCCTGCGCTTTGTTCAATCAACTGTTTTGCAAGGTCAAATACTTTCTTTGCCGTGCTTAAGTCTGGTTTGTTTCTCCACACCCATGAGTAACTACCATCTACAAATTCAGCATCACCATCTGCATACACATCAAAAATATAACTATGCAATTCATCAAATGCTGGCTTGCAATCCCATTCAGGTTCTAAACCGCCACATTGCCACCAGAATTCCCAAACCCCATCTTCATACCCAAAGAATCGCCCTTCATAATGTCCTGGGTCTAACTGCATCAAAAGGCGCATTGCTGTTCGATTATTCTTTTTAATCTGACGTTCCTTCACACCCCACCCCCTGCGCTTTGCATCTCTTTCATTGCGCTATACATAGCCATTGGAAACGTCATCCCACTTGACTGAAGCTCTTTGATTTTCCCCTCCAGCCAAGCTTTTTGCTCAGGTGATTGCTCAGGTAGTATTGATTTAGGCTTAGGTGCTGCCTTGGATGTAGCAATCATTTTTGGCGGCACATACCACTCTTGCTGACGACCTTGCATCTGTGCTTTAGCCAGATAGGTTTCATAGATCGATTTAAACTGCTTGAAAGCCTCTTTCATGCTTCCCTGCTCAACCAACCAATAAACCGAATCCCATGCTTTTTTGGTCAGAGTAGTAATCTTGTCTTTCTGCATCAGAAACTCTTCCAGCTTCATGCGAGATAGTTCAGCAACGCGATGAGAACTCATGTTTGAGTAATCACAAGCACGCTGCCATGCCTCTGTTGCTGTCCACCAGCTGCCAGACATGCACCAAGTTTTGAAATCAGAAAGTGTTGGGCAGAAATCACCTGATCCAGCTTTCGCATTCAGCTGCGCCATGCCCTTTTGAAATTGTTCATCACTCAACATTGCTAAAGCACCGTTGATGATATTCAGAATGCGATTCAGGTCAGTCATGCCGTTAAATTGGCTAATGAACTTGTGTCCATACATCACTTGCATGATGTCGTAGTATTCGCGTGCCTTGTCTAAGGCGATCCCGTTATGCACGACCCATCTCCTCAATCAGTAATGGCTTTTTTGGTTCACCAACATCAATCACCTGTCCTTGCTGTTGATCCAACTGCATACGTTGTTCAGCGAGAATCTGGGCTGTGGTTTTGGTGATAGATTGGCTTGGTGGTTTCAGTGGTGTTTCTTGTTGGCGCTTAATCCACTCAAATGCTTTACCAAGAATCTGGTTTTTCACCATTTGTTGTTTATGTGAATAAGCATCCTGAAGTTGAATCAGCAAAACATTCAAATCGTGTTGAGAGATATTCTTTAAACCTGCCATTGATAAACGAGTGTTCACATCAGAAAGAGAGAGATCGAAACGAGGATCTCGGTTTTCTGTATTCAGGTTTAAGGAATCAGAGTTAAGGGAATCAGGAATCAGGTTAAGGGAATCAGCAGGATCGGTTTCGTTTTGATCGTGAGCAGTTCCGTTTTTATCGCGATTATTCTCGATATTTTCTAAACCATTGTTTTGAATTGAATTAATACCATCAACATCATCGCGTAATTCAATATCAGGAATATCGGAGCCTTTCTCTTTTTCATTCTTGTGTGGATTTTGGTGCTTATTGAAATTGAGCACTTTTCCATAGGTTTGACCTTGTACCGAATATATCGAGATAAATCGCGATTTATCTAGAGCACTCATGAGCTGCTCGATATCACAATCGTCATAAGGCAGGAGTTGAACCTTAAGGCGCTTAGGCTTGTACTCAAAACAACCTTTGTAGTCAGCAATAGTCCACAGACCAATGAATAATAAGCGTGCCAGTGGTGGCAATTCAGAAAGCTCATCATTGGTGAAGAATGCTGGTTTGATGTTTCTTGCTCTAGCCATTTAGGATCTCCTCCATTGCTTCACGGAATTGAGTCCAGTTTTTAACTTCCTTGGCTAAATCTTTCAGCTCCTCAACGTCAAATCCTTGCTCAATAGCTGTAGTCAGCCAAGCTAATGATTTCTGATAATCAACATAGCTGATCCTGTTTTTAAGAATTCCACGGATATAACAAGCTGATTTTTCAGCCTCATCTTTTCTGTTAAAGTTGGCTACTTTGGGGATATTGTTGAACATCGCGCTTGCATCTTGAGCGCCATCTTTAGTGGTCACAATCTTTAGATCATCAATTGCTTGTAGCAATTCAGATAGTTCAAAGCGTTTAAACCATGTGGAAATTTCCTTCATGCCTATTTCATTAACTTTTGCTGGATATATTTTCTCTTCAATATATTGAGCGACCGACTGAACAACCTCATCATCAAAGCCCTTTAGCTCTTCTCGCCAGTCAAGCATCATCTTTAATTGTTTTCTTCGCTCATCTAGCTCCTCAAGCATTTTTCTCTGCTTTTTAATAATCGTGTTATCAGTTAGAAGGCGGTTGCTTTTACCTGAATTACAATCAACACATGACGTAACTAAATTTAAAATATCGTTATCGCCGCCTTTGCTTACCGGATTAATGTGATCAACATGAAGAACTACTTCTGGAGCAGCCTTGCCGCAGTATTGGCATTTAAATTGATCTCGCTTAAAAACTTCAAAACGTAATTTGTCGCCCATAGCTTTACGCTTTGGTTTTTCAGTTTTTTGTGCTAAATTTGATTTCATATTTAAAATTCTCTCTAAGTATTTTGAATACAAAAGCCTGATCCACGAAATCAGGCTTTTTCTTTTTGTGCATTTGATGTGTAGCGCTTCATTTGTTTGAATGCTGCCTGATCTGCAGCTGTGGCAAACTCAATAATCCGCTGGAAGATGCTGTGAATTTCTTCATATTCTTGCGGTGTGATTACGCCATCTTCATAAGCCTCATATACCTTCTGATTCGCCTGCCCATTGCAAATATTTCCCTGCATCATCGCTTCAATCACTGATAACTCATGATGTTTACTGCCATCGCAACCAGTAGGAATTAGAGCCAATCCCAGCTGATGCGCCCATGCACGCAAAACAACTGGATTACCAGTGAAGGAAAGCATCATTTCGAATTTCTTCAGGCTTGGCAGATAATCCATATTTGGATTCGCATAGTTCAAAACAGTCTTATGTGAATCACCCAAAACATCAGCAATTTGTTTAGGATCGATGCCCGGCGTTTGGTGGATCATCTTGTACATTGCGCTTTGTGCTTCTTTACTGAATTCCATGTGTGAATCCCTTTGTTTATTCACGTTTATTAAAAATAATTACTGATTGATAATTGGTTTAAGCAGTTAGTGATAAGGCTTGATTCCTGATGTAGTTAAAATCCGCCTCTGGGCACAGTAAGTCGCACTTAACAGCACCATTACTTTCCTTATCGATTCTTATTGCTAATAAAGCACTGCACTTGCTATTGCCGTACATGATTTGATGCAAGTACCCGATTGAGGTTTGGCATCGTTTTGCAAATGCTTTTCTTTCGGTTGGGGCTAATCGATTAAGAAAGCTCTTTAGTTCAGCTGTATGAGCAGAAGACATCTTAAATCTCCTAATTACTAATATTTAGTAAATACTAATTTTTATTACTTAATAAGTCAATCAAGATTTAGTGTTTGCGAATTTACTTTTTACTAAAAACTATATGAAATATCACTATGGACATAATTTCTTTAAGACGCGCCAATCTGCGCCAGGCTATTGATGCCAAATTAAAATCTGAGGGATTTTCTTCGGATGCTGCGTTTTGTGAGCATTACGACCTTAATCCAAGTCATATATCTCAACTTGTGAAAGGTCATGGGAGTTTTGGTGAACGCGCAGCTCGAAACTTAGAGAGAAAGGTTGGGTGGGAAATTGGAACCTTAGATCAACAACCTGCCAAAAATTTATTTGGGGGCGAAAGCTTGGCGAACGTCCCAAGAGTTAAAGCACGTATGGCCCCTGTTCTATCTTGGGTTCAAGCTGGTAGCTTTACTAATGTCGCAGCAGTTGATATGAGTGAAGTAACTGAATGGTTGCCCTTGCCAGAAGATGAATGTTCAAACTGCTTTTTTCTTAAAGTTCAGGGATTAAGTAATTTCCCTGATTTCATGGAAGGCGACTACATCGTTGTAGATCCAGATGCCTATTATGGGGATATGCAGTCTGGTGACATAATTGTAGTCCGTCGCGGTGACGATGCTACTTTCAAAAAACTGGTTATTGAAACAAATGGTAAAAGATACCTTCAAGCTCTAAATCCTGAATTTAAGCCCAATATTATTGAGTTAGATGATCAATGCCTTTTTGTAGGCCAGGTGGTTGACTGCGTTCGTTATGTTTATCGCGCTAGACCAAGAGTGAGAAAGAATTAAATAAAAAGCCGCTTATGCGGCTTGGTGGTTGGGGCTTATCGGGGTGTTTTAGTAATAAGAACTTTTTAAGCCAAAATTAAATAGTGCATTAATAATCAGAGGGGTATTTATGGAAGCTTTTATTTCTAGGCTAAAAAGCCACATAGAGCATGTTAAAAAAGTTGGTGAGCACTGCTCTACCGAGGAGACAACTAAACAGGCATTAATTTTGCCATTACTTGATATATTAGGGTTTAATCCATACGATCCAACAAAAGTATTAGCTGAATTTGCAGCAGATTTTCCCTGGTGTTAAAGCAACAGAACGTGTGGATTACGCATTGTACTGCAATGGTCAGCCTGTAATGTTTATTGAGGCAAAGCCATATGTTGCAAACTTAACAAACCACGCACCACAACTATCAAGATATTTTAATAGTAGCTTAGGTGTAACTATCGGCGCTATTACGAATGGTCGTGAGTGGAGATTTTTCACTGACTTAATCAATACCAATGTTATGGATGAAAAGCCATTCTTAACTATTGATTTCACTAAAGCCGATCCTGAAGATTTAACCCAATTAGCTGAATTCAAACATGATAACTTTCATGCAGAAAAGTTAAGATTTTTTGCTGAAGAAAATCAATATATTCAGCAATTTAAAGCAGTCATAAAAAAGAGCATCAATGAGGTTGATATTGATTTTGTTCGCTATGTTGCACAGCAAGCAAGTATTCAACGCCAGTTAAATACAAAATTCCTTGAATCTATACAGCCTTTTGTTCAACAAGCTGTTCAGCAAGCTATTAGTGATACTGTTGTGAAAGGCTTATCCTCTCCAACCATCATCACTGCTCAACCAGTAGAACACAAAACTGCGGCGACTCAGCCCGAAGTGGTGGTAGAGACCCATAAACCTGATTTTATTGTTAATCCTGACAATGAAAAAATTATCACGACTAAAGATGAACAGGATCTGCTTAATATTGTCACTGAGCTATTTCCTGAGATCGAGCTTGAGGGGCGTGACACTGAGAGCTACTACTCTGTTTTATATCAAAACAAAACAAACAGGTGGTTGTTTAGATACGATGTAAATCGCAAACGCCCAACAATTTATTTTATTGTTCCTATTGATGATTCTAGAAAATTAGAATTAGAACGAGCTGGGCTGGAAGTCCAGAATAATGGAGCTATCTTTATTGAAAAGCCGGAACATATCTACAGAATGGTTGGTATTTTGAGAGATAGTCTTGAGCATTGCATGAATGATGAAAACTTTAAACGTGCTTCTAATCAATAGGTCATAAAGCAAAGCCCAAGCGCATCAGTGCTTGGGCTGCTGGGTTGTTTATGTGAAATAACTGATTCACATCCACTATAGGGAAACATGATATGCAAACAATTGAAATCAATTCCCATAAGATTAGCCGCGTATCTTATCAGTGGCATCTATTAACAGTGGAAATGAAGACTGGTGAAAGGTTTATTTACAGACTTCTTGATGCAAGCACATTTAAAGAATTCATAGATGCAGCAGATAAAGATAGATTTTATAGAGGCCACATTGAGGCTAATAAGAAATTTAAGCGTGTTCAGCTTTTTGGATGATTAAAAAAAGCAACACTAGATAATAAAAACACATTTCGTGTTTTTATTATCTAGTCATTATTATTTTTTATCATTCATATACGGAGAATTAAGCGCTTCCATATGAATACATGTGTAATATCCAATCTGACATTCAGTGCTAACTTTTATCTTGTGGTTTAAAAATAAACCGCTAAATAGCGAGATTACACAAAAACCTCCTAAAATCCACCATTTTACAGCACTACGATATTCTGTATCCTTACGTAAAGAGCTTATCCATGTTATCAGAACAATTAAAATACTAATAAACCCAATCATCAAAAAACTAACAGCAAATACCATCATTGGCAAATCATGCTCAGATTCCAGTAGCTTAACTGTAGCGTTAGTCAAATTAATTCCGCCGAATACAGTAATAATAATGGATGCAAAAATACCCAAAATGGTGATGTAATTGACCATCATATTGTCATACATGTTTCTTGCAGTTTCTGAGAGTTGTTTTGCCTCATTGGAAACCCTTTTAGCATTTCCTGCAACTTGTGTTGCTTCTTGAGCTAATTCTCCAGCTTTAATAGAATGCTCTTTAGTAATTTTAGTTATGTGATTTTTTTGATAGATAGATAATAATAAATGTCTCCTAAATTTTCGGAAAACTTTCTCTAGTACTTTTTTCTCATAATCTTCGTAATCAGTAATTTTATTGCTAATAGCTGTAGCTATACTAGTTAATTTCTCATCAACTATCGTGTAATCAATTTCCTCATCCTGTTTATAGATAACATTGGTTATATACTCATATGGAACTTCATAAGTATATTTTTTTGATTCATTTTGACTGAAAAAATTCTTAATTGTATCTAAACTAGACTCACTGACCCGAAATTCAAAACAAACATCTTTTATTGCATCATAAAACTCATCATCTAAAATAATATTTTCTTCTATTTCAAAATATTTCTTTTCTTTAAAAATATTCTGACTCAAAACAGAATTAACAAATAAGTCAGCGATTTTTCCAACTGACTTAATTGAGCTTTCATGACTTACTTGGTGAGCTATGATTTCTTTTATAATTAATTCTGTAATTACAAATACATTAGATTCTTGAACCCCCAAGTTATTAAGTCCTTAAAAAATCGCTATGTACTGAGAAATAGTTATAAAGCTCTTGATTGGTATATTCAATACCTTTTTCACCCATAAGAATTCTCCCCTGATCTTTCAACCAAATATTCTCCATATGAGTTTTATTAACTAATTGAAAAGCATCCCTATCAATTAAATGATCAACAACCGTTGTTATAGTCTTTTCAACAACTGGGTCATTGTTGATTCTTGATTCATCAAATTCTTTAAACTCAAATGAGAATCCACCCTCAGGGTTCATCTGATATGAGAATGTAGATTTTGGTTCTGATATATGACTAATCCCGTTATCTTTAAATTCAAAATAAACATTCGGCACAACTGGTCCATACTGCCACTTTTGAATCGAGTCAGTAAATAAAGGTTGTCCTTGGTTGTGTATCAAATAATTTGCTTGAACATAATAAAGTAATTTTTGAAGTTTTAAGGGAGTCAAATTACGTTGTCTAAGCACATTATTCACATACCAAACTATATAGTTAGCTATATCCATTGCACTATAATTATTCATAACTCACCTCATATATCGAAATTAATAAACCATCAAACTTGATGAATACAAGAAAAAGATTTACTAACATTGATACAGATTCATGATTTTTCTACTTAAGCGAGTGAAGTGAATTTTTATTTCATCTAACTTTGTTGAATGAAGTGAATACATTAAATATGTATTAGTATTCATATAACCTCCTTAGACAAAAATACCCTATCTATCAAATGATATTAGGGTTATCCACAACTATATTGACAATTGTCAACACTGTCAATATCAAAATGATTCCTAAATGTCAAACGAAGTTTGCAACCATATGAAAAATTTAATTTTTATAGCTTTAGCTTGTTGCTCATTACAGTTTTTATCAATAACCCCTTATAATGACTCCGCCAACAACAACAAAACAAAACCATGAAAACAATAACTTTCACCAGCCTACTCTTATCTCTAGCTATCACCGGCTGCCAGCAACAACAAGCCTCTAATACTGATACCAATATAGATGCAGTAACCACTGCGCTAGAGAAATCAGATAGTACTCTTAGCGGTTATATTGAAAAACTGGAGTCGGAATTCACGTCTGAAGATATACGGACCCAGATCATCTGCAAAGACTATCCTCATGAATACAAGACAAACTATGCTCCCAATATGCTTAAACTTAGTTCCGAATATAGTGAAGCAGTACTTTTAAGTGATTTAGATAGAATTTTGGATTTCTATAAAGCAAAAGACCAAGTCAGTTGCTAGTCTCATTTCTATTTAAAAAGTATGAACTATGGCATTGCTTATAGTTCATACCTGTTCAAAAATATCTAAAGCATAAACTTACCTAAAACCACGCCAACAATTGCTGCTATTACTGCAATGATAGCTATCATCTTATTATCAGTTTCGGGAGGTCTGTTGCGAATCATATTTAACTCCGCACTTAGATGTGCTTTTTCATCGCGAAGTTTTGTTACCTCTTGTAAGCTCGGCAACTTTTGATTCTCATACTTTAGCTTTTGAATCTCCGTATCTTTATATCGATTTTCACTCTGATATCTCTGTAACTTTGAAACTGTTTCAATAGCTTCTTTATCACGAGATAAAACCCTTTCAATTTGATCTCTTAAGTGGATACCTGCGTCCAACGGCGTATAAGCAGAATGATCTGCAATATAGTCAAGTAATGTAACATCTGTATTGTGTCCCAGCCCAACTACTCGATAGGCATCTAGCTTCGAAAATGAATCCAATACACGATCAGAGTTAAAAATTTTAAAATGCTCTGGGCTACCACCACCTCTAATTAAAACAACAATGTCACTTCCTTGAGCTTTATCAATAGCTTGTGATAGTGCTAAGTCATCACTCAAACTAACTGTAATTTCATTAAAATTACAATGATTTTGATATCCACTCAAATGTTTATAAAAATCTTCTGCGATTTTTACATTAGTCGCGGAGCTATAAATAACGGATATTTTTAAGATCTGCTTATCCGGAAATGGAATAGATCTAGGTGGAAATTTTTTTAACTTATCAAAGCTATCTAAGTCAGACCGTAGTCGCTCAATATCCTTATCAGCTTCAGCTGCTCTTATTGAAAAGGCTCTGAATCTTTTTGTAAGAATATCATTGTATAGATTGAATTTTGGCTGCCCCACTAACTCGACATAATCTCCATCCTTAAAATCAGCAATATATTTTTTAAAAATTTCAACCTCAATGATGCCAGTCTCATCTTCTACCTTTAACTGATAAACTGAAGCATATCTAGATTTATTTAATTGCTCTTCAACATTAAGTAACTTCCCTTTTATAGATATATTCTGACCAAGGTATTGATTAATTTGACTTTCTAACTCACTAAAAGTATTGCCTAGCATGTCATTTACTTGACCAACTTTAAATATTGGTACGTTATTTTCCATCATATTATCAAACACATATTCATAAAATAAAAAATAATAACATAACAAAATCATAACTTTAGGGTGAAGTTAAACATCTCATACTAAAGACTATGCTAATTCACTCCCAAAAATTAAGTCTTCTTTTGTCTATCACAACACATTATTTAGCCAATACTAAATAAAAATTAGTAAATACTATTGACTTAATATTTAGTAAATACTAAATTACATCTCGTAGACATTAAAAAAGCACTCAAAGGGTTCGAAGTCTTGAGTGCTTTACTTACAGCGAGATTGATTATGAACAAAACCTTAACACCTTTCAATAGCCTCAAGGTAACACTTGTTGCCGGTGCCGTGACAATCGGTGCTTTAACATTCGCTTATAAGCCTGAGGCGGCCAGCACTCCTGCTCTACATAACTCTATTCCCGAGTTCTCGGCAGTAGCTGCTATAGATCTATCTGGTGAAAACACAGGTACTGCTGTTATTCGCCTGGATGACTTCACACTCGACGTGAGCTTTGACTTTGAAACAGTTGAAGACAGCTACGGCGTACCAGGTAGTGAATTCTATGCGGTTGAAATCACCCAGTTATCTATTGACCACATTACCGACAAATACGGCAATACTTTTCCTGACTTCACTGATCAAAACGACCATCGCAATATCAACTTATTGCTCTCCACTTTTATTGAAAAAAACAACTTGGTGGGGGCGTAATCATGATTCTTAAATCCGCTGATCAAATTTTTGAAGCGCTTTTGAATGGCCAGTTAGTTTACTGGTGTGAATATGGCTCTGATGACTGGTCACCACTTAATGACCAAGCACAAGTTAATTTTGCAGACCTTTATACCGGTTTCTTGCAATTCAAAGCAGATGAGCTACCTGTCATTCCAATGCCAATAAAGTTTAGCTCAACTCATCGTTATTTCTCTGAATACATCAAGACCTTTGAAGGCCTTGAAATCTATCGAGTAGGCAAAACTCGTGCGAGCTATTTTGCCCTACGTGTCAAAAGCTCCGGGACTATTGCTGACTATCTGTGCAACACCATTATCTACTGCATACAGCCTGATGGCTCGCTAAAGAAAATGGATAAATCAGTTACGCCGCAATGGATTTTAGATGGGCTGGAAAATGCGCGTGTTGCTATGCGTAAAAACAGACGTCATCAAGTTTTAGAAAGTACCGGCTTCTTTGCCTCCGAAGACTATAAGAGCTTTAAGCGCAAAAACCGTTCTGCAGGAGTACGCTGAGATGGCAATTAATATTATTCCAGCGGATCAGCCGCTACTTGTCCAAGCCATCATTGTTTATCTGTATGCAGATCCAGGCTTGGGTAAAACTTCTATTGGTTTCACCGGTGAAAAAGCTATTTCATTCGACTTTGATAAGGGCTCTCACCGTACTGGTGAACTGCGTCGCGGTGCTGTGGTTCAGGTCAATCAATGGGCCGATGTAGCTAATCTGACTATGCAGGATCTAGAACCATTCAAGACCATTGTGATTGATACCGTGGGCGCGATGCTTGAAAGCATCAAGACTCATCTGATGCTGAATGCGACCAACAAGCAAAAAGATGGCTCTTTGAAACTCAAAGCCCAGGGCTTGGCCAACAATATCTTTAAACAGTATGTGAATACGCTGATTGCTTCAGGTAAAGACGTAGTTTTCATTGCCCATGCTTCAGAAGATCAAAATGGTGACCAGGTAATTTACCGACCAGATCTAGGTGGTAAGAACCGTAATGAGCTATATCGCATTGCAGACGTAATGGGCTACCTAACCACTGTGCAAACAGGTGAAGGTAAACATGAGCGGGTTATCAGCTTTAGGCCTTGCCCTACTCACCATGCCAAAAATGCAGGTGGCTTAGGTGGTGAAACTGGCGAAGTTTGGGTACCAGATCTAAAGACTAATCCTACGTTTTTAGCTGATCTCATCAAGCAGGCTAAAGACCATATCAATACCCTGACCCCTGACCAGCTGGCCGCAATCAAGGCTCAGGAAGATTTAGAAAACTGGGTACAAAGCTGTGCTGAAGCCCAGTATGCCAGTGATTTAAATCAGCTCACTCAGTCTCTTGAAGATACTCACCTGTATTACAAAAACATGCGGGCTGAACTGGTTCGCCGTGCTTTAGAAATGAAATGCACATTCGATAAACAACGCAATGCCTGGGTGGATCCACCAGAGTTCAACGGGATATCTGACGAGCAGCTTGCCGCTCTACAGGAATTCATCGATACCTGTGGTCTTGATACAAAAACAGTGTGTGAGCACTTGGGGCTTGATGCTCTCAATCAAATAGAAGCCAGCAAGCTGGTAGCGGTTAAACAAGAAATTGAACAAATAGCAAAGGAAATGGTGAACGCATGAAAATTTTAAATAGCAAAGAAGCTTTTGACGCGATGATGGCCGGCAGAAATATTATGTGCCGCGCTGTTGGTGAGCTAGTGGATTTTGATGATCTGTCTCAGTTCCCTGCCACAATTTTTGCTATGCCAGGCTATGAGTTCTGCATCAAGATTGAAACCATGGAGCTGGCTGGTATTACGTTTGCCAAGCCTTTAAAACTCGAAGAAATTTGTGAAGGACAGGATATATATGTCATCAACACTTACGGCTCATCAATCTATGTTGTTGAATTCGGCAAAATGACCAGCGCAGCACTCATTGAGTCGATTAATAATGGATTTGCACAACATGACGCTGAAAATGCAAAGCTCCAATCACAAGCAATATCTAAAGTTTTAGGCCGCGAGTTAAGTGGTGACTGTCTTGTTGTAAGACTTGGTGGTGAGGAAAAACCCAAAAAGAGACGATCAACCAAAGCTAAGAATGATGCTGAGCAGACCGGTATACCAGCTGGACCAGGTGATGCCGCACCAAATATTGAAAAACAGCCTGAGTCAGAAGTCGCTGAGACTATTAAAACTGAATCAATAGCGCCATCTATTCCTGCTGAAGAAGTGTTAGATGAAACAGATCCGGCGATTCAGAAGTTTATTGAAGCAATTGATAAATGTGATTCTGAGTATGCTTTGCAAGGTATTGACCGCAATCTGGATGGCAATAAGGAAAAACTGCATACAACGGAATTTGATGAGCTCAAGCAGCGTATTAAAGATAAACGTATTAGCTTTTTCCCTGCTACAGACTCAGTTTCAAAGATATTAAATGCACCAGTTGAGCCAGAACAATCATCTAAAAACCTAAGTGTTGCTGAGCTAAAAAGACTACAGGAAGAGGCTGAAAAGCTAATACATGGCAAAGCTCAAGATGCAGGCGAAGAATACCAAACCCTTCTTACTGATCTGCCGAACCGCGCAAGTAAAGCAGCAACCCCTGCTGAAGCAAATGCTTTGGTGGGCTATACAAAGGCATGGACCGAAGAACAGCGCAAACCATTAATTGATGCAATCCATAAACGCTTGGTTGAGCTCAACAAGACAACTGAACAACCTTCTTTGGCAGTACGCATTCAAAAAGCGGAAGACCTTACTGAACTGGATGCTTTAGAGATCGATGTATCAGCATGTGATGAAGTTATTCAACCTAGATTAATGGAACTTGTCGAGCAGCGTCGGATTCAACTGGATCGCCTCCTTAGTGCTGGTGAGGCATCATGAGTTATTCCTACTCTTCGATAACCCGGACACTGACAGTGTTCGGGGCCAAGATGACACATGTATTTAACAATGTTGGGATCGGTGAATTAGAAGCGTTGCTCACTGATGCAAAGTTTAAAGAAGCAATCTGGAGAAAGTGATGGATATTGAAAAATTAAAAGCTGGATTTGAGCAGACTGAATGCTTTAAACGTCTTGAGCATGTTGCGAAATACACTTTTTTTGAATTTGGGGCATACATCAAGCGAACGGATGTTCCTGCTGATGTCGAAAAGAAGTATGGGAGATTTATCACCGCCCTTATTTTTAGCTGGTCTGCATGGAAGGAAGCCCACCAAGCTGTGCAGGAAGGATTTGTTTTGGCTCCTAAAGAGCCTACCAAAGAAATGATTTCCGCTGGATTTAATGAATTAATTCATGGTGAATCAGAAATTGCCATTTATAAAGCCATGATCGAAGCACAGGAGCAGACTAATGACTAAGCGATTACCGTGGGGGCATGAAAGTCGCTATTGCTCCAGATGTGGCAAAGTTGGTCCACGATGCACAACCAAAAACGAAATTGGATATGTTCATTTCTATTGCTTAACGAGTGAAGAAAAAAAGGAACGTCGTTCACGCTTCAAGCCACAGGAGCTAGCTAATGACTGAAATTCAAAAAAACGTTGTCGACGAAGAATTAGAGGTCGACAAACAAGTAAATCTGATTGACCAGTTTATTAAAGACGGTGGTTTTGATCAGGCATTTAACGATGTGTTTGGGTTGCCCGAAGCCCCAAAAACACAGGAGCAAAGCCATGATTAAAACCAGAGCAATCACTCTCAATTTATACATTTAACGGAGATAACGAATGGCTTTACGTACTTATTCAAATATTTCTGAAGATGAGAAAAACGTAATTTTAGAAAGGTTTTTAAATGCGCATGAAGACCAACTTTTTCCCCAGGAAATTGTGGCTCTATATCTTCAGTGTTCCCCTTGGACCCTAGCAAAGATGCGTTGTGAAGATCGATCACTTCCTTTTTCTAAGATTGGCCAGCGTATTGCCTACAAGAAAAAAGATGTGATGGCCTATCTTGAATCTAAAACGATGACAAATACGGCTCAATATTAATACTAAGGCGGGTTATCCCGCCTTTTTTAATTCTTCCAAACGGCTATTCCACACATTTTCATAGTTAAAACAGTCTAATTTTTGCTGATAAACAGCCTCAATCATATTCATACAAACACGCAGCTCCTCCAGTGGAATCTGCACATAACCGCCAGTAACATCGACCCTTGGTTTGACTGTGTGATTCAGCAGTCTTTTGGTCACATAAATATTGAACTTTAATAGATTGCACAGAGTTGCAAAGGTTCTGCGGAAATCATGGGTCGAAACATAAAAGCCAACCTGATCACCTATTTCTTTTAATGTACGATCTATAGTTGTTGCATGCACATTCCATGATGTGGGTAACTTTGTCGCTGGAAACACCCAGTCATTTTCTTTAAGAAGATAGCGCGCTTTAAGTATTGAGATAAGATGATCGCCAATCGGGAGTAAATGACGTTTACCATTTTTGGTGTCATTAAATGCGACGGTACCATTTTCTAGATCCACCCTATCCCAACTCAAACTACATGCTTCTACACGACGGCATCCGGTATACATCACAAATAAAATAATATCTCGGTGTGTATTACTTCTGGCAGTGCTCTCTAAATTTAACTCATTAAAATAGTGGAGTACCGCCTGGTAATATTTAAAGATTACATCTTTATTTAGATAGCGCTCTCTTGGTGCGATCTTATTCCATCCAATAGTGACAGAGATAACATCAACAGGATTTGACTTAAGGATTGGCTTGTCGTCTGTTGAATACAGTACGTGCATGTACCTCCATAAAGTTCCAACTAGAGAAACTGCCCCATTTGCACTGGATGGGCTTACTTCGGTTGCGTCTAAAAACTTATTCAGTAGTTCATCTTTGGTAATTTCAAAAATTTTACGATTGCGCCAACCGACCAAGTAAAGATCAATGTATTTGTTATATTGCCTAACTGTTTTGGGCTTAAATGTATTTCTATTAAGGTAAATATTAAGAGCGTCACCCACAGTGATATCTAGCGGATTGAAATCATTTTGGTTTGTACTCCCTTTTTTAGAGACATATTGGCCACTATAAATTTGTGCCAAAATTAGCTGAGCCTTTTTTCTAGCCCCAGCTACAGAAATAGTATCTATTGTGCCCAGCACTACCCTATACAGTTTATTGTTATGCTTTTTATCAACCACAAAAGTTTTGCTATTAGGTGTTACTCGTACACCAAAGCCTGTAAGTTCTGAGTCTCGAAAAATTTTCTGGCCTTTTTCAACGAACTCCAATTCATCGACATATTGCTTATTAATTTTTTGGCTCATAGAATTAATGTTCACTAAGAAAAAGGTAATTAGATAAGTTTTTTAGAAAGTATACAAATCGTATACAACGGGAATTTTCATCTATTTTATCGAAGATTTTTTGATTTTAAGTTATTGTTTTTACTTATTATATTAATTTATGTAATTCTATAATAGTGTTATAGAAAAAATAGAATCCTCCTAGTCTGGTGCTGATTGCAAGCGCTTGCATTAGATTAAATATCCATGTATTTTCAATAACTTAAATACTTTCATTGTTACATCATATTGCATTCATTTTGACTTCATTGCATTTCAACAGTCTACAAAATTTATTTTTTGTAGACTGCTTATTTAATTTACTGATTTATATGCTGGAATTTTAGCACAATACAGTTATTATGCTTGACGACAAACCTATTAGATCGAATAGGTAATAATAAAAATGAGAATAAGTAGCACGTCGGGAAATAATCGTGATTCCAATCCCTGCAGTGGTTGCGACTGCTTCGTTAAGCATCCACCATTTGTGTCTCGTTCGACATTGTGCCCCCTTAAAATCGGCAATAAAAAACTCCCGAAGGAGATCTTACTTAAAAATTAGACGTAAAATTTATAAAGCAAGTTTTCTGCCCTTTCTTCACTGGAAAGAATGTAAATTTAGGCTTGTATTTTTCATCACGGCTAAGCTCCAGCACTGTGGAGCTAACATCCTTAATCTCAAACACTTCAGCCACGCTTTTAGCTTTTATTATTTCATCATCTTCACTGAGCGTATATACATCAAGCTCAGGGCTTAACTTTTGAAGTTCTTTCGATTAAGTCTTTTATTTTCATTTAATATCACATGATTATTTTTGGCATTTTAGAATAATTTATTACGCAAGCCATCTCCACAGACTACTTCAAATCATCTGGCACATATTTTTTAGTATTATTTTAAGCAAACAGACACTGTACAGATTAGGTATCCACTAAATATAAATTAAATTCATTGACTATTTAAATAGTGAGATGGATCAATATGATCGAGTGTTTACTAAAAAACCTTTGAAATATAAATAAGATATAAACATTTTAATCGTACATATACCTACAAATGCATCCCTAAGCTACCTCATTGTAACTGCTTCTACTGTGCCATTCTTACTAGGTCGAATCTTCGGCAAACAAAATTGAGAAAATTATGTTAGTTAATACAAATACCGCTCAAAAAGCGTCTTTCAATCAATTTTCAAATAACGCTACTGATAACAAGCCTAAATCAGACAACCAGACACAGAAGCCCGCACAAGATAAGCCTGATCAAGATGATACAAACCCTACGAAAGAGCAGCATGATCAAAAAGAAAATGCAGACAAAAAATAAATCATAGCTCAATATCTTAATTAGCAAGAAAAGCCTATCTACCTGATGGGCTTTTTGGAATTCAAAATATCTGTTACGCCGTACATTACCTCAAATAATAATATGGCATCACGCATATAACGCCACACGTAAATTATTATCCGCTCTTTCAGCTTAATTATAATTCCGTCAATTGCTAGCAAGTCATTTTGCGTTAATCCAGACCGTTTGAGATTCTGATACTTGGACAGCCCAGCACTGCAAAATTCTAAGTCTTATTTAGCTTATACTTCTTCTGCCATAAGCATCTCATCAATAAGAAAAGAAAAAAACCGCTAATAATGTATATTTAGTGGGATTTTATATGCAGTAATCCGTCCAGTGAATTTAAGAAATAAAAAAAACCTGCACTTTGGGGAAAATGCAGGCTATAAACTGAAATTAAGTAAAAGTGTGGAGAATTACTTAATGTTGAGTAATTTACTATGAATTACTTTACTTTTCAACAATTCTTGATGCATTTCAAATTTTTATCATCAACTGTATGCTAAATCTCAGTCACACTATATAAACCGAATAAGCAAAATGGGAATTGAAGCATATTTTCCAGATATTAAAAGCCCCACTAAGAAGTGGGGATCATTACCAATTTTGAGAAATGAATACTTATTTATTCCCGGTATTTGACTAGCTGTGAATAACTTCTAACTCAAAACCGTTATCAATCATTTTATTAATACTGGGTATCAATGCGTCTATCCATTCTCCCTCACTCCAAACCTTTAAGACTCCATTTTCCTCCTTATAATAGGCATGAGTGAAAAATGAGATATGATGAATAACCTGTGTTCCATTTGGTATATTTTTCATACAAACCTCCAGATTTTTTGTTGTAATTTTAATCTATCAGAATCTTATGTTTTTTAAGTATAGAAGCTTGTATCAATTCACTATTAAATGTGACTTTTCAAACAATGTATTAACCTATGTTATAAGAAGACGATTCCTTTAATTGTCAGTTTATTTTCTGAATATATAAAATATTAGACGTACAAACTTAAATAGCTTAATTCCCTTTGAAGAAAAAAATCTCCTTTTAAGGGAAGGAGGTAGAAATTGAAAAAGAAACTACAGCGACTAAAACCAGACGCAATTCTGAGCCAGTTTGTTTTTATCTACTGGCAAAATATTACTTTTCAACAAAATAGTCACAAAACAATTCATTTTTTGAGAGCTCTTTTCACGTTAAAAACAAAAGTATTTTAGGATTTGGAGCACCTGGATCTCCTAGTATTAAAAAACCTGCATTTAGGGGTTCTGTTTTATTTTATCTTGTGTACTACAAGATTAAGGCTATATTTGAGAACGTTTTCAATAACTTAAAATAAATAAAATTCACTCTTGATTGCATTGAATTGGCTTTTTTTGTCAACAGCCATTTGATAATTACGTTTTAGCTTGTCATATTACCATGCCTGATTTTATGCATATACCCGTCTATATGCTCAGTGAAACTTCTTCTTATATTTGATGGGTAAGACAATCCATGTTTGCTCAAAGGGTGGTTCAGCTTCTAAGAATTTTTCCATGGCTTTAAGGCCGTGATTTGTTGTGGGGGTTTATTTTTACTTAAGCCGTTGTGAGTTAAGTTTTAATATATTTTTGGTTTCATGAACATCATCCAATAAAAAACCATCCGAAGATGGTTTTTTATTCAGCCTTGAGCTATTAGCCGCAAGATGCTTGAACAATAATTTTAGTTTGTGGATCGGTGACTACTGTAACTCGATCTGAACGGTAATCTAAAGTTACTGGCTGACCTGGTGTCACCATTCGTACAGTTTCCGCTTTAGTTTTAGCTTTAATGACTGCTTCAGATAAACCAGTTTGTCCAACCAATTTCGTTGCCTCATCCGCTATACAGCTAGTCATCGTATTTGGTGGTTGAGAAGGCATCTGTTCAGGATTATTTGCACATGCTGTCAATACAACTGCAGCTAAAATTAAAGATAAATTCTGGATAATTTTCATAAGCTTTTGTCTTATCAAGATAAAAACATAATCATACCGAATACAATAGCTTTAACTACAGGCTTAACTACAATCTCTATACATTTTACTCAAACTGAATATTTAAAAAAAGTATTACTCTCTTAAAGTGAAAATCTGTAAATTTCCATACAGATTTAATATTCACCCCCCATAAGAAAAGAAAAAACCTGCCAATAAAGCATATTTAACGGGATTTTTATATACCAACTATATTTGGCAAATTAAATATCATTAATACTCTACAGTAATTACAAATGTATTCTCATCTTCTAAATGAGTTTTAAAATTAAAAGCATGTTTGTGAAAGTATTCATTCAATTGCAAAATAGTGCCCTTATCAACAGTATTAAAAGGAATTTTTAAATGAATTGGATTTTCCTTACGCTTAGCAATAACCTCATGGAGTTTAATAAATAATTCTTCGTATTTACTTGTCATAATATTAGCCATTTTGGTCACCAGTGATTACCAAAAATATAATTATAGCTGAGATACCAAACCCTATTGTAGGCTTAATTTTATACCTCAAGGAATAGCTGGTTTTTCCACACAGTTCCGATATTCTTTTTTTTATCGCTAATCTCAGTCACATCATGCAGGCTGAATAAGCAAAATATGAACAGGAGCATGGCTTTTCGCCTGGCCATAATAAATCTCCAGAAGGAGATTTATTGAGTTAACCTAGTTATTTGATTTCTGAATCTTCAAAATTTCCAGGGAGATTTAAATTGATTTTAAAATTTGTAGTTTGATTAATATTACCCCAGTCTCCGTAAATCAGTGCTTTAACTTCAATTCCGGTATCTTCATATAGGCGCTTATCCTTTAAAATTTTGAGAAACTTTTCAGCATCTACGTCATTTAGATAACCGACTTGAATACCACCGACAACCACCATAATCGCATAGGTATATTCTGTATTTGTGGTATCCATAATCAAGAGAGCATTAACCACTTTACTCACAGAGTTATCAAGTTGAGGGCCAACTATTTCAATTATAGGGTGCTGAAATTCAATTGCACTGGAAATTTTATGACCAAATTTATTTTTAGTCATTTCTTTAAACTTTCCACCGGACTTATGTTGGCTGGGTTTCACCATTACAAAGAATGTGATTAAAACAATAATCACAAGAAGAACTAGGCCCATGACTCATACTCTTCACATGGGAAAGATAACAACACCCTAACACAAAAGGATCTATATTCTTTAAGTTTTATTGGGTTTTAAACTCTCATAACAATTTATTTAACTCAGAAGATAGCCAGTCAATAAACTGCTCTTTATCATCTATTTTGGGTATATCAAATACCCAATAACATTTAGATCTGAGCCTGCATTTGAATATTACAGTTAAGGTATTGATTTCAATATAGGCATCTTATCCCCTGAGTTCTGCAAATAATCGTAGAGTTATTGAAAAAAACTTCAGCTTATTGACTATTTCATATTTTGATGGTTCATACTCCTTTAAGGCTTCATCATAAATAAAGGCAAAGATCTCTTGGATCATAGCAATGTCCAGTGGCTTAACTTCAATTAATAATGAAGATAAATCAACCTTTAGCATTACGGTGTACAACAAATGTATTGCGACTTGTTTTAATTTTTAAAAGATCATAAATGCACAAAAGCCCACCGTACGGCGAGCTTCTTATTAAATCAAGAAGTTTAAAACCCGACTAGGCCTTAAAACCTGCCAACATAACTTTACTTACTACTTCATCAAAGTCTGGCTTTGAAAGAGTTGGCCTGCTATTTCTTATAGCTTTATAGGAAAAACTTGCTGCAACCCCCACACAAACCACAGTTAACAACTTCATTATTGCTTACCTCATGTATTGGGAAGATTTGATTTAAAATTATCATTTCTATCTGTAGTCTTTCAATTCACTTTAGAGTGATTTGTGTATTACACCTAAAACAATATGTAATAAAAAGGCTCACCCTTTGGCATTCACAACCACCGGCCACCAAAAACAATCAGAGGCAACAAATACTGCTAAATCTGGCGTTGATCCAGTGGTCAAAGCTCAGTTTGAAAAATCAGAGGCTCAAATTGATGAATACTTAAAGTTTCTGAATGACCCTAAAGCCTTCTTCAACAGAGAAATACAAAATCCTCTGCAAAGACTTTTCTGCTGAATACAAAAAACAACTGCGTATCTGCTCTATTGAAAATTCAGCCTGATGATTACATCAAGTTAACCCCGCTTAAAGACATTAAAGTCATAAGGGGAAGACTATAAGGCAAGTTAAATATCCCCTATAGGTAAATTCAGATAAGAATTCCTCCTCCTCATCGCAGTACTTTTTATGTCATCCAAATGTAAATAAATCTTTATATTTCTATCCAACTAATTAACATGTTTATACTTATGATTTAGAACGAAAAGGTTTGTTCAATATGAAATATATAATTGGTGCTTCACTTCTTGCTTTAGCACTGGCCGGCTGCAATTCATCTCCTCCACAACCTACAGAATCAACGCCTCCTGTAGAAAGCACACCAAGTACTCCGGCTGAAACCCAAGTAATTAACTTTGTTGGACCAATGGATCTAACGATTCAGCTTAAGTCATCTGACAATTTTGAAACAGCAGAAATGACTGATAATTCAGGCAAAGTTCATCATTTGAAGCAAACTGTAGCGGCCAGTGGTGTACGTTTAGCGAATGACCAAGGCGTATCTATTCACTTTAAGCGTGGCGAAGGTGTAGTAGAGTTAGTTAAAGGTAAGCCAATTAACATTACTGAATATAAAAAATAAGATTCTTACTTTAAAAACCCATCTTAAGATGGGTTTTATTTTAGCTATGACCCAAGACAAAATACCCCTCCCAGACAATCTGCATAAGAAACTTGCACCTCCATCTATATAGTTTTTTTATGTAACGTGTGAGGTTCAAAATAACGTCCATAATGATCAGTATAAGCCCTATAATTATTAGAAATAATGCTATAGGGTCTACTCCTTGAGTGTTGTTCATTTTATGTTGTCTGATCTGCTATGAATACTTTTTTTCTTTAGACTTTTAAAGCTGTATTTTTATTCATGATTTCTATATACAATTATATTCAAGTATTTGAAATTACTTCCTAGATATAGTGAATCTTTATGATAAATCATGCTGGTTTTAAAAGCTTTGAGGAAGCAGGTCAAACGGTTTTAAAATACCTGCACACTCGCTTTGGCTTCAATTTATGGATGATCACCCGTACTGAAGGTGATGACTGGATCGTTCTGCAAAGTGAAGATAATGGCTATGGCATTAAACCTGGGCAAGTGTTTCGTTGGGCCGATTCCTTTTGCTCCCAAATGGTACAAGGTAAAGCTCCTCGCATTGCCCCCTACTCACCTGCTATTCCACTATACCGTCAGGCCGCAATAAACAAGCTGGTAGATATACAAGCATATGTAGGCCAGCCGCTTGTAAAAGAAGATGGTTCACTTTTTGGCACACTTTGTGCTATTGATCCACAACCCAAGTCAGAAATGCTTATTGAAGAGGCAGCGATTTTTGAACTATTAGCACAGATGCTGAGTTATATCTTACAAACTGAATTAAGAGAGACACAACAAATACGTAAAGCTGAACATTTTGAAGCTGAGGCCCTTAGTGATTCACTTACTGGTCTGTTTAACCGTCGTGCATGGGACAAACTGCTTGAATTAGAAGAAGAGCGCTGCAAACAATATGGCCATCCTACTGCTATATTAATGATTGATCTTAATGATCTCAAAATTACCAACGATTCTTTAGGACATGCGGCAGGTGATGAACTCATTCAAAGAATGGCTTTAACCTTAAAAGATAATATACGCAGTAATGATATTGTTGCTCGCTTAGGTGGTGATGAGTTTGCAGTACTGAGTATAGAAACTGATTTAGAGAATGCTGAGAAGCTGGTATTAAGAATTCAGCATGCGTTGGTACAAGCTGGTATTAGTGCCGCAATTGGTTTGGCAATGCGAAATCCCCAATCTGGATTATCAGCAGCCGTTCTAGAAGCTGATGAAAAGATGTATCAAGACAAAGTCTTAATCAAATCAAATAGAATGGGTTAAAAAACCACCTTGTGCGGCTTCAGATTTTAAAAAGCTGCAACCAAAGTGGCACTTGGGCCGGGTGGAGAAAGTATGAAAGCTTTTAATTGTTATCAATGATCGCAATATATCTGATAAAGAATAATATTTGTGAATGATGTCCTTATGCAGGTGAAGCTTTTTGCTGATCTTAAATACAGTTAAGAACTTACCCAATACTCCATTTTAGTCATTTCAAATAGGTTTCGAATCGAACTAACATAAATAAAGGTAAGAGTATTCTCTATACTGGTAAATGGTTTTAGGTTTAATATAAATATCTAATGCCTGTCCTGCACTAATATCTCATACCTTCTCAATCGCCTTGCCTTTTCTAGGCTTCTTATATTCCCCATGGGCAATCTGGGCGAGAATTATGTGCGCTTCTGTACATGATGTTATCATTGCAGCTCAACAGTACACAAACTGATGGTTTTTATCATTTCATCGCTCTTGAAGCTTTATATTATTTTCCAGAAAGCTGTTACTATCAAAAATTAAAATTCTATACGAATTACCCTACTAAACATAAAAAAACCATTATATCTACCTACTTAAACCAGCTGCTAAAACTGGACGAGAGAAAGATTACTTTCTAATCTAAACAAGCCTTGAATGACTACAGAGAAAAGAAATATTCAATGCTAGAATAAAAAGTCATGTAGATTATAGGTAATCATCATGGAAAGGGTGGTCATCGCAGTAATTCTGGTTATTATCTTGGTATTGCTGGTTATTTTTTATAATCAAAAGAAATAACCTATATGTTTATATCAAGCATATTGAAACATTTATGTAATTTCATAAATCCATGAGACTTCAATAATATAGACAGTATTTAATCGCCTGAAGCCAGCTTTTAGGTTTTTTATTTCTACATAAGTTTAAGCTGTTAAAAAGCCCATGAATCATGGGCTTTTTATTGCTTATTTACGCTGCTCTAAAAGCACTTTGTCAGTGACTTTCCAACCTTTACCGGCAATTTTTTGAACCGTATATTTAAACGTATTGGCTGGCAGGTTATTTCCTCCGTCCTTGCCGCCATAAGTAGCATCAGCATAGTCCCGAGAAACAATCTCAAAATGCTTGCTATTGATCTGCTTCACATTACTGATAAATCTAAAGTTAATGTCAACATTGTCGCCAAAAGCTTTGTCATTCTGAACCACAAATGGTCGTGACTTGGAAAGCTTGCTGACTTCAGACATATGGAAAGAACTGCTGCCGTTTCCGCCTTTACAGCCTTTATCGCCACTCCAAAAGATATAGTACTCTGCAATACCGGTCTTTTCGTCTGAGTAAATTGGATAAATATCTTTAATCGATGTTAATTTAGCCGCTTTACCTCTTTCAAAAGAATGTCCGCATGAAGTGGATTCCGCATACTTTTGCGTTACATTTAAAACTTGGTACTTGGCTACTGCATCGGAATCAGCCATCGCCACACTACTCATACTAGTCAGCATTAATGCTACCATTATTTTTTTTGCAAATCTTTTCAATTTAAATCTCTAAAAAATTGCTACCCTATTCATTCTATATTTTTTGACCATCTATTCAAGTAAGAAAGAAGTATGATTTCAAAACCCTTCATCTTAATAGAGGTTTTTCTTTTCTGTCATTCAAATACAAATAAAGCTTCACTGGTCCATTTAACGAAGTACTATCTTTATATCTGTGACTAAAGGTTAAAGAGAAATTTTATGCAATATATCAGGGGTATTTCTCTTATTGCTTTCATACTTACTGGGCTGTAATTCCTATCCTAAAGAAATGATCAGTCCTGTAGAGAGTAGCGTACCCAGCATTTCCATCCTCACTCCCGCACAGATTCATGACTCACCCTCAGCAGTCCAATGGATTTAATCCTTAAGTTTAAATCGTCAAATAATTTTGAAACTGCGCTGCTGACAGATAACTTAGATAGAATGGGTATTCAAGTAAGTGTTGATTTTGTAATAGAACTTTCGTGTTGAAAAGAGCATCTGCTGCGAACGGTGTGTTGATGCCTGATAATGAAGGTGGGCTATTCACTTTAAAAATGGAGAAGGCCTTGTAGGGTTTGTGAAAGACCGACCTATCCCTATCCAAGAGTTTAAAGAATAGTTATCAAATTCTTGAACAAACCCACCGCATTGGTAGGTTGGTTTTTTAAAGCCTGGAATCAATACATGCGCTCATAAGGGTACAAGCTCTATCAGAGCTTCTTCCACGTCATATTGCTCATCGTATTGCTTCCCTTGGCTTTGCCTTGAACTTTGAGCAAATCTCTTGATTCATTTAATTGAGCATCAATATGGTAGGTTTTCCCATCCTGCGTATTGATCCACACTCCTTTACTGAATTGCTGATCTTTACCATTAGCAACCAGTCCTCTTAATGTTTCCATTCCAAAAAATGGCTGATTTTTTAGTACGCCCACGCATTTGGTACACACTTCACTCATTGGAGCACCTGGCAATGGGTAGTTTTTGGTCACAACGGCACTATACTGTTCTGTTTTAGAATCCTTGCGGATTACAATATCTGAAATATAATATCCAGTACGGTCATCGATGACCTTCCATGTGCCAATTAATGGATCAAAAGGCATGGCAGCTAAGGGGTTAATCATTCCAAGCAGGAGTGCAACAGCACCAATAAATTTAAACTTCATATAGAGACATTTTACAATTAAGTTAAAAAGCACAGAGAGGTGCCGAGTGCGGGAAATTATACCCCCTATTTTTTTAATATAGACAGAAATTTCACTAAAATTATATATATCCAATACATGTAAAAAAACGAATAGTTTGACGAGGCCATGTCTGCCAGAATAAACATCGTTTAAATCGGTTCAATAGAACCACTCTAAAATAATTATCCCAAAAAACACTAAACTAGTGTACCCCCTTAGTCACTGGGCACACTTTTATACGGTTACCTTAGTGAGTCGAAATCCGTTTAATAATTAAACGTTTGTCCCAAGGAATAAACCATCAGGGTGATAAGCAATACAACGAATATAGATATAGCTATTTCTGTTTTTGTCATTTGATCTACCCTTATTTAAGGCTGTACCTCCTTTATACAGCGCTTAAATAATATTCTAAATAACAAAATATTACACTTTCATAATTCTTTGCAACAAAATAAAACATACTTTAATTTTAAAATTTAGCTTTCTTTTTTAAGTTTAAGCAAGCTTTATCGACTCTCAGAAACCAATTAAAAAATTGAAAAATATAAAGATATATAGATAAATCATTAAACTAAAACCAGACTTCTTTTAATGACAAACCTGAATACTTGAGATAAGGAACTGTCTATTGGCAAACTCGTAGAGTGGTATTAAAGCTATTAAATCTTTTTATTTAAGTAATTTTTGACTCAATTGTGATACCGGAGAAAAGATTTCTTTCTTTGATCTTTTCATTATCCTGAAACTGACAAAAATTCTACTTAATTCAAGCTACCAAAGACATTGACCTTTAATAATAAATTATATAAAAAATTAGTTTAAATATTACCCGTATTATGTGGTTTTTTATATAAATGGAGAAAGTTTATCCTAAATATTTAAGTTTATTAAATTGACTTAAAGTAAAACCCCATTTAGTTCGCAAATGGGGTTATTGTCTTGTTTTCGACACTTTGAAAGTGAAAGACACTTATATCGTTTCTTTTAAATCAGCACTCTCTTCTTTAACGTCCTCATCATCCATATACTTGATTTCATTCGCGCCATGTAGACCCAATAAACAGCATATAAATTGGAACATGTATTCCTCCTAACTTTAAAAGCTTGATCATGAGCAGAGCTTTTATGCGTGAAAGATAGTACTCGATATTCAATTATTCTAGAAAAAGTCTTACTAAGCTTGCCACCTGCTTCAGATTAATCCTCAAGCATAGGGTAATTAGGTACGTACAGGCTCCTCATCCTGATTTTTTGTTGAGTGATCTTTATCCTTCATCTGGCACATTTTGCTCTTACAAGACTTATAGCAGCAACCCACCATTACGCCTATACCAAATGCACAAATACACTTTATCATTGCTTTGTCCTATATTTTCACTAAAACAGCTATATAAATAGCATCTATTCATGTTTCACTCTTGCAGGGATTGTCAGTTTTTATGTTGCCTATGAAAACTTATGTGAAGGCTACAATTTCAGAAAATGATTCTTTGATAACAAGTAATTCAAACAATAAAAATGTATGATTTTCTACTGAGGAATATTATTAAAATTTTGATCTATAGTTGTTTTATTGAATTTTCTCGATAATCTTAAGATAGTCGCGACTTTTGAAAAAAATATGGATGCGGTTATAGATCATTTTTTATTACTAAACTCTTCGTTCAGGCGGCTTGTAACTTAAAGATCCGTGTGCATTTGTATATTTCTCTCTATACTTTTCTCAGGACGAATAACAGAATCTGAATAATATGAAACTACCTATATGCTTGAGCGCCTTCTTAGTACTTACTTTAACAGGCTGTCAGAAACAGCAGGCAGATGTATCTTCTGAACCAGACCCCACCATTAAAGCGCAGTTTGAACAATCAGATAATCGTTTAAGTGCCTATCTGGATCAACTGGATTCTTCTATACTGAGCATTGAAGAGCGCACCCGTATCCTTTGTAAAGATTATCCTAAAGAATATAAAACTTATTATATGCCAGCACTGCTTAAACTTGCACCTAAAGAATATACTGAACCAGGCTTGCTGAAGGACTTAGATAATGCCCTGAATTTTTATAAGATTAAAGCCAACATTCAGTGTTAATAAAAAAATGAACAAATAAAGTCCAAATAAAAACCGCCTGAAAAGGCGGTCTTTATTTTGAAAAAGGATAACCTAAATCACATTAGTGCTGCAGATTCTGCTGATCTTATTGATCGCACCAATGTTATTGATTTTGATTACGCTGATTCTGTTGTTCTTGCTGATTACGTTGCGGCTGTTGTTGTTGCTGCTGATTAGGATTTTGCTGTTTTTGGTTCTGTTGCTGCTGATTAGGGTTTTGTTGGTTGTTTCTTTGACCTTGCTGGTTTTGCTGGTCTTGTTGTTGCTGTTGCTGGTTTTGTTGATTCTGTTGATCTTGCTGGTTCTGTTGATTAGTCATGGGTATTCTCCTTAGGTTTCGCTTTAATCAAAAGCCGATATATATATTTTCGACTTACCCTCTACTCTACTCAGTTTTTAAACTTCGCCAACCTGTAAGCTGTTACATATTAATTCAATGTAAAAAATAGTAATTTAAGTAATTGAAATTTAATTTATAAAGAAACAAAGATTACTTTTTATAATGCAAAAAATACATAATAAAAAATATTAAGCCAAACTTTTCATTCCTTTATAAAAAACAAAAACTTAATAAGGGCTTCTTGTAAAAAAGAAAATAATTTAGGTTTAGATACTGAAACAAAAAGAGTATCCATTTTATATAAAATATTTAATTTCAAATACTTAAAAAAATAATGAAATTCATCTATACTATTTTTATAAAGCCTGAAAGAAAAAAATATGTCTATTTTATGCAATTTATTTAAATCTCATACTTACATTAAAACACACTCTATAAAGTAAAAATTTAAAAAAAATGGATTTTCCAAATAACAGCAATATATATCTATAAAATAGAAATAGCCTTAGATTTTTATTTTCAAATATAAATAAGGCAATAATATTTATAAAAAAAATCAGGCCTTGTATGAATATCTAAAAGACCTGATGGATGTTGCAGTTATCTATCGTATTGAGCAATCACTTTTACAATAATCGTTTGTGATTCTTCCTGCTCTTCAGCGAGATACAGACGCTTTAACTCTTTACTGGTTACTTTAAAATTCAGATTTTGATAAGAAATAGTAGGGGGAATTTGATCAAAATATTGGCCATCCGCATCAATTTCTTCCTGAAATAAAGGTGTACCCAATTGATAGTCCAGACTTTTTAATACGACATATTTTACTGTAGTTTTCATTCTTACCACCTACTTTTACTCAGCTCTTTATTTTTGTTTTACCATTATTCCTATGAGGAAGAAACTATTAATTGCAGAGATTGCCCAAGCTTTAAACAGTCAGCCCCTAGTTCTTCTTTTAAGCTACAAATTTATAAATTTGCAATTTCTTTTTACCTTATATCAAAATTAAAGCCCTACTCAGAGTTGATACCCAGCCAGAACCGGTCTAAATTAAACTTAAGTTATCTCTTATCAAAATGTGCATTATGCTCAAAACATGTTGTGAATTACTTGAAGAAAAAGAGATCAAGATCGCCTTCATTGAAAGTGCGAGTTCTGGGTATCTGACCAGTCAGTTCTCCATCTGTAAAGGAGAAGGTGCCGAAACTTTACTGGGCGGTTTGGTCTGCTATGACGTCGGTGTCAAAGTCTCGGTACTGGGTCTATCACAGGATCTAATCAATAGTTACACCGCAGAATCTATGCCTGTCACTGTTGCATTGGCTCAGGCAGGCAAAAAAATGTTTCAGGATGCAGACTGGGTGATTGCCTGTACTGGCCTGCTTAAGCCTGGAGGCAGTGCTACACCAGAAAAACCGGAAGGCACGTTTTTTATCGCGATTGATGATGGAGTTCAGGTTCATCAGTTCCACTACTATTTGAAAGGTACCCCTCAGCAGCGTTTAAACAAATTGGTAGCAGTTTTGGCACATGATATGATTAATCTGCTCAATCAGTAAGACTTCATTATTTCTACCCTATTTTAAGATAAATTAAGCTTATCCTCACTATAATAAGGTTTGATGGGCAATGAAAATAAAAGCTATCATTTCGGTTTTACTGGTTGGTTTGCCTTGTGCGGCGTTTGCCACAGTGGGCGGACCTCAGAATATTGAAGTCTTAGGGTATGAGGTTAAAGATCAAAAGCTCTACCTGATGCGCCATTATCTGGATGGCCGAGGCCGTTTACCGCAACTGTATTATTATAATTTTAAATCCAAGCAGCCAAACCAGCTGGTGATGGTGAATTCCCTGTATATTAGTCCGAAGACCAAACGTATTGATTATGATCAAAGTAGTCAAAAATTTGATCAGGAAATTGCCAAAATCAAGAAGCGTTTAATTCCAGTCATTCCGGTAAAAAAACAGAATATTCGACTTGAATTATTAAAAACCAGCAAAGGCTATGCGCCTGCCTGGTATGATCCACAAAAGAAAGTGCCAAAATGGACCTATCAATATCAAGTAAAATCTGGCTCACAAAAAAGTCCGACTCATCAAGCGGTCAGTTATCAGCAAGGTTTAAAAATCAGCCAGGCCTATAAAGTTCCTAAACAGAATAAAACGCTGGTGACAGTCAAGTACTTGGGGATTCCTTTTGAAACCGGTTATACCATTGAAGACCCGGTACTGTTAAGACGTTAAGTTTAATAAAAATAAAGCCTCATGAGAGGCTTTATTTTTTAATCAGCAACTCATTATTCAGATCAGGCTGCTGAACTACGCTCTGCAATAGGAATGACTTTTCGCAGCTCTGGACCGGTATAGTCTGCGCTTGGACGGATAATACGGTTATCCGCACGCTGTTCCATCACATGCGCTGCCCAGCCAGTTATACGTGACATGACGAAAATCGGGGTGAACAGCTTGGTTGGAATCCGCATAAAGTGGTATGCCGAAGCATGAAAGAAATCGGCATTACAGAACAGTTTTTTCTCACGCCACATCACTTCTTCACAACGTACAGAAACCGGATACAGTACGGTATCACCCACATCTTTGGCCAGACGCTCAGACCAGACTTTAATAATGGCATTACGCGGATCGGAGTCTTTGTAAATTGCATGTCCGAAACCCATGATTTTTTCTTTACGTTCCAGCATGCCCAGCATTTCGCGTTCAGCTTCTTCTGGAGACTGCCAGTTTTCAATCATATCCATTGCTGCTTCATTGGCACCACCATGCAAAGGCCCGCGTAGGGAACCAATCGCTCCAGTGATACAGGAATACATATCAGACAGAGTAGAGGCACAGACACGAGCCGTAAAGGTTGAAGCATTAAATTCATGCTCTGCATATAAAATGAGAGACACGTTCATAACCTGCTCATGCAACTCATTGGATTTTTCACCATGCAACAGATGCAGGAATTGTGCACCGATAGAATCATCATCAGTATTTTCTTCAATACGCACACCATCGTGGCTATAACGATACCAGTAGCAGATGATCGCAGGTAAGGTGGCCAGGATACGATCTGCGACATCCTGCTGCTGTTCGAAGGACTGTTCAGTTTCCAGGTTACCTAGCATGGAAACCCCAGTACGCATGACATCCATAGGATGTGAATCTGCAGGGATACGCTCAAGCACTTCTTTTAGAGCTTGCGGCAAGGCACGTAAAGATTTTAATTTTGCTTTATAGGCTGCTAATTGTTCTGAATCTGGCAATTCACCAAAGAATATTAAATAAGCTACTTCTTCAAACTGACAGTTTTCCGCCAGATCCTGCACGTCATAGCCGCGATAGGTCAGACCTGCACCACTTTTACCGACGGTTGAAAGTGAGGTTTTCCCTGCCACTTGTCCGCGCAATCCTGCGCCAGTAAGTACTTTTCCTTCAGCCATTGTTTTAATTCTCCTGTTTAAACAGTTTATCTAATGTGTTTTCAAAGCTGTGATAGTCTAAAAATTCGTAAAGTTCTTTTCGTTGTTGCATCTGATCTAAAACATGTACCTGTGTACCATGTTCACGAACGGAGCGCATCACCTCAAGGGCTGCTTTTTGCATGGCGCGCGTTGCAGAAAGTGGATACAAGACCATACGTATGCCCTGCTCGGCCAGCTCTTCCGTCGTATAATATGGCGTATCGCCAAATTCGGTAATATTGGCCAGTACCGGCACCCCTACAGCATCACAAACGGTACGGTACATGGTGATGTCCGTCATGGCTTCGGCAAAAATTGCATCTGCACCCGCTTCAACACAGGCACAAGCGCGGTCAATAACAGCCTGCAGACCTTCTTTTTGTAACGCATCGGTACGTGCCATCACCACAAAATTGGAATCGGTTTTGGCATCCACTGCTGCTTTAATCCGGTCCACCATTTCCTGCTGACTCACAATTTCCTTATTCGGACGGTGACCGCAACGTTTTTGTGCCACCTGATCTTCAATATGGACCGCCGCCGCACCAGCCGCAATCATTTGTTTAATGCTACGTGAAATATTGAATGCACCACCCCAGCCTGTATCAATATCAACCAAAAGTGGCGTATCTACACGCTCAGTAATGCGGCGTACATCTTCCAGAACATTATCTAGACTGGTCATTCCAAGATCTGGTAACCCATAAGAATAGTTTGCTACACCAGCACCAGAGAGATAAATGGCTTTATAACCAACCTGTTTGGCCATCATGGCAGCATAGGCATTGACGGTACCCATAATTTGTAATGGTTTTTCGACTTCAAGTGCTTGTCTAAACTTTAAACCTGCAGACATTTGTTCTGTCATCTTCCCTTCCACAGTTCTGGCTATAATTATTGAAATTTGAGTATACCAATTTGATTGGTGTACACCATTCCATTCTAGAACAAATACTCTAAAACTTTAGTCAAATAATAGGTTTTTATTGCCGACCTGTTTTTCGTGATTGCCATTATCCTTAATAGAGCATGCTGTTAAGAATAATGTTCATCTAAAAATTAAATAATATGAGCATTATTTCCTCTTTAAGAGGAGCATCTCTTAATATGTCCAGCGCCCTAGTCAAATACACTTCTACACAGCACGCTGTACATATATTTGTTATAATCTCAATATCTATTTCATTTAATTGATTAATTTTTAGCCAATATGCAAGACCTTGCTCATCTGGAACCCCTCGCCAAAGATCTGCCGCAAACCAAACGCGGCCATGATCGTTGCATTGCGTTGCTTGTCAGTGCAACCGAGCTTTTTCTGGAGCATAGTTATGATGCAGTCTCACTGGATGATATTGTTCAGCATGCTGGTGGTTCCAAGGCCTCTATTTATAAATATTTTGGCAATAAAGAAGGGCTATTTAAAGCGATCTGTGACTATCGCCGTGAAAAGTTTTTTGAACAAATCAGCATTCCTATTGAATTGATGGCCTTGGATTTTCGTCGTTATTTGGTAGAAACTCTGTTAAATTTTTATCATCAAATTATGACGCCTGAAAATTCGGCATTTATGCGTCTGGTCTTTGAACAGAGTCAGCGTAATCCAGATCTGGCTTTACATATTCATCAACGCGGACCTGTACATGTTCAGACTTCAATTGCCAATGCACTGGAACAGGCAGATGCCAAAGGCGTACTACGTTGTGAAAATCCAATGTATTCGGCTCAGTTATACTTTGGTATTTTACGCAACTTAGAATGGCGTATTCTAATGGGAATTCAGGAAGAAGAGAGTGATGAAGAAATTACCAAGTATATTCATTACTGCGTAGACCGCTTTTTAGAAGGTCATCAAAAAGTCTAGTTTTTTTGCATTTTCCATCTCATATAGTATATTAGCCGATTCCGTATTTTTCTTAACTCACTAACCAACAACTAATTGTTGATCAGATTTTCAGCAATTATTGTGGAGTAACCAATGGCTCTCCGTCACTTTCTCACTTTACGCGATTTATCGACTTTAGAACTCAACCAAATATTGCAACGCGCTATTGAGCTCAAGCGCAAACAGCATAATAATGAAGTTTTCCAACCCTTTGTTGGCAAAGTCATGGGCATGATTTTTGAGAAATCCAGTACCCGTACGCGCGTTTCGTTTGAAGCGGGCATGAGCCAGTTTGGCGGTAGTGCTATTTTTCTGTCATCACGTGATACCCAGTTAGGTCGTGGTGAACCTATTGAAGACTCAGCACGCGTTATTTCCAGCATGCTGGATATCGTAATGATCCGTACTTTTGGTCATGACATCGTTGAGCGCTTTGCTTCTTATTCAAAAGTTCCAGTCATTAATGCGCTGACCGATGATCATCATCCCTGCCAGCTACTGGCTGACATGCAGACCTATCTTGAGCATCGTGGCTCAATTGAAGGTAAAACTGTGGCCTGGATTGGGGATGGCAATAATATGTGCAACTCTTATATCGAAGCGGCGCATATGTGGGGCTTTAAACTGAAAGTTGCCGCACCTAAAGGTTATGAACCACAAGAGAAATTCCTGTCTGAATTTGCCCATTGTGTCGAGCTGGTAGATACCGCGGAAGATGCGGCGGTCAATGCAGACCTGATTGTCACTGATGTTTGGGCCAGCATGGGCCAGGAAGAAGAACAAAAAATCCGTGAAAAAGCCTTTGCTGATTATCAGGTGAATGAGCGCCTTATGGATCTTGCTCATCCGGACTGTTTGTTTATGCACTGCTTGCCTGCACATCGCGGTGAAGAGATTTCTGAAAATCTGCTTGATCATAAAAATGCTGTGGTGTGGGATGAAGCCGAAAACCGCCTGCATGCACAAAAAGCACTGGTAGAGTTCTTATTAAATGAGAACCTGAAAAAAGACTAAGATGTATCCTCATCTTCACAAATTAAGCACCAATCTCTGGTGCTTTTTTTGTCTCAGCTCTTATAATCAGGGTTGGGACGATATAAAAAGTGATACAAGCTAATGCAAAAAAAATATTGGGCTTTCGCAGTTATTGCAGGACTCAGCAGTCTGTTCATGCAAGCGAATGCTTCTGAATTTGATCAATATCTGCAAAATAAAGGCATTCTTAACAGTAAGTTCAAAATTCAGAAAAAAGCAGAGCTGAATGAATTGCTGGCAGTACTGAGCGCTGAAGACTCCAAAACCCTACCATTACAGATTGATCAAAATACGGTTATTGAGCAATTGCAACTCACTGCAAATAAAACCAGCCTGAAGGGCGTAATCACCACCCCGGACTTTGCGCAGTTTGAGACAGATTTAGGTCGTAAAGAAGTGCAAAAGCTCATTATGAAAAATCTAGTGCAAAGCTGCCCGATTTTCTTTGAGCATGAGTATCAAAAACTAAATCCGTATACCGTACAGCTTGAGCTCAGTTCAGAAAAAAATCGCTACACCCTGGAACTTAAACAGAAAGATTGCAGTATCAAATGATTTGCTCATCTGCTGCATAAAATGATTTAGTCTTGCTCTGCATCACGCCATGAATGATGCAGACACTCTTACTCTTAATAGACTGCAAGATGGAATCAGCTTTGCCCTCAACGCCGATTATCTGCTCTGGCATAATACCGTTTGCCCCCCTATCGGAAGATTTAAAACATTAGAAAATACTGCCTCCACTATCCAAAAAATAAATAGCATTATTTTTCAAGTAAAGGTTCAAAAGGTTTTATACAATTCTTATTTAAAAGGTTGTTTAACGAACCAAACCTTGAGGCTGCAACATAATAATCAGCGCACCTAAAATCACCACCATTCCACCCAGTAAATCCCAGCGAGACAGACTCACCTGATCAACAAAGCGCAACCATATCAAAGCTGAAAAAACATAGATACCCCCATAGGCCGCATAGATACGCCCGGAAGCGGCTGGGTGTAATGTTAATAACCAGACAAAAGCAGCCAAGGCCAATGCGGTAGGAAGCCATAACCAGTGGCTTCTCCCCTGATTTAGAATCAGGTAAGGAAAATAACAGCCTAAAATTTCCATAAGCGCCGTAACCAAAAACAGGCAAAACGTGGTGAACAGCTTTGTAACTTGAATATCCATGATTTAACTATTGAACTGTATGATTGAGTTTATTAAAAAATATGAGTGCATGAAAAAACCCGTGCTTGCACGGGTTTAATTCTTTCTTCAAGCTTAGGCAGGTTCAGCGGTCTGATCTTCAAAGACTTCAAGTTTCAAGCCAACTGCTTTACCATCTTCTTTTTTCACGGATACTGCCACATTGCCACCGTTTTCAGCCAGCTCACCAAACAGAATCATTTCTGCCAGCGGTTTCTTCAGATGTTCTTGAATCAGTCGCTGCATTGGACGAGCACCCATTAAACGGTCATAACCATGTTCAGCCATCCATTCACGTGCACTGTGATCCACATCCAGAATGACTTTCTTCTCATCCAGCTGTGCCTGAAGTTCGGTCAGGAACTTATCAACTACATTTTCAATAACTGTAGTTGCCAAAGCTTTAAACTGAATCACGCCGTCCAGACGGTTACGGAATTCAGGTGAGAAGGCTTTCTTCATGGCTTCCTGGTTGTCATTGCTGTTGTCCTGCTCCATAAAACCAATGCTGACACGGGAAATACTTTCTGCGCCAATATTGGTGGTCAGCACCAGAACCACATTCCGGAAATCTGACTTGCGGCCATTATTATCTGTCAGTGAACCATGATCCATGATCTGCAATAACAGGTTAAATACATCTGGATGAGCCTTTTCAATTTCATCCAGAAGCAGCACACAATGTGGATGCTTGTGAATTGCATCCGTGAGCAGCCCCCCCTGATCAAAGCCAACATAGCCCGGAGGTGCACCGATCAGGCGAGATACCGCATGACGTTCCATATATTCAGACATATCAAAACGGACCAGCTCTACACCCATTAACTTGGCCAGCTGCTTGGTGACTTCAGTCTTACCTACACCTGTAGGACCTGCAAAAACGAAGCTGCCGACTGGCTTATCCGGAGATTTCAGGCCCGCACGTGACAGTTTAATGGCAGAAGCGAGCGCTTCAATGGCTTCATCCTGACCAAAGACCACACGTTTCAGATCACGTTCCAGATTTTCAAGGACAGTCTTATCATCTTTAGACACTGTTTTCGGCGGAATACGGGCAATCTTGGAAATAATATCCTCAATATTTTCCACCGTAATCGGGCTATTGTCCTGCTCAGCTTTCAGACGGCGCTGTGCACCTGCCTCATCAATTACATCAATAGCCTTATCTGGCAAGAAACGGTCATTGATAAACTTGGCAGACAGTTCTACTGCGGACACCAAGGCCTGATCGTCATACTGAACATGGTGAAAATCTTCAAATTTCGATTTCAGACCACGCAAAATATCAATAGTTTCTGAAATAGAAGGCTCATTCACATCAATTTTCTGGAAGCGGCGCGACAAGGCATGATCTTTTTCAAAAACCTGACGATATTCCTGAAAAGTCGTTGAACCGATACAACGCAATGAACCATTTGCCAGTGCCGGTTTGATCAGATTCGAGGCGTCCATGGTGCTCCCCATACTCGAGCCTGCACCAATAATCATATGAATTTCATCAATAAACAGGATGGCTTCCGGTTTTTTCTTTAAAGCATTGAGGAGTTGTTTCAGGCGTTTTTCAAAATCACCCCGATATTTGGTTCCTGCGACCAAAGCACCAATATCCAGACTAAATATCTCGGCATTTTCCAGCGGTTTTGGTGCTTTACCGTTCACAATTAGCCAAGCCAGACCTTCCGCGATCGAGGTTTTACCTACGCCCGGGTCACCGACCAATAATGGATTATTTTTACGGCGGCGACATAAAATCTGTGCAGCACGTTCAATTTCTTTTTCACGACCAATTAAAGGGTCTGTTTTGCCACGCTGGGCTTCTACATTCAGATTGGTGGTATAGAGTTCCAGCGGTCCTGAATTCGCAGAAGATGCAGACTCTCCATCCAACTCTTCAATTTCTTCTTCAGACGGCACATCATCCTTACGTGTGCCGTGCGAAAGATATTGGGTCAAAGTTAAGCGATTAATCTGGTGACGTTTCAACAAATAAACGGCAAATGAATCCCGCTCAGAATACATGGCCACCAGAATATCTGCACCTTCTACCGTCCGGTCACCACCACTGGATTGCACATGGAAAATTGCACGCTGCAAAATACGGTCAAAGCTTTCGGTAGGATGAGGTGCCTGATCGCTATTTTCAGCGAGTTTAGGGGTATGTTGTTCTACGTAATCTTCCAATTCTTTACGCAGCACGATAATGTCCGCGCCACATGCTTTAAGAGCATTAACGGCTGAATCATTATCAAGTAGAGCCAATAATAAATGCTCTACTGTCAGGAATTCATGTCTCTTCTGACGAGCCATGCTGACAGCCAAACGTAGTGATACTTCTAATTGACGACTGAGCATGCAACCCCCCTTAGTTTTTAGGCTCAATCTGGCAAAGTAATGGATGACCTTGAGATCGAGCGCAATTGTTAACTTGGTTCGCTTTGGTTTCCGCAATATCCCGTGGATAGACCCCAGCTATACCTTTCCCTTCATAATGTACAGTTAGCATCACTTGAGTTGCTTGGTCAAGATTCATTGCAAAGTATTGTTGTAAAATTTCAATTACAAACTCCATAGGGGTATAATCGTCATTCATCAATACCACTGCATACATCGGTGGACGCTTTAATTCTGGAGGCGCAGTCTGTACTGCAATATCTGAATCGCCCTCATGATCGGGTTCATTGCTTAAACGCGGACTCATATGCCAATCAACAATTCCAGACTGATAAAAAGAATTTTTGACATCACTTAAACACATTTGACGTTTATTGTTTGGCATAAGATTTCTATTTCACACTTAATTTGCATTTGCTTCGGTCTTAGGAATTTCAGACAACACAGTAGACGGACTTTCTACCGCTTTTCCTTGATCCCAGCTAAAACGGCGTGTGACCGGTTTAGAACCCGTCAAGCGCACTTCGATAAATTCTGGTCTAAAGCCTTTGGGCATCGTCCAGCGCCCAGTAAGACGTTCATAGTTTTCAAAATTGAAACTCTTATCCTCCATCGGCACGACCAGAATTTCTGAGCCTTTGATCAGACGCATTTCGACGGAACCGGATACCCGATTTTTGCCTGGACTGACCTGAATCAGATCAAGCTGATATTCAAATGCATTGTCTGGCAAAGGCTTAATGCCAACATGCTGGACAGTCAAGGCCAAACCACCACGCTGACGTAAAATTTCCCGGTAAATTGTACCCAGACTTTCTGCCTGAGCCTGCTCATCTTGGGCTTTGGTCATAGCTAAATAGAGGTCATTGGTATTGCTGACCGCCAGATCTCGTTCCTGAACCGCAGTATTCAGACTTTTATTCATGCTTTCCAGACTGGTTTTCTGCTTTTGTACTACTTCGACCAACTGTTCAGCATCAGCATCAAATCCGACCACAGTCAAACCCTGACGGTGTCCGACCGTATAGCCCAGTAAGCCACTGCCCAACATCAATACTACTGCACCAACAACCAGAGGCGTGCTACCTTTCATCAAAGGTTTTTTTTCATCCGGCTCTTGAGGGATCGTCGCGTTTGAGTCTGTATTCGGCATTTTGATCTCTAATTCGATTTATTCAAAACACACATTTAAATCTAAATCTAAATGTGTGTGAAGTTCTAATACGTTTTTTATGGTAATAAGCCGATATTATTCAAGCCAGCATCTTCTGCAAAACCAAACATCAGGTTCATGTTCTGCACTGCCTGACCTGCTGCACCCTTAACCAGATTGTCTTGAGCGACCAGTATCACCAGCTTGGCCGGCTGTGGCTTATATAAAGCAATCCGTAATTCATTGGCGCCACGTACTGAACGGGTTTCAGGTGAACTGCCAGCAGGCATCACATCTACAAATTTTTCGCCAGCATAGTACTGTTCATATAATGCCTGCAAATCTGCAGCCTGGCCGGCTTCGGTAAGGTCGATATAAATAGTCGACAACATGCCGCGGATCATCGGGACAAGATGCGGAACAAACAGGATCTGATCGAATACACCCTGCTGTCCTGAGATATTTTCTAGGGCTTCAACAATTTCTGGGTGATGACGATGACCCGCTACACCATAAGCCTTGAAGTTATCTGAATTTTCAGAGTAAATCATGCCCAGGCTGGCTTTACGGCCTGCACCAGAAACACCTGATTTTGCATCAATAATAATACTCTCAGGCTTCACCAAAACTTCGTTGGCTTGCAAAACTGGTGCCAGACCCAGCTGTACAGTCGTTGGATAGCAACCCGGATTTCCAATTACACTGGCTTGTTTGATGTCTTCACGATTCAGCTCAGATAAGCCATATACAGAATTTTTTAACAGTTCTGGACATGCATGCTCCATGCCATACCATTTTTCAAACTGGGCAAGATTCTGTAAGCGGAAATCTGCTGCCAGATCAATCACTTTGGTATTTGCGGCCACCAGGGCTTCAGCATGCTGCATGGCAACACCATGAGGAGTTGCAAAAAACACCACATCACATGATTTAAGTAAATCCTGACTTAAATCAGAAAATTCAAGATCGGTATGACCGCGTAAGCTCGGGAACATATCATCCACACGACGGCCTGCTTCCGTACGTGATGTAAGTGCTTTCACTTGAACATTTGGATGTCGCAGCAATAGACGTAAAAGTTCAACGCCTGTATAGCCTGTACCGCCTACAATACCCACTGAAATCACGATCTTTACCTCAAAAATATCTGTTTTCTTTATAACGTAATAGTATGACAGGAAGTTGTGGCTTTCTAAACCATTTTACTCAGGATTGATGCTTTTTTATAATTTTCAGCGGGTTGAGATTTTAAAAGTCTTGAAAGCACCTACCGGTTTAATTTCCCTCATTGGTATTTAACTTTGTCCAGCTGCAATAACTCAGATAAAGCCCAAAGAAAAATCCTGGCATAGCCAAGAACACAATAGGATCAGCCTGAACTGTAAACGGTGTCAGGCCAATAATGGCAAGCAGTACTGCAAGCGTTGCAAGCCACTTAGGAATTACTCTTTCCCAACTCCAGAGTAGAGCCATGATAAAGAGAATCATCCAGGCCAATACACTAGAGATGAGGACTAAATAACTGGTCCAGTGATAGGAAATCGGATTGTCAGGAGAGAGCATATTCAAGATAAAAAGCATATAGAAAAATAATGCCGGCAAAGACATTAATATAACCAGGAGACTGATGCTAAACCGATTCCAATTCATGTGAATAAATTCTAGTAGTTATGTGTCGATTTTAACCAAAATCTGAAAATGATAAAGTCTTAATTGCTTAGGCTATTGAGAATAAGCTCAAGATAAGACCAATTTAAACGATGCAACCTCATATTGATCATCTTTATATAACCGAAATTCGGATCAATTTAGGAATCATAGCAGCCCATAGTTCTACCAATATTAAAACCAACTGCTGTCTACTAAATTTTATATTCTTATAGGCTGAAGCAATTAGGCTTTATTGACAATCTGTCTGTATGTAGACTGCATGTATTTTTATACTGACATGCGCATGAAATATAAAACTTAAACATTCTAAATAATTTATACAGAAGCGCCAGCAAAACGTGCTGTCTAAAAATACATAGATTAACAATTCCACCAATATGGCAAAAACGTATCTTTTAAATACTGACGATGTTGCTGAAATTTTGCATCATGTTGAGCAACCAACTGCCAGAACCTTGAGCTGTGATCGAAATGGTGAGTATGTGCAAGTTCATGCACACTTACATAACGCACAATCTCTTGAGGAAATAACACCAACGCACTGTTGAGCATAATGTCATGTTTGGCTGAACAACTGCCCCAGCGGGTTTTGGGTTGACGAATATGACAGACATTAAAAGACAGCCCGGTTTCCTGAGCGATTTGCACCAAATACCCCGGCAACTGCTCCTTGGCATAGGCGATGACAAATGCCTTTAAATAAGCTTCAGGATTCCGGTCACTGATAGAAAGCTGGAGTTTTTCTGAATCAAAAACAAAATTATTTTTTTGGCTTTGATAACAAACCTGTAGAGCTTGGGCTTGATTAAAAAGTTGCAATTGTGCCGGTAAAGTCTGGTCAATACTTTGTGCTTGTTGCTGCTGAATTTTCCATGTTTTTAATAACCAGGGTTCGGCCTGCTGTAAAAAACCTTGTATTTGCTGCTTACTGCAAGAAACCGGTACCGTCATTTTGATCTGCTGATGCTCTACACGTAAACGTAAACGTCTGGAGCGAGCATTTCGGATGATTTGAATTTCAGGTAGGTCGTTTAGGGTCATTTTTATATTTAATCATTAGGGTCTGTTGACACTGCGCCCATATTTGCGAGGTGAGAGATCTATTTTGCAAGATTTTTTAGCCGAGATAAGGCATGAGCAGGAAACTTAGTCATTCTAAATGCTTTCGTTATCAAACTTGGCAATAGTTTCGCTACTCCCTCCATTTCATGTCTCATCTACTCAGTTTTAGCTTACAGCACAAGCAAGCCATTTATGAAAGATCAACAGATCCTATTTTATTCATTCCTATCAGTCCCCCTTTTTTAATAAAAAGGAAAATTTAAACTTTTAAAAGCCTCGTGGAGCCTGATCAAAATTAAAAACGTTCCCTCCTTTAAAAAGGAGGGTCAGGGAAAACTTCTTAAACCGCAGTGCGTTCTTCAATTCCATGATTGGTTGCGACAATCGCAATATCGGCTTTATTTAATGCAAAAATTCCGTTACAGACAACGCCAGGAATATCGTTGATGGTTCTTTCCAGCTCAAGGGCATTCAAGATATTCAGGTTATAAACATCCAGAATCACATTACCGTTATCAGTCACCACACCTTCACGATAAGCAGGATCTCCCCCCAGGGCAACTAGTTTACGTGCCACAGCCGAACGTGCCATTGGGATCACTTCTACAGGAAGCGGGAAATCACGTCCCAATTGCTCCACCCATTTTGAATCATCAACGATACATACAAATTTTCTTGCAATAGAGGCAACAATTTTTTCACGTGTTAGCGCAGCGCCCCCACCTTTGATCATGTGCATATGACGGTCAATTTCATCGGCACCATCTACATAAGCATCTAAACTACCAACGCTGTTCATATCGACCACGTCTATACCCAGCTTTTTCAGACGTTCTGCTGTGGCTTCTGAGCTTGCCACTGCTGCTTCCAGCTGAAGCTCTGGCAAAAGATCAATTAAAAAGTTCACGGTACTGCCTGTACCAATGCCTAAAATGCCCCCTTTTGGTAAGTGTTTTAAAGCTGCTTTGGCCGCAGCCTGTTTTTTCTCATCTTGGGTTGCATATAGACTCATGACATCACTCAACTATTTTGGACTTTTGCAGCATTTTTAAACCGAAAAGCCGTATGGTTTGTTACAATAAGCGCCTATTTTAAACTGTTAGATGGAAAATTAACATGCTGTCTCGTTTGGTTCGACAAATTTTACAAGCAACGGTCTACGATGTTGCAATCGAAACTCCACTCGAAGCAGCGCCACGAATTAGCGAACGACTCAATAACAACATTCGTTTTAAGCGTGAAGATTTACAACCGGTTTTTTCATTCAAGCTACGCGGTGCCTATAACCGTATTAGTCAATTACCGAAATCCCAGCTCGAACGTGGTGTTATTACGGCTTCCGCAGGCAACCATGCACAAGGCGTGGCACTGTCTGGTAAAAAGTTAGGGATTCGCGCCATTATTGTGATGCCGAAAACCACACCGGATATCAAAGTACAAGCCGTTAAACGTCTGGGTGGTGAAGTGGTTTTACATGGTGATTCATTTGATGTCGCCAACAAGTATGCAATTCAGCGTGCGCAAGATGATGGCATGACCTTCATTCCGCCTTATGACGATGAGCTGGTGATGGCAGGTCAAGGTACGATTGCCAATGAAATCCTGCGTCAATGGCGTGATGTAGATTATGTATTTGTTGCGGTTGGCGGTGGCGGCCTGATTGCCGGGATTGCAGCCTATCTGGGAGATGTGGCGCCACATGTCAAAGTCATTCCAGTGGAATATGATGAATCTGCCTGCCTAAAAGCTGCTTTAGAAGCAAATGAGCGTGTGACCCTTCCATCTGTCGGTTTATTTGCAGATGGAACGGCAGTGGCTCAAATTGGTGAAAAACCATTTGAAGTGATTCGCCTGCAAAAATCAGACAACTCAGGCCCGATCGTCGAGCCGAATGTAGTACTGGTCAATACTGACGAAATCTGTGCTGCAATTAAAGATACATATGACGAGTGCCGCAGCATTGTTGAGCCATCAGGTGCGATGGCGCTGGCAGGTATTAAAAAATACGTTGAAAAACATAAAATTACCGATAAAAATATGGTGTCGATTATCTGCGGCGCCAACATGAACTTTGATCGTTTACGTTATATTGCAGAGCGCACTGAACTTGGCGAGCGTAAAGAAGCCATTTTTGCTGTGACCATTCCTGAAGAAAAAGGCTCATTTCTGAAATTCTGCCGCGCCCTGCAAGGTCGTAATATTACGGAATTTAACTACCGTGCCAGTGATGCTTCTGCGGCACAGGTTTTTGTCGGCATCAGTTTAAAGAATGGCGAAAAAGAGCGTCAGGAAATTTATGAAAACCTTAAGTTTCATTATGATGTTGACGACCTGTCCGATGATGAAGTCGCAAAACTGCATATCCGTTATTTAATCGGTGGTCATGCCGATATTGAAAATGAACGCTTATTCCGCGTGGAGTTCCCGGAGCGTCCAGGCGCATTGCTAACGTTCCTGGAGCGTCTGGGTCCTACCCATAACATTACCCTGTTCCACTACCGCAACCACGGCGCAGCAGAAGGTCGTGTGCTGGTGGGCCTGGAAGCTGAAGATGCACAGCAAAATCCGGACGGTCTGGTTGAAACTCTGGAAAGCATTAGCTATCCATACGATGAGATTACCAATAATCTGGGTTATCAGCGTTTCCTGAAATAAAGAGCAGATCATCAAACCGTCTGAACAGGCGGTTTTTTATTGCCTGGATTTTCTGAAAAAAGGCCACAAATACAGGATTTATGTAATAGTAGATAGCTGATTATTCTAAAAATCTTTAAGATATTAAGCAGATTAGATTTGAATAAAAAGTTAGGAACATTTCCATGGCATTATTTGCAGTCATTGGACTCGGCAGCTTTGGTGCAACGGTTGCAACTCAGCTAATTGAGCTGAAACATGAAGTAATTGGCATCGATCTGAATAAAAAATATGTTGAAAATATCTCTGACCAGCTGACACATGCGGTGATTGCCGATGCAACCGATGAACATGTCCTGGATGAGCTGGATGTCAAGCGTTGTGAAGCTGTAGTGGTGGCGATTGGTGAAGATATTGAGGCCAGCATTCTTTGTGTGCTACACCTGAAAAACATGGGCGTTAAAAAAATATGGGTCAAAGCCAAATCCAAGGCTCATCATATGATTCTGACCCATCTGAATGTCGATAAAATTATTCATCCTGAAGAAGATATGGGCGTACGTGTTGCCCAGTCTCTGAGCTATCCAATGGTCAGCCGCTATATGGCGCTGGAAGATGATCATTATATTGTCAAAGTCGAAATCCATGCCGACCATCATGGCATGCCGCTACGTAAATTGATGAACCATGTGCCTGAAATTAAAACCCTGCTACTTAAACGTGGTAGCCGCATAGACGACAGCCCTGCTCCGGATATGCTGCTTCAAGAGGGCGACATTCTGGTCATTGAGGGTCTGCTTGAACCTTTACGCCGTCTTTCCAAATATTTTAAACGCTTATGAAAACACCAGACCTTAGTTCACATCACACGGTAAATCTTAGTCCGCCCGCCCTTCTGGCTTTGGGTTTTCTCGGGCTGATTTTTATCGGTTCTTTGCTGCTGATGCTGCCGATTGCCCATCAACAGGAGATTAGCTGGCTGGATGCTATTTTTACCGCCACTTCTGCCGTCACCATTACTGGCCTGTCAGTCGTAAACGTCGGAGAAGCGTATACGATGTTTGGCCAAATCATCATTATGTTCTTGTTGCAATGTGGTGGTCTGGGCTTTATGACTTTTGCAATTCTTGCGGTCATGAGTCTGGTGCCAGGAATGGGCTTAAAACAGCAGGTCATGGCTCAGGAATCCATAGGACAAACCAGCTTAAAAAAAGTCAGCTTTACCATTAAGGCGGTTTTTTTATATTCATTATTTTTTGAAGCTATTGGCACCATGATTTTAACCCTGGCCTGGCTGCAAGATTATCCCTTGGGTGACGCTTTATTTTATGCAGCATTTTATAGCGTTTCTGCCTTCAATAATGGTGGATTTTCTTTATTTCCCAATAGTTTAATGAGTTTTTCCGGGCAATATCTGGTGACCTTTACCATTAGCATGCTGTACATCATCGGCGGGATCGGCTTTTTGGTGCTGATGGATGTAAAAAAACATAAACGCTGGTCCAGGCTCAGCACCAATAGCAAACTGATTCTCTCTACCATTCTGGGTTTGAACTTAGGCGCTTTTATTCTGCTCTGGATTTTAGAAGCGTCGAATCCGCAAACCCTTGGAATCCTGAGTCTCGGCGATCAAGCCTTAAATGCCTGGTTTCATGCCACCGTCCCGCGTTCTTCAGGGTTTAACAGTCTGCCTTTAGATCAGATGACAGATGCTTCGACACTGGTCACCATGATCCTGATGTTTATTGGCGGAGGATCTTTAAGTACCGCAGGTGGCATCAAAGTCGGTACTTTTATTATTGTATTGATCAGCGTGATCAGTTTTTTACGCCGCGAAGATGAAATTCGCCTGTTTAATCACTCCATTTCCGAAACAACCACCTTTAAAGCTTTGGCAGTGGTCTGTATTACCGCTGGACTGATCATTATGGGCTTTATGAGTTTACTGATTCTTGAACCTGATCATGAGTTTCTAGATTTGTTATTTGAGACAGTTTCAGCAGCCTGCACCGTCGGCTTGTCACGAGGCGTAACCGAAGAGCTGCAACCTGCCAGTTTGATCATATTAATGCTCTTGATGTACGCCGGTCGTTTGGGTCCCTTAACACTAGCCTACTTTATTGCAACCCCGAAAAAAAGCCGCCTGAAGCATCCTCCGACAGAAATTCAGATTGGATAATTTTTAATTTGAAACACATAAATAGCCGATAAAAAAACCACGCCAAAGCATGGTTTTTTTATTCGAGGTGTTTTAATACCAGTTCAGTAAAGATACACCCAAACCGACATAAGTCGCGCGGTGATTATAATCAATCAGACTCTCGCCATAACCATCAAAAAGCTGGAACTGTCCACGCAAACGACCACTAATCGGGAATGACCAGTCAAACTGTACGGCGCCACGACTTTCATCCCCACCTTTCAGTGTATGTCTCAACATTAATGAAAAATCATGTTCCTTGTGACGATAAAATGCTGTCAGATCCCCCCGACCAATATAGTTTTTGATTTCAGGATTGTTATCATCCTCCCGCTTCTCTTCAATTCGATACCAGGGGCGAACCATCAGGGCAAAATTGTCTTTTTCAAAACCAAGATTCAATATAACCCGGTTCCAGCTACGTGAAAGCGGATCTGAACGGCCATTGGACTGATGGTTAAGCGTCAGACCAAGTAAACGCCAATTTAAACCGAACAAGTCATAATTCGTACGGAAGATCAGGCTGGCTTCAGGTTCATAATTGGTTTCACGAAACGGCCGGGATTCGTCCGAATTATAGACCTGCCAGCGTGAAGACTGAGTATAACCTAACCAGAGATCACCATTATTACCGAGAATATTTTCCACGGCCTTGGTTTTCAAAGACAACTGAAATTTTGCTTCAGTTGAAGTAAGATTCTGTTTCTCTGTCTCGGTATTGTTCGGGTTTTCACTTTGCGGGAATTCATTTTTTTTCGATGTCCAGAAACCTGGCATCAAATATAGCGGTTGGTAGGAGCGGATGTTCCATGTACCCAGTTTACTCTCTGGTGAAAGCTCCCAACGGCTATCCATTAAAGACTCAGTTGGAGTCAGTCTTGGCCTCTCAGAAGTATAGATATTAGAAAAAATATCTGCACTTTTTGCTTTCAGGCTATCGGCTGTGGGCCTAAGTTCCTGGGCAGCACGCTGTTCAGAAACAGTTTCAGGCTGATTACTGCCCGATGCTTTAAATAAAGTATCGTAACAAGCCAGTCGCTCCGCACTCACTTCCAGTGCTGCACAGGCTTCGGCGGTTGCGGGCGTAGGACTATTGACCAGCACCGGATTTTCCGCATTCGCGTGCGTCCCAACCGCGCAGCCCAGCAAAACGCTCAGCTGCAAAGTTGAGCGCTTAACTGAATTAAGCGCCATCCTTTTTCCTCATTCTTCTATTTATTGAACTTGTTGAATACTAAAACCCAGCTGCTCCAATGCTTCCCGTTTTGCAACAGGTGCAATCACTGCTTTAGATGCTTGCTGCTCAACCAAATAAGTTTGTGCAACACGTTTCAGGTCATCCAGCGTGACATTCAGTAAACGCTCACGCAGCTGTTTGCGAAATGCCGGGGTACGCTGATGCAGATAGGCATAGCATGCAGTAATCGCTTCGCCTGCTGGTGAACCCGGCTTATCCATGCTGGCAATCAGGCCCAAAATGGCTTCTTCCAACTGATGCGGTTGTTGGGGAGCATTCAGCAACCACTGAATACTGGCCTCAAAATCCTGAAAAGTTTCTGCCAGACGTGGATCACGGTAGCTATAGAAACGGAATGAACAGGCATTGCCATCATAGCTGGCACCGCCACCATACGCCCCACCTTTTTCACGTATCGCGCTGTGCAGGAAACCATTACGTAAATAACCTGCCAGCACCATCAGTGCTGCAGCATCTGGATGTGATACCTCCACTGCAGGATAGGCTGCTGCACAGAACTGAACATTGGTCTGAATCAACCAGGCTTCATCATGATCATGATTGGCTTTCTCAACCTGTGTCAGCTCAACAGGTGCGTTATTAACTTCCAGCTTGTCCCAGACATGTTGAATTTCTTCAATCAGGCGCTCAGCATGTGGCTCTTCACATACCAGCAGGAACTGCTTAGGTGCTTGCAGCAGGATGTTATGAATACGTTTTAACTCTTCAATCAGCGCATCATACGCAGCCGGGTCTTGTTCAATCTGATTCACCAGATGGATCAGCCAGTTTAAAGCCCCCAAACCGGTATTATGATAATCACGTAAAGCTAAAGCACTGTGCTGACGCGAAGCGGCTTGCATGGCATAGCTGTGACCAGAACCGGAAATGCGTGACTGCCAGCGTGTTTTACGCTGTTGCAACAGTTCAACAATACGCGCTTTTTCGTCAAAACGTAGCTGCTCGAAACCGATCTTTAATAGACGGATTGCATCCAGATGCGTTGTCAGGGATTTGGTGGTGAGTGTGAGCCAAGCACTAATCTTGTGCTTGTCATCGACTTTAGAGCGTAGTGAAGCCCCCATTCCCAAGCCACCACTTACTGCAGTTTGTAGTTGCTGGAATTCAAGATAGTCGTATTCGCCTGCACCCACTTCACCCATCAAAATAGACAGCAAGTTGAAATACGGCGATTGCACCACTTCATCCGGAATTTTAACCAGTACCTGCTGATAATAAATCCCGTTGGTACCCGCATGATAAAGATTAAGCGGGGTATCTACGCGGTTACAGATAATTTCACGTAACTGGCCCTGCACAATCTGCAACTCGGCAGGAACATCTTCCAGGCCAACTTTAGGTAACAGTTCCAAATCATCCGGAGTATCCTGACGTACTTTTAGTGCTTCAGTCTGAGCAATAATTTCAGCTTTCTGCTCTTCGGTCAGTGTTTTTGCAATTTCAGCCAGACGTGCTTTTTCAGCTTCTGCTTCTTTGGCCGATTTGCTTGCATCTGGAACCAGCGTGAGCTGTACACGATGCGGATTATCCAGTAAATGTTCTTTAATCAGATTCGACAGCCACATCGGATCTTGCAGCTCGTCCTTAACCGCCGCAATGGCAGAATCTACATCCCAGACTTCAACCGGATCACGATGATGAATTGCACTGCCCAATCCACTTAGAATCAGGCTTAATCCGTATGGCGTACCGTCACCATTGATTTCACGTTGATGCAGCTCGATTTGATGCAAGATTGCATCAACAGCCTGTTGATCGACAGGTTTGGAAGCTACCTCTTCAAGTATCTTGAATACACCATTTTTAAACTCTTCTGCATGTTCAGGGTTAGAACCTTGAACTGCACAATAGAAGGTCATTTCAAAGTTAGAATCATCTACGCCCAAAAATGGACCAGTCGACTGGGCATAGCCACAGGTTTCCAGATAGTGACGCAGTGGTGAGGCTGAATCTTCTAACAAGATGCCTTCTACCAGACGCATTCCCAGACGTAATTTGATTTCACTGGCTTCAGGCAATAACCAGGATAAAACATGATAGGTTTTATCTTTCAGATCTTCGGCATCTACAGCATAGGTATCTGTTACGGCAATTGGCGCGGTCAAACGTGTTACCGGCGTAGAATACAGTGTTTCGCCTTTTTCAAATTTGAACAATGCCAGATTTTCAAACTGCTCCTGAAGTTCAAAAGCTGATTTATTACCAAAGGTCATAAATACTGCATTACTTGGGTGATAATGTGATTTATAGAAATCCACCAGTTCTTCATAGCTGAGGTCTGGAATATCTTTAGGATCACCGCCCGAATTATAATGATAGGTCGTATCCGGGAATAAATAATGCGCCAAAGTATGATAAAGCTGATCTGAAGGCGAGCTCATCGCCCCTTTCATTTCATTAAAAACCACACCTTTATAGACCGGTTCGCCATTTTCAAACTCGATACGAATCCCTTCCTGAGCAAAATCCAGCGGATTCAGGTTCGCAGCAAACGCTGCATCCATATACACTTCCAGCAGGTTCTGGAAATCCTTGCTGTTCTGGGTTGCAAACGGATAAGCGGTCCAGTCCGCTGCCGTAAATGCGTTCATGAACGTATTCAGTGAACGGCGAATCATCAGGAAAAATGGATCGCGCACGGGGAATTTTTCTGAGCCACATAATGCAGTATGCTCCAGAATATGCGCTTCTCCCTTGGAATCCATGGGCTGGGTGCGAAAAGCCACCAGAAAGACATTTTCATCATGATTGGTCGCCAAATGATAATGGGTGGCGCCAGTCACTTTATGCTTATATTCAGACACAGCAATGTCTAAAGCTTCAACATGTTGTTGACGTACCAACTGAAACGCAGGATGTACAGTTTGAGAAATGGTTTCAGTGACATCTACAGTCATGCGATCTCCTAATATTTAAATTAAAAATAACTGATCGCATTATAGCTGTAGTTGTTTAAATTATTCACTGAGAAATCCAATGATTTTGATCGAATTCAGTAAACTTGATTATTTAAAATGATAAATCATCAAATTCACTTGAATCAGACTCTTAAATCATCTGAGGATACTGATCGAAGTTCTAGATCAGGTATTTGAAGTAGTTATAGTTTGGATGACTTTCTACAAAAACATAGTTCTGTTTCTGATAAAAGCTCGCAGCCTGTTTAATATCGGTATGCAAGCAAAGTGCTGAATAATGCGGACGTGCCAGCTGTTCCAGATAAACAAGAAGCTGTTTGCCGACCCCATGCTGGCGATATTTTGGATGTACATAGAAGCGGCGCACACGGCCAATGCGCTCCTCAACACCATTATCACCCCATTGCTGATTGAGGCCCCCGCAGGCAATCAGTCTGTCACCGTCATAAGCACCCACCAAAAACTCGTTGGCATGGCTAAAGCAGTTTTTCCCCGTACGATATTCTTCAATCAACTTGTCAATTAATTCGTAACCTTCCTTACGCGCGAGTATGGCCAGTTTTTCAATCTGATCCGGTAGTTCTTTAGCAGTTACAATCTTAATTTCCATATATGCACACTATTTGAAATTGTGGTGAGGAGATACGCTTGCAGAACTTGATGCAAAGCCTCTTACCTTATAAATAAAACAAGACTCTCAAATCAATGGCTGTACAACTCATTGCATAAAAATAGTTCAGAAACTCGACCAAAGATAATCCAGAATGAATTGTATTATATAAATTTTCTTTGAAAAAAGTTCAGCAAACTACAGCAATCCCGAGTGATGGTGTAAACTTACGACTTTCATTTTTTAATGTGATCTTAGAATATGGCAACTGTTGATCTTTTTGCAATTGGAAATGCGCTGATTGACCAAGAATTTAAAGTTTCTGATGAATTTTTAACTGCACAGCATTTGCAAAAAGGCACCATGCAACTTGCAGATGGTGAAACTCAGGCAAGCCTCTATCAAAACCTAAGAGATACTCAAATTTATAAAGGTCAGGCATCTGGCGGTTCTGCTGCCAATACCACGGTGGCTTTTGCTGCACTGGGGAGTCCGGCATTTTATGCTTGCCGCGTCGGAAATGATGATTTAGGACATATTTATCTAAACGGTTTAAATGAAGCCGGCATTCAAACTACGCCTAAATCGATCAGTCAAGGTGTAACAGGTACCTGTATGGTGCTGGTCAGCCCGGATTCTGAACGTACCATGCATACTTATCTGGGAATTACAGCTGAACTGACCGATGCACAGATTGACTTTGAGCCATTAACTACAGCGAAATGGCTGTATATCGAAGGCTATTTATCCACTTCAGACACTGCACGTCAGGCAGTAAAACAGGCACGTGAGATTGCGAAAGCCAATGGCGTTAAAATCGCCTTGACGCTCTCTGACCCGGCTATGGTGCAATATGCGCGTACCGGTCTGGATGAAATGATTGCCGAAGGTGTCGATCTTTTATTCTGTAATGAACAAGAAGCATTGATGTATACCCATACTGACACCATTGATGCTGCTTTAGCGAAATTAAAAACTCTAAGTCAATCCGTTATCATTACATTGGCATCCAAAGGTGCGCTTATTTCAAACAACAGAGAGACCTTTACTGTACCAGGTCGCGCCATTCAGGCAGTAGATACCAATGGTGCAGGTGATGCCTTTGCAGGCGCTTTCCTGTATGCCTTAAATGCCAATCTTGGTTTTAAGACGGCTGCAGAACTGGCGGTTTTAATTTCAAGTAAAGTGGTTTCCCAGTTTGGTCCACGTCTGGCGGTTGCAGACTATGCAGCCTTATTAGAAAATTTCCAGAAGGAATGTGCTTAATGTATAAAATTTGCTTGACTGAAGACATCCCGGAGCGCGAAGCACGCTCTTTTGAGACTCCGAATGGCGATACGATTTTCATCACCCAGCGTGATGGTGCATTCTATGCCTATCAGAACGTCTGTCCGCACTTGCAGGTAGAACTGGAGTTTCTGGAAAACCAGTTCCTGGATCGTGATCAGGAATTCATTGAATGCTCTACCCACGGTGCACTGTTCATGGTTGAAAGCGGTGAATGTATTTCTGGGCCTTGTCAGGGGCAATCACTTGAAAAAGTAGAGATTACCGTGCATTCTGATGGCGGGATTTATCTTACAGAATAAGACTTAATGGATTTTGCCATGCCAGCTTTTTTGCTCGACTATAACCTCATGCCTTTTCATTTGAGTTTGGTCTTGATCTTTGTGTTTGGCATGGCAAAAACTTCTGCTTTTTATTTTGGGCTTCAATACAGAAAACTCTTTAAATGCATTCCGTCTTATGACTTCGCTTATCTTGATGTCCTGAATGTCAAATTTTCTAAAACCCTGATCATCCTTTTCTTTTTGATGAATTTTAGCTTTTCCGGCTATTTACTGCAATTCCTGATCTATTCTCAGGAAATGGAATTCTTGCCAGCTTATTATCTGATTTTACCGGCTTTAATTAGTGCCAGCTTTTTTACTGTGTTTATGATCCATTGTCTGGATCAGGTGATTCCCCCAAAATACAAAAAAAATCATGTCAATCTACTTGGACGACTCGCAACCATTTCAAGTGGTAATGCACGTCCGGGTTTTTCAGCCCAAGCCCGGGTACGTGACGAATATGGCCAGATCCACTATGTACAGGTTGAACCTGAATTTGGTGAACTGGAATTTCAGTCCCAGATTATTTTAATTCGTGTAAGAAAATCACATTATATTGCCAAAAAAATCTGTCAGTCGAATCAGCTGTTTAGTCTGAATCTGGACTAAATCACTTTAAAACTTTAGGGTGGGTTGAGATTTGTAGTAGGTAATTTGTGCTATAAAGACTGCCAAATATAAGCTAAAACTACTGCACTCTGACAATTACGTTTTAGCTTGTCATATCGGGTAGAAAGTCTTCATTTTACATTCGCTATTTCTTTAAGTAATAAATTTCAACACACCCTAATGATTTCAATTTCTCATAAAAAAATCCCGTCTATGGGCGGGATTTTTTATCTATCTAATTTATTTTTTCAAAAAGCTGGAAACCATATTCATGACATTCTGAATATCTTGATTGGCCTCCTGTGTACTGGTCTGTTCCCCTTGAGGAGTTAACGAGTCAATAATCTGCGGTAAGACCTGGGAAATTGCACTATAAATATCCTGCTTAGGCGCTTGAGTCTGCTGGGCGACGTCTTCAATGTCCTGATCATCAAACAGGCTTTGTACTTGCTGTGGATCGACCTGTACATTTTCGCCTGGAGCTGTAGAGACCCAATCATCGACCTGGCTGTTTAATCCTTGGCCTTTTAACTTGTCCAGCGCTCCCTGCAAACCGCCCTGCTTTTGAATCCAGGCTAGAACCAGCGGTAACACTGCAATCAATAGGCTTTTGGCAGAACTTCCACTCGATTGGGATGTCCGCGTAGCAGATTGATTATTGCCAAACTGACTTAATACTGAACCTAGAATTGCACCCAGACCATTTTGCTGATTTTGAGCCTGATTTGTCTGATTCCCCAATCGCCCCAATACCGACCCTAAAATATCAACCAACCCATCTTGTTGCTGTGATTGCTGCCGAGACTGGGATTGCCCGCCTCCCAGCGCCTGCTTAGCCAGCATTTCGACAATATTACTGAGATTGGTCATATTACTTTCCTACCGATGCGTTCTTTCTTTATTATAGCATACGGCTCTATAAATCCTTGTCTTTCAGTATTTTGTTAATATTTGCAATATTAATCCAACTCTTATCTCATCTTCATGTTACCAACGATATTTATCCCAGTTTTCAGGATTGGCCCAAAACTTTGAATTAAGCCAGTCAGGCACAAGCTTATAAGTCAAAATATTGAATTGCCAAAGCTCAAGACCACCTTCCCCACGCTGATAATTCAATTGGGTTAAACCCAAAGCCCTGAGAAGTTTTTGATCTTGGGTATGGCAGATGACCAGCAAACGCTTGGCAAATAAATCACGCATTTTTACCAAAATTTGACTTTTCTGCTGCTCTAGCAATACCACTATTTCAGGTGCAGCCAGCATCACCACTGCCAGATCATAGCGCTGTTGAAAAGGCAGATTTAAAACCTCAGATACGCTAAAATGGTACCATTGAATGGATTGCTGAAATTGAAGTCGGGTTAAATCCTGCCCAATGCAAATCGCAGTATGAATTGGCTGTTCCTGTGCAAAATCGTCTAGCATAGCAATGATGACATTTTGTTCAGCCATAACTGCACCCCTATGATTTAAGTGAGTAATTTTATGGAATTTCAGGGCATTTGCCAGAAAATGCATGTCGGTCTCAAAGATCTAAATGTAACTGATCAAAATACCCAACGGGCAAATGTTGAATATAAATTAATATTAGATGGATCTCAAATTAACTTCCCGTTTCAATTGGGCCAGGAAATCGAAATTGAATGGACAGGCAATATTTACTGTGTGTCTTGTGGTACTAAAACCTCCAAGTCTTTTTCTCAAGGTCACTGCTTTAAATGCTTTAAAACCAAAGCTTCATGTGATATGTGCATCATGAAGCCAGAAACTTGCCATTATCATTTAGGGACCTGCCGGGAAGATGAATTTGCACAGAATGTCTGCTTTCAGCCTCACATTGTTTATCTGGCAAATTCTAGCGGCTTAAAAGTCGGCATTACCCGCCTTAACCAGATGCCTACCCGCTGGTTAGATCAGGGCGCTACCCAAGCCTTACCGATTATGAAAGTGGGCTCACGCCGTCTTTCCGGTAAACTAGAAGTCATGTTTGGCAGTCAGGTAGCTGACAAAACTGACTGGCGTAAACTTTTAAAAGGTGAAGCTGCGCCGCTTAATCTGCCTGAGGTACGCGAGCAACTGATTGAAGAGTTTGCACCAAAAATTCAGACGATCCGTGAAGAATTTCATCAGAACTTCGAGTTTAATGAAACGATTGAAGTACTTGAAGATGAACCGGCTCGCGAATTCATTTATCCTGTCGAGCAATATCCAGAAAAGATCAAATCCCACAACCTTGACAAGACCCCGGTGATTCGTGGAAAGCTGCAAGGTATTAAGGGTCAATACCTGATTCTGGATACGGGCGTGATCAATATCCGCAAATATACCGGCTATGAACTCATTATTCGGACTGAGTAATGTATTACAAAGGGAGCTTGCTCCCTTTACTTATGATCCAGGTACAGCAGCCTGCTCAAACAGTTATGATTAAATCAACTCCGAAATAGTAAATTGCTGAGCAACATATGAAAAATTCCTCCTAGCTCCATCAAAATTGGCTTAATGATAATCTCTAACATGCCTGATCAGCTTGACTTGGTCTGGTAGTGGGAAAGAGTTTAATACCTGTTTTCAAACAAACTCAAAATAAGATATTTTTTCTTTTGGTTATTAATTTAGACAGGCTTGACTACATACCTCAAGCCATCAAAGGACTATTACTAAGTCTGATTTTTCGTAAGCGTCCGCTGAACACACCTTATGAATTCATCCTATAAGCCTTAATTTAGTCCCCACTTAAAAACAAGTGGGGACTAAAATTTATGACTACAAATCACCAGACATCCATCGCATCTCTTGCGAA
>NZ_VLSR01000039.1:0-4989 GCF_007558235.1 Acinetobacter sp. RF15B | reverse complement strand
CGTTTTGGGCGAATAACCACCCCGTACCCTAAATCATCCGAGCAATACGGTTTTTTTGGGAGTTTTTCGTAAAAATCGTCTGAAAATTGCGTTTTATTGAGCATGAAACACGTCCAAGTGTTGCATTGGCTCAAAACATCAGTAAAATACAAGTATCGAATTTGAGTTTTACGGATGCTTTAAGCGTTTGTTTAACAAAGAGAAAAAAGCGGGTTTGCAGACCTGCTTTTTTTTCGCCTGATGAAAATATTACACCTTTTTGAATTGCTGTCAAATGACTGATTTTCAAAACAAAATATTGCGACAAATTGTCGCAGATATGCGACCTTTTGAAGATGCTTTTTTTTCGAGGACAGCATTGCAAAGGCAATGCTCCGCAGAAAAAAAGTATCAAAATCTAGGTGAATAACTCCTGTCATTTTTACGTTGTTGCTCCAGTTGCAACTCTCTACGTCTGTCCAGCTCATCTAAAGCCTTAAAGATATTTGTTTGATCAAACCCTCGAATTTTTCGTGATACTGTTGCACTGAGTCTAGTTTCCTTTGAAGCTGTTGGGTCAATGGTGCTGTCTGCTTCTCGATTTCTGTATAGATCATCGTTGGCAATAGTTCGTTGATCTCGTTCTTTAGATTTAACCCAGTCACTAATTGCTCTAAATGGCTCTGTAATCGCTGTTTTAAGCTGCTCTCCAAGTTTTGTAATAAAGTCTCTGATAGCTTCGGATTCTGTAGCTGTCTGATATGATTTTTCATCTCTTTTTCTTTCTCGGTCAGCATGTTGAAGTGAGTTATCAATTTGTTGCAGTAGCTCTCTAGTTCGCTTATCGTTTTGCTCTGCGTTTGAATGAGCTGTAATGCTTGCTCTTGCTGCTTCTGTTGCTCTTTGAGCTGCTGCTGTTGCTGCTCGATAATCTGCAATAACTGTGCTTCGAGATTCATTTAATTGGTTTCCTGCACTATTCGCATATTGTTGCTGTACTGCTGCGCTTTCGGGTCGATCTGGACGCACCAGTCCCATTTTTTCTCTGTCCCACACTTCTGAATATTCAGGCTCGCCCCTTGGCTTTTTAGCCACTGGACTTTGTTCTCCATCTCTGTGATGTCGCTGTACTTGCTTTTGCTGACGTATCCCAGACAAATACTGCTGATAAGCGTTATACATGCCAGTGAAATCAAGGCTATATTCGATGTAATAAGGGTTTTCTTTAATTTGGCTGCTTGGGCTGTTTCTTGGCTCAAGCCGTTCAACTGCTGCAAGTTCGCTTGTAGCTGTTTGATCTGCTGTTGTTGTTCTTGCAATAGGGCTGTCATGCCTTGTTGCTGCTGCTTCTTGGTTTGAGCTGTAGTCTGGTCGATCTGCTGCAATATCTCGTTCGTTGCTTCGCTCTGTTTCTGCTGTATATCCGTTTTGGTGCTGTCGATACTGCTGCTCAAGCTCTGTGCTTCGCTTTGCACTGTATTCCGCATATCTTTGAATATCTGACTGATTTCGCTGTTCAGCTTCTCGTCTATATCGTTCTGATGCTGCGATAGTAAGTTGTTGGCTCGTTTCTGTAAGTCTAAAATCTTGCTCATAGATTGCACCTGTAAGCCTTATCGGGCGGGCTTTTTCGTCATCATTCGGATTTTTAATGGATAGGCTTTTCTTGGTTTCTCTGGTGACTTCAAGACCAAGATCCAATAGCCATTTTTTCATGCTCTGCCGATCTGTAATTAGTCCACTTTCAACGGCTCTCGTTGCTTCAATATCAAGCGTTTCCTTGATCTCATTAACAGTTTTAGGCAAGTTTTTTGCCGTTGTAACGGCTTGGCGATAGAGGGGGTCATCTGCATCATGCAGCTGATATTCATAGTTTGTAATCTTCTTAAACAGATCAATACGAGGACGATCAGCTTTATCATAATAAGGCTGTAAACGTTGTCCTGTAAGTATTTCAACATTAGGGATTAGGAAGTTAAGCTCTAATCTTCGCTCCCCTGTTTCTTCGTTTAATTTGTCTTGATGCTCAATCCACAAGACACGGTACTGGCTCTGATCCATGCCAGGGAATAAGGCTTGCTCAAAATCCTGCATGATTTTTTGTTTATCCTGGTCAGATAAATCATGCTCATAAAAAGACAAACAACCACTGGTATATTTTTTGGCAAAAGGAGACGTATCAATTAATCCAGATACTTCGGAAACATCGCCCTGTAGGACTTTTGCATAATCTCGATCACGGTCTTTACCAAGCAAATAATCCAATGGCCCTTTACTTAAACCGTTCCCATATCTAAAGAATTGAACAATCATTTTTTCAATTCCTTTAAGGTCTGATCAATCCCTATTAACAGGTGCAAAAGCCTTGCAGCATCAAGGGGGCGACTGCTTGCGATATCAGTATTTATTGCCTTTGCAATCTGATTGATGTTGCCTCCAATTCGGGATAGCTCAAGCAAAAAATCACGGTCTAATTTTGTGTAGTGATTTTCCTGATTCTTTTTTTTGGCGTTGCCTTGAGTTGCATCAATTTGGGCAAGTGAAGTATCCCTTAGATATTTGGCAATATTTAGGATATTGGCATCTTTGATTTTCTGTACCTCTGCATCAGAAAATCGGACTTTGTAAACCTTATTACGTTTGATCGCTGTCATGCTTTTGCCTTTGCTTTTGGGGGTTTCGGGGGCTTGCCCCTGAACAAGGTCATGGAACACATCTGCGTAGCAGAGGGGTCTCCATGTATCCTTGCATTCCATTACGGTAGCAGACCCCTAGACGTAATTCAATTAAGCAAGTCATGGTAAGTCTGTGGACAAAGGAAAACCCTGTGATCTAACCTGTGTGCAACTCAACGTATAACTGCTTTATCGTTATGTGGAGTTGTGCATCGTGTTTAGGCACAGATCAGGTTTTACGGTCGCTTGCGATTGTCCACAGACGTTGCTCATTCCCTTAAATAATAATTTTTAAAAATGAAAAGGGAAAAAAGCACCCGAGAGGGCTGATATCTGATTTAGGCTTCGTGTCTCAATAAAATTGATTAGAATCTGTATTCGTAGCCAAAATCTATGCTAGGCTAGGGTGAGAATGGAACAACAATGACAGGAGCAATTCACCGCTGTTCTTAAGTTTTTGCTATCTGGGTAAAATTTTACTTTGTTATATGATTGACTATTGGAAATACAAGAAAAAATGAAAGATAAAATAATTACAGCGAACAACATTAGTCTTTATACAGAAAGTTTTGGATTTGAATATAACCCTACAATTTTATTAGTTGCAGGAGCGACAGTTTCAATGCTTTATTGGGACACAAAGTTTTGCCAAAAATTAGCAGAAAAAGGTTTTTTCGTAATTCGTTACGACAACAGAGATGTCGGAAAATCAACTTTCTATGAGTTAGGTAAATCAACATACGATATTGTTGATTTGACAAACGATGCAATTTCAATCTTAGACGGTTACAATATTGAACAAGCACATTTTTTAGGTATGTCTTTAGGTGGGCTAATTTGTCAAATTGCTGCAATAAAATATCCAGATAAAGTAAAATCATTAATACTTTTATCTACAGGACCTTGGGGAGATTCTAACCCAAACATTCCTGAAATGGACACAAGAATTCTGGACTTTCACAGAAAATCGGAGACTGTTGATTGGGAAAATGAAGATAGTGTCGTGAACTATATGATTGAAGGCTCTGCTTTAATGAGTGGAAGAAAGCAATTTGACAAATTAAAATGTGAAAACTTAATAAGAGCTGAGTTTAATAGAGCCAACAATTATATAAGTATGTTCAATCACGCTACATTACAAGGGGGTGAAGAGTATTGGAATAGATTAGACGAAATTAAACAGCCGACTTTAATCATACATGGTACTGATGATTTAATATGGCACTTTAAAAACACAGATGTTTTACTTGAAAGGATAGAAAAATCAAAATTAGTTATACTTAAAAAAACAGGACACGAATTACACTTTGAAGATTGGAATACTATAATTAACGGGATAACCAACCATATAAATAATTGAAAAATTAAAAATAAAATCATCTAATGAAATACAGCCTAAAAGTAACGGTTTATTTAGTTTTTTCATCTTTCAATCTTCTGTAGTAAGTTGCTCTACTGATACCTAAAATCAGCCAAGGCTTTTTTTCCGTTACACTATCTTTCCTTCGAATAATCCCAGACTGGATACCCCCTAATTTACCCTTTCTACTTTGACGGTCTATGAATTCCTGGTAGTGATAACCGTCTTTCTTCCAACAATATCGAGCAATGGACTTGGCAGTGGCTTTGACTTCGCTATACGGCAATGGCTCTATAAACGCACTATTTGCGTTCTGGCACTGCTCTAAGACTTTCCCTAGCCAAATAGCAAACGTACTGCCTCGATGCGCTCTAATCGCCTTATATGCCCAATATCTAACTGTATCGAACATCATACAGTTCCGCCCAAGCCCTGAAACCTCTTTTAAGTCGGTTTTTAGTTCCTGAAGCTCTACAAAATCGGCTAAATAATTTAGATCGTATGGTTGAACGCCAAAGGTATGATTTTCCCATGTTCCGTGACATGGATTTTTAGTGATTAACCCCGTATAGCCACGATCTGCACCTAACGCCAAGCTATACGCCTGCTCAATCTTGGCAAGGTACTGTATGACATTCTGCTTTGCTCGATGCGTGGTACACACTGGAGCTAAAAGCATATAGCCAATATGTGCATGTCCATTTTGGCGATTTTTGGCTATCCACGTTGGGGTCGGTAAATTTGCGTCAGACCACGCAAAATAAGCGTCTTGGCGGTCTATATCGAACACCAACGAGCTAACAAGACAAGGGGGATTATGCTGAATATATGGCTTCTGGATTGCGGTACGTTTTGGGCGAATAACCACCCCGTACCCTAAATCATCCGAGCAATACGGTTTTTTTGGGAGTTTTTCGTAAAAATCGTCTGAAAATTGCGTTTTATTGAGCATGAAACACGTCCAAGTGTTGCATT
>NZ_VLSR01000038.1:0-5035 GCF_007558235.1 Acinetobacter sp. RF15B | reverse complement strand
TGCATTATGTTAATTTTAGAAGAACTTAACCACTCTTTTCGCACAAACAATAATAATTATTATTTAATGTTTACTTTTGTCCGTAGATATATTGTCTACATTCTAAATAATGTCCTTATGCCGAAATCATTAATTTTTTTAGGATTAAAGGTTAAAAATCAGCGAAATTCACTAGGTTTATCCCAAGAAGAATTAGCTGAAAGGACATCTTTAGATCGTACATATATCAGTTTATTAGAAAGAGGGAAACGAAACCCATCTCTCCTTACACTCATGAAAGTAGCAACTGGATTAGAGATTTCGGTATCTATATTAACAAAGGATATTGAAAACAGTGGCTCTAGTTCCGATTAACGCTCAACATGCACTACAAATTTTAGCAGGTACTCAAGGTAGAAATACTGGTCATAGCTACGAAGAAGACTTAGCTGATGCCATTAACCAGTTACCACTACCAATAGCTATAAATAATCCAATCCTTACTGGTAATGTTTTTCAAACTATCAGTGAAGCTTTCACTTTAGTTTCATACATTGCACAAAAGCTAAATATCCATACAGTTACCCATTTATCTGCTGTGGCGACTGGTGGATTAGCAACTTCATCTAAAAGTCAGGGAGTATTATTTAATGGGCAGACTATTAAAAAATGTAAGAGTGACATATTAATAAAAATCAATAATATATTTGATATTGGTATTTCTATTAAACAATGTAATAATAAAAATCCAACTAATGCTCAGGTTTATTTCACAACAGCAACTGGATTTTCTAACTTATTAAGAAATAACCAAATTAATGTTTCTCAAACAGCTGAACATGCTTTAAAGCAATTTTGTGGAGATTCTGGTTTCAATCCTATTGATAATAATGCTATTCAAGATCGACTAATTGATCATAGACGATATTTTTGGGAAGAAATAAATCTAGCTGGTCGCCAAGAGTGGGAATATATTTTTTCAACTTATCAAGATGAAATCTCTAGAATTTTACTGCAAAAAGCTTATAGTAACGATCCATTTGCACCGAACTTTTTATTACATAAAACTAAACTTACTACAACTATTCCCGAAGTGGCTATTTATACAATAGATGAGTTAATTCAAAAAAGTAGGGCATATAATTTATTTTCAACTGAACCTTATAGAGTCAACAAAGGATCATTCAAAGATCCTCAAGGAGTAGTTCATTTAGCTCCTAGATTTGGAATCTTTCAGATGCAACGTGCAGGGAATAAACAACACCCTACACAATTGCAATTTAATCTAAAATCAGGCTACTTCTATGTCATTTAACTTTCTTTAGTTTATCCACTAAATGACTAGCAATTTTATAAGCTAATAATGGCGGAACTGCATTACCAATAGCAGTTCTAACGGTGCCAACTTTACCATTGAAAATAAATTTATCAGGGAATGATTGAATACGAGCTGCTTCTCTAACAGTCAAAGATCTTGTTGCTACTGGATGTACATTTCTACATCCAGATATCATGCCAAAAGTAGTTTGAACTGTAGATCCTTCTTCATTCCATACTTGTCGTTTATAAGTCGTATTATAGCCTGAAGGAGGTCTTAATAATTCATCCTCATTATCATGAGCACTACTTCCTTCTGGCACATTCCATAACCATTCTAATACATGAGGTGGATGATTAACTGCAAAATGCAAGTCATCAACATTAGAAAACTCACCTGATTCTAAATATTCTAAATCAGAACATGCATCTCCAAATGTTAAGCCTATATTTTCTATTTCAGGAAAACTTAACTCAGAAGAGATATCACTTCTAATAGCTAAAAAGAACACACGAGCACGACTTTGGGGAACCCCATAATCCTTAGCATTTACATCAAAATAGGTGATGTTATAACCTAATTCTTGGAATTTTTTAATTATTGAATCTTTAACATAATTTCCATTTTCATCTTTCATTGATGTCAAAAGTTGTACATTTTCTAATAATGCTAACTTAGGTTTGAAAACAGAAACTATATCAAGGTAATTCTCAAATAACTTATTTCTAGAATCAGATTTATCTCGCTTGCCTGATAAACTAAATCCCTGACATGGTGGTCCACCAATTACAATATCAACCTCGCCAATTGACTCTTTATATTGTTCAATATCCTCATGAGACAAAGAGGTTATATCGTTTGCTAACTGAGGCGTTGAACTAAAATTATCTCTATATATTTGACTAATATCTTTATCTTTTTCAATAAATCCAGCTATACGTACACCTGCAGCAGAAAAACCTAAACACAATCCTCCGCATCCTGAAAAAAGACTAACAGCCTTAAATTGTTTCTGAGATTTCAAATGATTTGTATATAAATCATCTAACTCATTTACGTACTTTTTAGTTTTAGGAGATAAATTATATTGTTTTTTTCGCTTCTCAATATCTAAAGGATTAATAATAAAATTACTCTCTTTAGTAATCTTTTTTTTAGCTTTAACAACCCTCTCAACATCAATTGAATTAGAAAAAAAATTCAAAATTATTCTTTTTTCCTCTTCAAGTAAATTTCCTTTACCTAATTCAAAGGAGGAAATCTTTGCTTGAACAATTGACGTCTCCTTAGCTAATTTAGCTTGAGATACTTTCTTACTCTCTCGTAAAGTACGTAACTCTTGACCAGAAAAACTACTATTCAACATAAAAGACTCTAAACAACGTTTAATTTTTTAAATTATACATCCTGAACTAATAATATTTAACTAATCAAAATGATCTCAACTCTCTCAACGTTCACCATCAGCCGTCGCTTTGCTTTGGGCTGATGGTGAACGTTGAGAGAGTTTCGGCAATACTCACCCTAAGAGCCTGCATAATCGCTTGCTCTTAAAGTATTGCCGTACACCTGATTCGGGCTGACGGAGCCACGCATCGGTCGTATCTGCAAAGGGTAATTGTGCTTTCCCTTGTAGGCTGAGATTACGATTCACACACCGCATCGACACGTTCTCAAACCGAACAGTTTGCTTATCTCTGTGAGGGTTTCCCCAACATCCAATTTTAAGCTTCCCTGATCTACTCATCACGCTGTTGCTTTGTCGATTTCCCCTAGTAGCAACTCTTGCCTTAGATATTCTTATATCCCTAAAACAATCGCTGTGGTGCGCTAGCGTCGCTTTGTTCCATCCACCCACACCACATGCCATCGTATAAAACGAACACGCAGAGGGAGGCAAAACCCGCTTTTAGGAGCTTATTTGATGGTTTTAGACACTAAATTAACGAAGACTTATCATTTTAGGTCTTGAACTAAACACTTTTTATTGTGAAAATAGAGTTCAGGTACAAGCCATGTGTGAAATCATAACGGTCGCCAAACCTTATGATCTTCGTTATTCGATGCTCTAACATCAAATAACTGCGTACCGCTGAATATATGGGAAAAGCCACTTGTTTTACAAGTGGCTTTTTTCATTTCTAGTAAAAATAATAAGCGATCAAACCATTCTCTATTTTCTTTGAAAACGATAAATCAATAACTTATACTGTTTTTTGCATTTTTTGGAAGTATTCATAAAAATTCGGCAGTTCTTTTATTTCTAAATCAAATATTTAAATACAAATCATTCGGGCGATTCCCCTCATTTTGTTTCGTGGCATCCTGAAAGGGGCGTATGGTGTGTATAAAAAATTGGTTTTGAAAAAACCGATTTTAGGGCGTCAATAAAATTAAGGTTCTAAATGTCTAAAAAACAATCTGTTTTTAATAAGAAACAATGGATACAAAGCTATTTGAATGAAATCTTGAACCTTAAAAAGCAAGGTTTAACTTATCAGGGCATCATTCAATCCTTGAAAGATCAGTACAACATGCCATTTGATCTGACTGAATCTTTACTCAGTCGGTACTTGAATGAGTTTGCTAAGCACGATTCTACTACTTTAAAAACAGAAACCGCCCTAAATAGTAAAATCGAGAGGCAAAAAGAGCGTTTACAGTCTCGAAATAATGAAATACAGAACCTCAACCGACGACTAGAACGGGTAATAGAACGAAATGAATCACTACTTTTTGAAAACAGTGAAATTAAAGAACGTAATAGGCTACTAGAAAATAAGTTTTTGGATGGAGAAGCCCGACTTAAAGACCTTAGACGCTATAACGGATACAACAATGTTCATTGGAAAGTTGCCGATTTAACCCAAAAAAATGATGAAATGTTCCAAAGTATTTTAATGCTTGAAAGACTTTCAGAAAGATTGGCAGCTCCCCATGAAGAAGCTGATGAAAAAATTGAGCAACTCGAAGAAGAACTGGCTGAAATTAAGCAAAATCATGCTGACCTTGAACAGAAACACGTACAGTCCACCGAAGAAATTGAACAACTTTGGCTTACAATCCATGCTTTGACAGAAGAAAAAGAAGCACTAGAACAGCAACTTTCTGAAAAAGAAACGCCTGTTATTCACCAAGACCAAGAAAAAATTGAACAGCTTTCTCAGGATCGACAAAGACTGATTCAAGAAAAGTCTGAACTCACGATGTATGCAAGACGTTTAAAAAGCGATTTAAGCAATTCTGAACAACAACTAAGGGAAACATCAAGTTCACTGTATGAAAGCCGAAATAACGCAAAACAGAGAGATTTATGGCGAGTTTTAGCACTTTTCTCTAGTGCCTTAGCTTTCATTTGTATTTTGATGTTTATTTTTCTATGAGATCGGCATTTTTATTCGGCCAAGTTCCATGTGCAAAGCACTGGACCTGGCTGAATAAAAATGGCGGTCATTGTTATTTTTAGCTAAACAAAGTTGTGGAACATTGATCAGTTATTAAGCGTGGAACATGAAAAATCCACAAAAAAGCCCAATCAGGTATGATTGGGCTTTTTTGTGGAGTCTAAGACAATGATTTATATGAAATAAAAAATTGCATTTCGTATAATGTGCATTATGTTAATTTTAGAAGAACTTAACCACTCTTTTCGCACAAACAATAATAATTATTATTTAATGTTTACTTTTGTCCGTAGATATATTGTCTACATTCTAAATAATGTCCTTATGCCGAAAT
>NZ_VLSR01000037.1:0-5260 GCF_007558235.1 Acinetobacter sp. RF15B | reverse complement strand
TGCAAGCATGACTAAACGCTGTTCTGTTAGTTCTAAATTATAACTGGCGTTTATTAATGCATTATCTTTCACAACTAAACCATTCTTCATATTAAATACACGTTATTATTAATGTGTATTTACACACTATATATTTTATGTGTGTAAATCAAGAGAATTTGTGTGCTTATACAAGAGAATTTGTGTGCTTATACAAGAGAATTTGTGTGCTTATACAAGAGAATTTGTGTGCTTATATACGCTAAAACCCTCTTATATCAATGCTTTCAGCTCATCTAAAAGCATTTAAAAGCTTTAAAAATAATTAAAAGCCTTTCGAGAGGGGAGTGCAAACTGCCCTAGGTACTCGCTAAAGCTCGTACTCTATTGAAGCTCGTTCCTCGCTTCGTGGGGCAGTTTTTAGTTAATCCTGTTTGTGAAATCTAAAAGCAAAAGCATTGGTAATGTATTCGCTTCGCTCATACTTTTTGAAAAGCAAAAGCTCCAAAGTTCGCACCCATTCGGGATGCTCTGTACCTACCGTTTAAAATCGAAAGGGAGCTTGTAATCAGAGAAAAGGCGAGGGCGAAATTTTGATGATGCTCAATCGCTCGTAGACACTCGCTCGGTTCTTATTATCTAGGTTTTAATTATTTACTGGAGCTAATCAAAGTTGTGAAACATTGCTTAAATAATAGGCGTGGAACGTGAAAAATCATAAAAAAAGCCCGAACAGGGATGTTCGGGCTATCAACTAGAAACTACAGCATTGATTTCTATAGATAATTATAACGCATTTCGTATAAGGTGTATTATGTTAATTTTAGGAAAGCTACAAGATAGATTAGAGTCGATTTTTTCTCTTTTTAAATAACAGATCAAAAAGAAATTAAACGTAAATAGGTAACCAATGAAGTATGATCTAAATCATGGATGTGAGTCACTAGGAGATAAGGAATGTCTACTCCTCTATGGATATTAATTTATTTAAGTCTTAGCTTGGTTTGTAAGTGGATTATTTCATGGGGTGGAGCAGATTATATAAAAGGATGGAAAAGTATCTTTTTTTTAGATATGGAAGCAAACTGGAGTGAAGAACAAGTACGAATGATGGCTTTATTCTTTTGGATTAGTTTTTCTATTTTATTTGTTATAGGTTTAATTTATCCAGAATTTAGATTTTATAGACTTAAAAATGACGTATACGAAATTCAACTAAAATAAAAAATAGCGATGGATTTCAGCAGACGCTTACATAGATATTAATGCTATATCAATTTTTTTGGAGGTCTTTGGCTTCCATTTAACATAATGGCTGTTATACGAAATTCAGTTGTCAGAAACCATTTATTACATCAAAAGTAATGAAAAAGTAAAGAATATGACTTATATTATCTTTACTTTAATGGTTTTTGAGTGAGGGAATCATGTCCGCAGTCAATTTCAATATGCGCTTAGAAGCAGAGTTAAAAGAACAAGTTACCCCTATTTTGGAAGACTATGGTTTGACTATGCCTCAAGCATTCAAACTGTTCTTGAATCAAATCGTTAAAACTAAAGCGATTCCTTTGTCTTTTGACTATGCACGAGAACCTGCTTTAACTCCTAAAGCAGCAGCCAAGTTACTTCAATCTTTAAAAGAGATTGAAAATGGCGAGTACACCGAGTACGAAACGGTAGAAGAAGCGATTAAAGCTATGTCGGAAGAAGCACATGGCTAAACGTAAGATTATCGTAACCAGTTCTTTTAAACGTGATATTAAAAGACGTTATTTAGAACTGGTTACGGCTGAATGGGCAGAAGTATTAGATTGTTTAGTCGCAAATAATCCTTTGCCTGAAAAGTATTTAGATCATCCCTTGAAAGGTGGTGCAGAGTTTAAAAATTGTCGTGATTGTCATGTGAAGCCTGATTTAGTCTTGATCTATAGGCTTGTTGGTGACGATATTTTAGAACTGCATCAGTTGGATAGCCATTCCGAAATTTTTGGATGACTATCGCTCGATGCTTTGAAAGATGGCTTTAGCCATGTTTCAAAGTCGGGCAACTTTGCGACTGCTGTCATTGATTCGGTGATGGCAAGAGCCGAGCAAAGTACTGTCTAATCATTATTTTGGGTCAATCACACAATAATCCTTATTCGCTCCGTGACAGTCATTTTTCATGATGCGAACGCAAGACTTCCCATTGCAATTTTTAATATCTAGGCTGTATTTTTGTTCTAGCCATGCAACGTCTGCTCTACGCTGTTTGATTTCGTCCATGCTCGGCACATATAAAAATAATGCTAAAAAGAAAACGATCAGCAAGCTAACAAAAGCACTGGCGTAGATTGCCATGAATCGCCAGTCAAGTTGATTGGTTGCATTGTTTAATTCTCGAATACTGTTGTTGAGTGCGTCTATTTGCTTCTGATTGGCGTTTTTTAGGTGTTTTTCGGTCTTATTGAGTACTCCGCTAGCCACTTCCTTGTAAAACGCTTCTAATCGCTTGTTATCGTCTGCTATGGCTTCTCGATACTCTTTCATAGATGCCAGTAAAATATAGAGCTGGTCATCTAGGTCGTTTTGGTTGCTCATCGGTACATTCCGCCCTGATCTAAGTCTTGTGATGCTTTACGGTTGGCTCGCTCGGCTTGCTGTTGCTCTAGTTTTTGCTGTCGTTGTATTTCGGCTTGGCGTTCTTGTTCTAGGCGTTTAGCTTCTTGGTTTTTCTGCCATTGCTCGAAGCCTTGCTCGGCACGGTTTAAACCGTGCTGTAAAACGCTGTCTGTGCGCTGTTGCTGTTGTTTGAGGTGTTGGGCGTTGTGTTGCTTCACATGGTCGTTATAACGGCTGATTTCGGTGTCTATGCCTTGTCTACGGAGTTGAGTGACCGAAGTCCCCTCATGAATGGTGGCTTGTAGTCCATTGTTCTGATCGGCATAGCTGCGGTGGTCTATTTTTTCTCGGTAGCCTGCTCGCTCCAGTGCGTGATTGGCTAAGTCCGCCCATGTTTCCCGAATCTGTTTGATGTCGTCTTGGGTTGTTCCCATATTTAGGCTTTTGCGTTTGGCATTACTTAACTCAATATCGGTTTTTGTCGTCAAAGTGAGTTTATTGTCAGGGTCTAATTCAGCTTTTCGGGTGGTCAGCATGATATGGGCGTGATGGTTTTTATCATTTCCGCCTTTGCTGGGTTCGTGAATGGCTAAATCTGCAATCACGCCATAACGATCAACAAGCGATTGGGCAAACTCTTTTGCCAAGTCCTTGCGCTGATCTGCATCCAGTTCATCAGGCAGGGCAATCACCCATTCTCTAGCGGTTCGAGCATCTTTGCGGTTTTCAGACTGTTCCGCCAAGTTCCACAATTCGCTACGGTCTATTTCTATATCAAGGTTAGACACAATTTCGCTATGGGCGACACCGTCCTTTCTCGTAAAGTCGTGGGTTAGTCCTGTTCGTTCATCTTTGAGTTTTTCCCCTGAACGGTAGGCAGACGATGCAACCGCAGTTCGTCCCGAACTTCGATTCACTGTTTTTGTTGAGCAATGATAAATCGCCATTTTTTCTTTCGCCTTTTTAAATTGCGTAGCAATTTTTTGGGGTTAAGGGGATTCCCCTTACGCAACGATGACTTGAATGAAATTCAAGTCGTAAGTGCGCATTTCATGAAAAACACGATAGCATATTACCCGCTTGAATTTCAATTCACAGGGTCTTATGCTTGAGTGGTTTTCTATATTCCGAAATTAACCGTTATGACTAAATCTGCTGAAAATATCGAAAAGAAAATTGAAGCCCAGTTAGAGAAGCTGAAACAGTTAAAAGCACAGAAACAAGCTATCGAAGCAAGAGAACGTACCAAGCAAAAGGAACAGCAACGAAAAGATGATACTCGGCGTAAAATTCTGCTCGGTTCTTATTTGATTAAAAAAATGCAGAATGAAGCCAATAAAGAAAAAATATTGGCTGAACTCAACGAATATTTAACAGAAAATAGAGATCGACAGCTTTTTGATTTGCCCGATATTGAAGCCTAATTTTTCTTAGCTGTTTGGTTGTTTTGTTCGGCTTGATACTCTGGAATGAGCGTATTTAAAACCTTTTGAATATTGTCCTTGTCTTCTATCTGCAAATTATCTCGATAGTAAATTAAGTCCTGTATTTTGCTTTCCATCTGCATTTTTTCGGTGGGTTCGGCATCTTTGGATAGTCGGGATAATAGGAAGATATAACCGCATATATTTTCCCTCGCAATTTCATAATTTACGATGTCGAGGTATTCAACGGTCACATGCTTTAGATCGGTTGATAGGTTATTTAATTTAATCATGGCTGAAATCCTGATTTTTCTAAAATTGGATAAAGCTCTCTGAATTTTTCAGGTTCTAAAAGCATATCAGCGATACGAATAGCAAATTGCTGGTAGCTTTCTGTGCCTTGTGAATATTTACTCATTTCAGGCATTTCAGACATTTTATTGGCAAATAAATGGCGTTGCGCATCGGTCATTTTTATAAAAAAGTCAGGGGTGTTTGGATCTCGTTTAGTTTCAATTTTAGGTTGTACTTTTTGCTTAAACTTGAATGAAAACCCTGTAATTGTACGCCCTTTCTTGTGTTGCTCATAAGTGGCTTTTATGTCTGTATGTTCATTGATTTGAGTAATGGCAGTTTCTAATACACGGCTTTTAAAATGGTGCATACGTTGATATTCATCATCTTCAACACCTAAATTTTTACGTAATTGTTGTAGTTCAAAAACAGGTGTTTTACCAACTTCACGCCAAGCGATTAATAACTCATAAAGTCTAGTGGCATACTTACTGGTCAGGTGTGCAACTTGTTTGGCTTCATATTTTGTAAAGTGTTCTTCTAATCTAGTGATTAAAGGCACTACATCAGGTGCGAAAGTAATTTCTAGTAATGCCAAATCATCTACATAAAAAATACGACTCACCCAGCGAGAGCGAACGATACCTACCTTTCCTGTTTTTTTATATTCGGCTGTATAGCTAAACTGCCTGTTAAATAGATTATTTACAGCATCTTTCAGGGCTTTGTAGGATGCATCAGGTGATACATTAAATAGCTTTGCATAGTCACTAGCATGTATTTCTAGTTTGCTATCTGCCGTAATACCCTGCCCTAATTCTCTTGCATTAATGATTGCAAGCATGACTAAACGCTGTTCTGTTAGTTCTAAATTATAACTGGCGTTTATTAATGCATTATCTTTCACAACTAAACCATTCTTCATATTAAATACACGTTATTATTAATGTGTATTTACACAC
>NZ_VLSR01000036.1:0-5580 GCF_007558235.1 Acinetobacter sp. RF15B | reverse complement strand
TTCATATTTGTCAAAATAATTTTTATCACTTTCTTTAAGATGTCCAGGATAATAATAATTTAATAAATCATCATCTTGTATGAGAGGAAACTTTATGTGACAACTCTCTGATATAGCAATTACATTAATATCCTTAATTAAATTATATATTTTATAACGATCATTTTCCTCATTAGATCTTATACTAAATTTATGCCTAAACTCACCACTAGATATAGTAATATACTTGCCATCGAAACTTTTTATTTTTCTTGATCCATTTGTTTTTTCATAAGATAGATCTAAACATATACATTTATTTATCAAAATTTTAACAGATGATTTAATATTTTTTTCTACTGAATTATTTTTATAATTATTAGATAAAAAGCTATCTAGTGGATCTCTATAAGAAAATTTACCTTCTATAGTAGATTTATAAAAATCTATGTCTTTAATTTTTAACCTTAAAATATTATTTATTATTTGCCTTAAAGTTTCACTTTTCCCCGTTCCATTTTCGCCTAGAAATACTGTATATTTATTACTATTATTTGATAAGCTTTCAACATCTAAAAGCTTAATTTTTAAATTATCAAAATTACATTCCAGTACTTGCATTTTAGATACCAAACATAGCTTCTGAATTACTTGATGTATTTCTAGACATTTTATTAGTGCCAATATTTAAAGTATTATGATCACCATATATATTAAGGCCTAATGGTCTTAAATCTAATTTGAAAATTTCTATGCTATTTTCTTCTACATCCCCTGCTTCACATATAGTAGTAGAATCTATCTTGATTATAAACCCAAATTCTGTTGCTTTAAAATCAAGATCTTCTCGATCAAAAACCACTCTATTTTCTTGAACAACTTCAATGTAACCAATTCTTTTATTATCCTCAACAATAGCAACACTTAGCCAAAGAATAGGTTTCCCATCTAACGATTTTCTAATTACTAATGGTGTCCAGCCTTCAGAAGATTTTAAAATATGCTTTGTATTTATTAATCGGTTACTGCAAACAAAAACCTCATTATAAGTGTTAAAATTATTAAAACTTGAGTCTAACTCTTCTAGCTTTTTTATGTGCATGATTGTCCTTCCAAAAAAATTAAAAACAGTATTAGATATAACATATATTAAATCTTCACTAAAATTCTAGATATACCTAAGACTCAATGGCCGTAATTCTAAATTTTATAAAAAATCTGCTATATCTTAATTAAACGGCATAAGTCTAAACTAATATTGAATAAAAAATGGTTGAATCTGTGGACGCTGTTTTTGAGATTCCATCCAAAGAGAATGCTTTGATTGAACACGCATTAACAGGTCTGCACTGATCCCTAAAGCATCTTGTAAACGCAAAGCTACATCTGCTGTGATCGGTGCCTTACCATTGATAATTCTAGAAAGTAAGACACGCGTAACCTGGATACGTTCAGCAAGTTCTGTAACAGTAATCGCTTGTCCTTCTTCTTTAAGGCCATCTAGCCATTCGGAAACTAACTCGCCTGCATGAGCTGGATTGTTCATCATCATATTTACCTCAATGATAGTCCTGATAATCTACGATATAGGCGTTACCCTCTTTAAAAATGAAAGTCATACGCCAATTCGCATTAACCGTAATTGCCCAATGATCTTTTAACTTCCCTTTCAAAGGATGAAGCTTCCAGCCTGGGAAATTCATTTCATCAATGCTCTGTGCTTCATTCAAAGCCGTTAATTGTCTTTTTAACTTCACTGCATGAACTGACTGAATACCTGCTGTAGAACTTGTTTTAAAAAACCTTTCTAGTCCCTTATGTTTAAAATCTATAATCACAAGAATTAATCCTTTGTATAGTTTTACTATACACCATGTCGTAAAGTAAAACTATACAAGCTATAAAGACAAAACACTTATTAAATGCTCTCACTCTCTCCCCGCTCACCTCAGCCTTCGGGCAAGCCCTCTGGGCTGATGGTGAACGTTGAGAGAGTTTCGGCAATACTCACCCTAAGAGCTTGTCAAAAGACGAAGCCCTCAGAGTATTGCCGAGTACCAATTTTGGGCTGACGGAGCCACGCATCGGTCGTCCACGACAGTAGGTAATTGTGCTTTCCTACATAGGCTGAGATTACGATTCACACACCGCATCGACACGTTCTCAGACCGAACAGTTGGCTTATCTCTGCGAGGGTTTCCCCAACATACAATTTAAAGCGTCCCTGAACTACTCCTGACGTTGTTGCTTTGTCGATTTCCCCTAGTAGCAACTCCTGCTTTAGATTCTTATATCCCTCTAAAACAATCGCTGTGGTGCGCTAGCGTCGCTTGTTCCTTCCACCCACACCACATGCCGACCGTATAAAACGGACACGCAGAAGCGGGCAAAGCTCGATCTAGGATGCTTATTTGATGGTTTTAAACACGTATTAACGAAGACTTATCATTTTAGGTCTTGAACTAAACACTTTTTATTGTGAAAATAGAGTTCAGGTACAAGCCATTGGTGAAATCATAACGGACTGTGAATCCTTATGATCTTCGTTATTCGATGTTTCCAGCATCAAATAACTGCGTACCGCTGAATATAAAGCGAAAGCCCTGAGTGTTGCAAGACACTTGGGGCTTTTTCTTTTGTTTAAGTTGTTGTTTCTGCAATATTCACATCAAAAGCTAAAAAAATGTGCATTTAAGCGATTTCTCAGCGAAGAATTTCACCGACCAGTCTCCGGAGTAAACCCTTCTTGGCTGGCTGCTCTGTGGAGTGTTTCGGCTCAAAATCTGCCTGTTTTATATTTTCAGGCTGTATTTCGACCTGTTTCTCATCCTGTTTTTTTTGTTCACCAAAACTGCTCTGATCCTGTTTAGCTACAGTTTCACCTGTTTTAGCTACTTCTGTTTTTGACTTATGTTCTATCAGTAGTTTGAAGTCATCAAAATCACGTCTAACGCTGGCTATCTCTTGTTTCAGGAAAGACTTATCTTGTTTTAGTTCTTCGATCTGTAAGCGTAGTTCGCGGACAAGATCATCATTGTTCACAGAAACATTCGATTTAGTATCTCCTGAAACAGCTTTCTTCCCAGGATGACCAAAGACCCGGATCATATCTTGAGGATCTATCTGCTGCACACCAAGTTCACTTAACTGAGGGGTGATCTCACCTTTCTTAATGGCTTTATAAATTGTCGTTCTACCGATATTAAATTTTCTTGAAGCCTCAACAATGGTGAGTAGAGACATAAGCTATTCCCTTTATTTTTGGTGTTAAAAAATCGCGGCAGCGACTGGGGACCTCGTAGAGCAAGATTTACCGTTAAGCCCCCTGGCGAATAAGGTAGAAGTGTTGTTCGGGAAGGGCTTTGCCCGTACCCGTACAATACACATCTTGCCGTCCATATCTATGCAATTTTACGCAATTATATGCAACTGCCTCTGGGGAGAAGCTAAAACAATGCAATTATCTGCAACTATATGCAATTATCCGCAATTATCCGCAATTATCCGCAATTATATGCAATTCGGGCCTGTTTTTAAGGCGGTTTAGCAGCTGTTTTAAGGCAACTTTAGGCAATTTAGCGCAACTATAGGAAATTTTAGGCAACTATAGGCAATTTAGGGAAACTGGCGGGAAGAACACCAAAAAAGAGGCTTTTAGGGTGGGTTTTTTAGACCCCATGATTAACTAAGATTATTTAACTGATATGAACAAAACCGTGGAACATTGCTCACTAATTAAGCGTGGAACGTGACAAATCATTAAAAAAGCCCATTTGAGGGTAAATGGGCTTTTCAGTAGTATATAAGAAATTGATTTTTAAAGGAATAAAAAAAGCATTTCGTATAATCTGCATTATGTTAATTTTAGCTAATATTAAAAATTTACTTTCTGTTGTATAGGAATAATTTTTGTTAGCAAGCCCTGTACAATTTCTGAGTCACTATATCCCCTACTTAATAAATCACTAACAGTTTGTGCAACATCTTGAGAAACATTGTTATAGCCTGCTAGCTTCTTATCATAACGATCGAAACCACAGCATTTATATGTAAAACTTCCTTTTGAGGAACTATTTACAATTTCATATACAGTAGTACCCTCTAAGCACTTAACTAATAAATGTTCATCATATCTATCAAAATGAGGGTGAATAATTTGATAGTCCGAACTATTTGTCGAGTAAGTTTTTGGATCTATTTTTATAATTTCATTTTTATAAGCCTCTTTAGCTAGATTACAAGCTTTACAGCTTAATGCTAAATTTAAAGGTTCAAATAAGAATAACGGATAAATAGCTTTAGGGAGGATATGTTCACAATCCCACACAAGTCCATGATCTTGGATAGTTTGTTGCCTACAATAGCAACACATATAATTTTGTTCAATTTTATAATGGTTTCGTATAGCTGTTCTTATTTTAGCTACTTCTCCTTCTGTAGTGTTCCATATTTTATAATTTTTCCCATCATATCCACTTATAAATGTCTGATGTTTCTTAGAAAATATAACTTTATTCATTATCAACCAATGCAGAAATTTGATTAATTAGGTGCTTAACCGGATCCTTATCTTCTAATTTAGGAAGGAAGTTCTTTAAATGATTTACAGTATCTAAATCATCTTGATTCAAACCTTTTTTCTCAGATATTTTGGTAAGAATTACCATAATTATTCTTACTAAATATTCATTTTTATTTCCTGGGAAATCGAAAACTTCGGCTAATTGAAAATCTATAGATCTAAAATTAAAGTTATTAGAAGGAATGCACTTCGACGTTCTATCATCTTTAATAGTTACAACAAAAGCATCATCATCTGGTAGATTTGAAACAATATGAGGAGAATGAGTAGCTATAATAAAATGACAATTATAAAAATCTGAAAATAAAGTCTGTAATAGTCCTATATATTTCGAAGCCCATGAAGGATGAAGACTAATTTCAGGTTCATCAATGAATATAAGGCTTTCATCTTTAATATCGGCAGCAATTGCACAGAAACTATTTATCAAACACAATTGTCCAGAACTCATATCCTGTAAAGTAACTTCTTTATCATTTTTATAAAAAAATATATTAGATATATTAATTAAATTATTACTAATTAAATTATATAAGAAATAAATTACCCTATTATTTTCGTAAAGATCTATCTCAAAACTTTGAGACTTACGTATATTTTTATCAAATATATCTTTATCATTAGATAAATCCTGATTTTCATACCATAAAACACACTCCTCCAAATTGAAAAATTTATCTCTTTTATCAATGGCTATGCTATCAAAATGAATTCTTGAAAGATTTTTTAGATTATTTCTAATATTTTCTGAAGATGTTGTCTCAATTTTCAAACGAAACTGTATCTTTAGAATATCAAAAATATCTTTTAACTTATTTTTATTCTCTCTTAATCCAGATTTAAGAATGGATAAAATTATAGTTCTATCTTTTAAAATTACAGTTTTATCTAATTCATATTTGTCAAAATAATTTTTATCACTTTCTTTAAGATGTCCAGGATAATAATAATTTAATAAATCATCATCTTGTATGAGAGGAAACTTTATGTGACAACTCTCTGATATAGCAATTACATTA
>NZ_VLSR01000035.1:0-5803 GCF_007558235.1 Acinetobacter sp. RF15B | reverse complement strand
ATTATTTTTAAACTCATTCAAGACACTTAAATTTAACATCTTGTGCTAAATCCTTGTTTCTTAACAAGTTTTAATCTTCATCACTGCCGATGGATGTGCATTCTACAGCATTTAAGAGAGCTTGCAAGTACTTTTTTCACATAAATCTTACGAGTGGTGTATTTTTATACTAATTTACCGGAACTGCATCTTTTTGCTCTATTATTACTCAAAGAATTTCATTAAAATGCGAACTAATACTCATTTTTTAAACATTTTCATGCACAACTCACTCAGAAAGTTATTTTTACTAGTAATAGCTACAACCTTCTGTTTTAGTTTAAACGCCAACTCGGTTCAAAATTCTTATCAAATCACAGTTTCTATACTCAGTTATGTGAAGTGGCCTGTATCCACCCCAAAGCTGTGCGTCTTAGATGACGGTAATGCTTATACCCAGCTTAAAAATCAGCTCAGACACTCCAATCTTCCCATGGAGACTAAATTACTTACAAGTAATCAAATTAAAAATACCATTTGTCATGCAATTTTTTTTAGTCAGTCCACTCCAGAATTTGAACAACACATTATTAATCAATCTGCAAATAAGCAGGTCATTACCTTCAGCACCTCAAATGCAGAATGTGAAATTGGCAGCACGTTTTGCCTCATGTATTCCAAATCGGGGAATGCCATTTTCAAGGTAAATCTGGATAGTTTGACTCGCTCCAAAGTGCATGTAGATCCCCGTGTATTACTGCTTGCACGTAATCAGGAGTAATATGAATGATTAATAATTTTTATAAATCAACCTCCTTACAACAGTTATTCAAGAAATCACAATTTACAATTTTTGCTATTACTTTTCTGATTTCGACTTTAACCTTGGTCAGCATTTCAGTGCTAACTGTAGAATCTTCTGCAAAGCAGAGTCTGCAATTGATCAGTCAAACAGCTGCTGAGCGTATTCAACCTGCTCTGGTTTTTAATGATCGAGTGACTATTTCTAAAATACTGATTGAATACACCAACGATTATCATATCCCCTATATTGGGCTATACGACCAGAAGCAAAACCTGTTAGCGAAAAGCCAAAAAGACAATGATTACTATTATCCGCTACAAGCCTTGTTTGATCGCATTTTTCTGAGTGAAGCTATAGAGGTCCCTGTTTACCATCTCGGTAAAAATATCGGTACAGTGGTTGTATACGGTAGTTCCGCACAAATACTAAGTTTTATTATCAAAGTATTTTTCGGCCTGATGGTGGGCATACTGTTTATTCTTTTCACTTTAGCCAAGTCCGTTAATTCAACTTATCGCTTTATTATGCAATCGATTTCGCCCCTGATTCAGATTGCCCATTTAATCAATCAACAAAATGCGTACAATCTGCGCTTTCCCCAAAATGATATTAAAGAATTCAACGAATTGAATATGGTATTCAATCATTTGTTAGAAGAAATTCAAGCTTGGCATACTCATTTGCAAAACGAAAACCATGCGCTTTCTCATCAAGCCTTGCATGATTATCTTACAGAACTCCCTAACCGCAATTACTTTTATCAAGAGTTAAGCAAGCTGTTTAGCAGAACTCCCCCAGCGCCTTCTGCCCTGATTTATGTAGATAATAATAATTTTAAACAGATCAATGATGAATATGGGCATGTGATTGGAGATGAGGTCCTGAAGGAAACAGCCAGAAGATTAAAATACAATATACGCCAGACCGATTTTGTGGCTCGTCTCGGCGGAGATGAATTTGCCATTATTCTCCATGATATGACCCGCGTGGATCAATTGACTTCAATCGCTAAAAACCTCATTCAGTGTTGCGAGGAGCCTTTAATCCATAACGGACAAATAATTTCTTTTAGCTTTAGTTTAGGTATATCCATCAGTATTAATGCTGCTGATGCAAAAGAATTAATCATGCAAGCCGATCAGGCCATGTATCAAGCAAAATCATTAAAACACCACTGGTGTATTTACCAAAAATGATCACAGGTAAGACTATGCATATGATAAAAACTTCAATTATTCTTCTACTTACCACCTGGTTAAGTGCCTGCTTAAGCTTTGGGCCACTTAATTATCAACAAACAAAAATGTTGAAAAAGGAAGGTTTTGTGCTAACAGAAGAGGGCTGGAGTCTAGGCTTACCAGAAAGCCTGATTTTCAGTTTTGATCATTTCATTATTACTGCCCAGCAAAACCAGGAGCTCACCCGGCTGGCACAACAGCTTAAAAGCTATAAGCTGGAAAAGCTGAACATTATTGGCCATACGGATGATATCGGTGACCCCACCTATAACCTAGAGCTCTCTAAAAACCGTGCATCCAATGTAGCAGATATCTTCCTTCAACAAGGTTTTAATCCTAAAAACATTCAGGTTATCGGGCGCGGTTCATCCCAACCTTTGGTTCCTAATAACTCAAATAAAAACCGTGCTGAAAATCGAAGAGTCACTATTATTATCGTGCCTTAAAAGTATGTCTTGTTGAAAGCTCCCCTTGGAGCTTTTGGTTTTTATAAAATCTCAGACACAAAAAAACCGCTTTACGCGGTATCTTTTATTTCAACCATCTTTGTATAGATGGTCGGAGCAGTAGGATTCGAACCTACGACCCCCTGGTCCCAAACCAGGTGCACTACCAGGCTGTGCTATGCTCCGATTTCAACTTTAAAAGTTGGGGTGAATGACGGGATTCGAACCCGCGACAACTGGAATCACAATCCAGGGCTCTACCAACTGAGCTACATCCACCATTACATTTGGTTCTTGATATCAAGCGACCAAATGGCGCGCCTGACAGGATTCGAACCTGTGACCATCCGCTTAGAAGGCGGATGCTCTATCCAACTGAGCTACAAGCGCGTTACTGATGTAAACATCATTTGCCTTGAAGAATTGGTCGGAGCAGTAGGATTCGAACCTACGACCCCCTGGTCCCAAACCAGGTGCACTACCAGGCTGTGCTATGCTCCGATTCATCTCAGCTTTTGTATCGAACTATCGTTCGGTACGGTGTGCATTCTAGGCGTGACGCCCAAAGACGTCAACACCTATATTTAAAAAAAATCAAAAAAACACTTCAAGCGTTTATTTATCAAGCATTTCAGACATTTTTTATACAAACCCTAGCGCTTTAAGCTGGCACTAAAATTCAGCATACGATCTAAAGGCAGCTTTGCACGCTGCGCCAGCACAGGATCTACCTGAATTTCCTGATTACGCTGTTGCAGAACCTGTAAAATTCCATCCAGTTCATTCATCGCCATCCATGGACAGTGGGCACAGGAACGGCAAGTTGCGCCTTCTCCGGCAGTCGGCGCCTCAATCAGGATTTTTTCTGGAACAGCCTGCTGCATTTTATAGAAGATACCGCGGTCTGTGGCTACGATCAGACGTTGATGTGGCAATGTTTGTGCTGCTTTAATCAGCTGTGAAGTGCTTCCAACTGCATCGGCAACATCTACCACCGATTCTGGTGATTCAGGATGAACCAGAACCGCTGCATCAGGATACATCGCTTTCATCTGAGCAATGCCACGCGAACGGAACTCCTCATGCACAATACATGAACCATCCCAAAGCAACATTTCTGCACCTGTTTTTTTCTGGATATAGCGTCCCAGGTGCTGATCTGGCGCCCAAATGATTTTCTCACCCAAGCTATCTAAATGCTCGACAATCTCAACGGCACAGCTAGAAGTTACCACCCAATCGGCGCGCGCTTTCACAGCAGCTGATGTATTGGCATATACCACTACTGTATGATCAGGATGTGCATCACAAAACTTGCTAAATTCATCAACCGGACAGCCCAGATCCAGTGAGCAGGTCGCCTCAAGTGTCGGCATTAACACAGTTTTTTCAGGAGAAAGAATTTTTGAGGTTTCCCCCATGAATTTAACTCCGGCCACAACCAGAGTGGATGCCGGATGGTCTCGTCCAAAACGTGCCATTTCTAGCGAATCAGAGACACAGCCTCCAGTCAGTTCAGCCAGTTCCTGAACTTCAGGATCACAATAATAATGTGCGACCAATGCAGCATCCTGCTTTTCAAGCTCTGCCTTGATCTGTGCAAATTTTTCCTGTTTTAGCTGTTCAGTCAGCTGATGTTCCTTAGGTTCACCTAAACGGTCTAAATGCGCCTGCACAATCGACTTTGCTTCATTGGCTATTAAATTGGTCGCATTATTCATAACAACATCTACTCTTTTATCTTTACTGCTTGCCCCAAAGGCAACCATTTACCCTATTCACCGGCCAGATGTGGCGGTCTGCTATTTTTGACCGGTCATTAAAACATTTGAGATATAAAAAAGCCCCCACGCGAGGAGGCTTGAGCAATCATCCGAACTATGAACGATAATCTGCATTAATCTTGACATAATCATAAGACAGATCACAGGTATATACTGTGTCTTTTGCCTTACCACGTCCCAGATCCACACGAATCATCATTTCAGCCTGCGCCATGACACGCGCACCCGCTTCTTCAGTGTAGTCAGCTGCTGCACCACCATCTTTGCAGATTTGTACATCATCTAACCAAACCTGAATTTTTGCAACGTCTAAATGCGCCACACCGGCATAACCGATCGCCGCCAGGATACGCCCCCAGTTTGGATCAGAAGCAAAAATAGCGGTTTTCACCAATGGAGAGTGGGCAATACTATAAGCAACATCGCAGCATTCCTGAGTATTGGCACCGCCTTCTACCGCTACAGTAATAAACTTGGTCGCCCCTTCACCATCACGCACAATCAGGTGCGCTAAACGCTTCATGGTACGCATGAGCACTTCTAGAACCACGGCATAACGCGGATCTTCAACAGAAGATATTTCCGTGCCTCCCGCCTGACCAGTTGCAATAAAAATACAGGAGTCATTGGTAGAGGTATCGCCATCGATAGTAATACGGTTAAAGGATTGATTAACTGTGAGGGAAAGTAACTGTTGTACCAGTTCACGGCTAATCGGCGCATCCGTTGCCACATAGCCCAACATGGTCGCCATATTCGGGCGAATCATCCCGGCACCCTTGGAAATACCCGTCATGGTATAGCGAATACCATCCATCTCGAACTGTTCAGAAGCACCTTTTGGCGTGGTATCCGTGGTCATGATTCCAGTTGCTGCATCTCCCCAGGCATCATCACGCAATGACGCCAGCGCCGGCTGCAAGCCACTAAGCAAACGCTCTATAGGCAACTGTTCACCAATCACTCCGGTCGAGAACGGTAACACCTGTTCTGGGTTCACTCCAGCAAGCTTTGCCAGCTGGGCGCAGGTGGCTTCTGCATTGGCCATACCCGTCGCACCAGTGCCCGCATTCGCGTTTCCGGTATTAATGACTAAATAGCGTGGATTTCCCGCTGCCAGATGTGCCCTAGAAACATGCACCGGCGCTGCACAAAATGCATTCTGGGTAAATACACCTGCAACATTGGAGCCTTCAGCTAGCTCAAATACCACCAGGTCACGTCGGTTCTGGTAGCGTACATAGGCTTCTGCCGAACCAATTTTCACCCCTTTTACCACATGCATCTGTGGCATAGATACGTCACCAACTGCCATTTCTCATTGTCCAATGTTGAAGTTTATAAAAAGACAGCTTAGTTGATCTGGAATAAAAAATCGAGCCAAAGCCCTGCAATGTATGGTGATTTATCATAGGTTTTCACAACTTGGATTCTCAAATGAAGTGCAACAGAGATTAAATTATTGGAAGGAAGCAAGATGAGCTAGCATTTTGCTTCCGACCGACCAAAGTCAAAGTTGCATCATGAACTATACTCATCTTACTCAAGAAG
>NZ_VLSR01000034.1:0-6061 GCF_007558235.1 Acinetobacter sp. RF15B | reverse complement strand
TAGCGATCAACTAAGGACCTGGCAAAGTCTTTTGCCAAGTCCTTACGTTGATCAGGGTCTAATTCATCAGGTAGGGCAATCACCCATTCTCTAGCCGTTCGGGCATCTTTACGGTTTTCGGTTTTTTCTGCCAAGTTCCAAAGTTCACCACGGTCAATTTCAATATCTAAATTAGAGATAATTTCAGAATGGGCGACACCGTCCTTTCTCGTAAAGTCATGCGTCAATCCTGTACGCTCATCTTTGAGTTTTTCCCCTGCACGATATGCAGAAGATGCAACCGCAGTTCGTCCCGAACTTCGGTTAACCGTTTTAGTCGAACAATGATAGATTGCCATGCAGTCGCCTTGAGATGCTTTTGCTTTTAAAAAATTGCGTAGCAGTTTTTTGGGGTTAAGGGGAATCCCCTTACGCAAACTTTGACTTGGATGAAATCCAAGTCGTAAGTGCGCATTTCATGAAAAACACGATAACATATAGCTCGCTTGAACTCTAGTTCATAGAGCCTTATGCTTGAGTGGTTTTCTATATCCCGAAATTAACCGTTATGACAAAATCAACTGAAAATATTGAAAAGAAAATTGAAGCCCAGTTGGAGAAGCTGAAACAGTTAAAAGCTCAGAAACAGGCTATTGAAGCAAGAGAAAGAACAAAGCAGAAAGAGCAAGAACGCAAGGATGATACTCGGCGTAAAATCTTACTTGGTTCTTACTTGATTAAAAAAATGCAATCCAATGAAGCCAACAAAGAAAAAATACTCGCTGAACTTAATGATTATTTAATAGAGGATCGGGATAGAATACTTTTTGATTTACCTTCGATGAATAACAATTAAGCTGGATATTCTTTATGAAATATAAAATTTTAATGTCTTTATTAACAATGTCAGTTATTACCCTTACTGCATGCAGCAAAAATAAAGAAGAACCAGAACATGTAAGAGTGCAAGCATCGTCTCCTGAGATTGTGGAAGAAGTACGCCAAGAAGCGCAACAAGTACCTGCTCCGCAAGAAATTACAGACGAAGACCGTGAACGTATGAAAAAAGAACTCCAAGATTCATCACGATTTGAAAGTAAAGATACTGCCAATAAGTCGGGCGAAGAAGTAAATGCGGAACTGATTAATCAGTTAGATTCGATAGGACAGCCAGCCAAAGAATAAAATTAAAAAAAAGGAGCTGAAGCTCCTTTTTTTTAATTACCAAATCCTGCCTTTTTTAAGCAAGGGTATAACTCTCTGAATTTTTCAGGCTCTAAAAGCATGTCTGCAATACGAATAGCAAACTGCTGATAGCTTTCTGTACCTTGAGAATATGCCCCCATTTCAGGCATTTCAGACAGTTTGTTTGCAAATAAATGACGTTGGGAATCGGTCATTTTGATGAAAAAATCAGGGGTATTGGGATCTCGTTTAGTTTCAATTTTAGGTTGTACTTTTTGCTTAAACTTGAATGAAAACCCTGTAATTGTACGCCCCTGCTTATGTTGCTCATAAGTTACGGTAATGTCTGTATGTTTGTTAAGTTGCTCAATAGCAATATGTAAAACTTTTTCTTTAAATTGCCCCATTCTTTGATATTTTTCATCTCCAACTCCAAGTTTTAAACGAAATTCATTTAAATCAATAATTGGTGTCTTCCCAGTACTACGCCACGCAATTAAAAGTTCGTATAGGCGAATAGCATAACCGCTTGTTAGATTGGCAACTTGTTTTAATTCGTAGCTTGTAAGGTGTTGTTCAAGATAAGTGATTAGGGGTAAGACCGCTGGAGCAAAAGTAAATTCTATAGTTGCAGAATTATCAATATAAGCAATATCAGACACCCAGCGAGTCGTTTTATGAGCAATACCTTTTTCTCTAGGTTCTTGATAGCTAAACTGTCTTGAGAATAAAGACTTACAGGCATCCTTTAGTGTTTCGTATGCTGTGCTATGGCTTACACCAAACGTATTAATATAACTTTCTGCTGTAATCTCAATTGGTTTATTGAATGCAATATAGTCAAGGTGCATGTTATGAGTATGTTCCCGAATAATAACGATAGCTAATAAAATCAATCGCTGTTCGACAAGACCAAGACTATAACTAGCATTAATCAACGCATTATCTTTTACAACTAAGTCATTTTTCATTGTTGTACACTTTTATAATTCAAGTGTATTTGTACACCTTTGTAATGTAGGTGTCAATATCATCGGAATTAGTGTACTTATATGTCGGAATTGGTGTACTTATTGGGGCTAAAATATCGGAATTGGTGTACTTATATATCGGAATTGGTGTACTTATTAGCTGTGAAAGCCTTGCTGTACAAGCGTTTCAAGCAACTTAAAAATATTTAAAAATATATTTAAAAATAAAAAATATAAAAACTTGTGGAAAACAGCCCTATGCCCTCGCTAAAGCTCGGACGTTTTAACCTCGCTTTCGCTCGGTTGAGGGGCTGTTTTTTCAAATATGAATTGAGGATTTAATAAAAAAAGAAACTATGCCTTCGCTTCGCTCGTCTAGAATTTGACTAACATAGTTCGCACCCATTCGGGATGCTCTGTATCTTTCGTTATGAATCAAAAGGGAGCTTGTAATCAGGGAAAAGGCAGGGGCGAAATTTTAATGCCAGGTGGTCGCTCGTAGACACTCGCTTGGCTCTTACTGGAATGATTAAAATATCTAATTAAAATCGTGGAACAATGCTCAATAAGTGTTCGTGGAACATGAAAAATCATAAAAAAAGCCCATTTGAGGGTAAATGGGCTTTTCAATAGTATATAAGAAATTGATTTTTAAAGGAATAAAAATTGCATTTCGTATAAGGTGTATTATGTTAATTTTAGGAGATCTATACAATTCTGTACTTTTTCACAATCATAGAAAAAGCAAATAAAATACTTACCCAAAATAAATAATCAATAAAAAAATTGAGAAAAACAAATTGATCCATGCCGATGAAAATAAATAAAGGATTGATACTTATACTTCCGACTGGAGAGGTTTCACCATCTATAAGGAACTGTAGAGGAAATCCCCCAGCTATGACTTCAACTTTTTCAAGCTTATCTACAACTATGCGAGCAACTAATATATTTTTTTGATAAAGCAAAGATACATAAGTCAAAATAATCGCTAAGAAATTAAAATATAATATTTTTTTCATAACTATTCTTTATCTTTTAAATTAATTAAAAACAGCCAATAACATAAGCCAGGAAAGAGAGCCATAAAAATAGTCCATGTATTGGTATACATTTTCCACCACTCTTTCGAAATTTCTCCTGTGTGACTCCATCCAAAAAGAATAAAAAATGGAGCAGCAATAATTAGAGAGGTAATACAGATGGTTAATAAATTCAGACTGTTATAACGATTTAAAATAATTGAGAATATGAAGCTGAAAGGCACAGTCAAAATACAATACGCTAAGTAGACAAGGCCATGCCCTACAAGAACCACTAAAATCGAGTATAGGCTGTATTCCTGATTCATTACGATAAACAGGACTGCTATGAAAAAAAGTAACGGTAAAGGAGCAAGCAAGAGAGCTTTAACTATTTTTTCATTTGAGTATTTCACTAATTTAATTCTCTTATTTACTCAATAACTATTCACACTATACCGATTTTCTTGGAGGTCGCTGGCTTCCATTTAACATAATGGCGGTTATACGAAATTTGGATGTTAGAAACCATTTAAATTAATGAGTTATTGAATAAGTAAAACCCTCTAAGTAGACTTTTAGAGGTTGTAAATCTAGGAAAAAGCTAAAGATGCCGTTGATTGAGTATTACGGTCTGCTATTTGAATGGCACGATAAAAAAATGGAATTAGTCTATCGAGGGCGTGAAATTACTTTTGAAGAGGTATGTAGTGTTTTTCTTGATCCAGAGCTGATGTCCTTTGACGATCTTGGTCATTACGATGAGCAACGGCTAATATCAATCGGTCTGAGTAATCGTGGTAGACTACTAACAGTGGTTTGGGTTGAACGTGGTGATGTTGCAAGAATCATTACTGCCTTTGAGCCATCGCACAATCAAAAGCGGAGGTATAACCATGCAAAATGAATTAGAACGTTATAAAAATTTTGACCCTACCAATGCGCCAGTAGTAAAACCAAATTTTGTTAAAAAATTACAAGAACGCCATGCGATTGCTCAAGCAAAGGCTTTTGATGCGGATGTTGTAACTTGGCTAAGTTCTCAAGATAATGAAACAAAACAGCATATTAACGACATGGTGCGCCATATCATGGCGTTGAAACGTATTTAATTAAAATTTAGCTCGATGCTTTGCAATATGGCGTTAGCCATATTGCAAAGTCGAGCCACTTTGCGTACACCGGTATAAATTGGAAAATGAAAGAAACCAAGCAAAGTACTGTCCCATCTCATAACTTGGTTAACTATGAAAATATATAATTTAGCTCAAAGTTTTTTCATCATTTCTGTACTGACTGCTTGTATGGCAAAGCCCGCCTTAGTTTCTAGTGCTATAGAACCTGTAAAATCTGTAATTTTTATTAAGCAAAGTCCTGAAACAAAGACTTATATGCTCTCAATGACAGGTGGCAAATTACATTTAGATCCTCATGGCTGTATTCGTTTAAATAGCGATAATGGCCCTTTTATTATCTGGGCTAACAGCAGTGAATTAGAATATACAAATGATGGTAGGATCAGCATTACCAATAAATTTAATAACCATAAAGTTTTTATAGGTGAGGAAATCAGACTTGGTGGAGGTATGTACTCAACAAAACTCCAATCTACCCCAGATGTTTGTACACAGCACGGTTATTGGCTCGCAGCTCCGCTTTAACAAGTACTATTTAGGGTCAATCACACAATAATCTTTGTGTGGCCCGTGACAGTCATTTTTCATAATCCGGACACAGGATTTACCATTACAGTTTTTAATATCCAGGTTATATCTTTGTTCTAGCCAAGCTGCTTCTGCACGACGTTCTTTGATCTCGTCAAAACTTGGAATGAATAAAAATATAAAAGACAGAAAAACCAGAACCAGACTGAGGAAAATTGCACACAACAAGGCAATAAATCTGTAGTTCAATTTATCGGTGGCTTTATCTAACTCCTGAATACGACCTTGGAGGGCGCGTGTAGCCTCTTGGTTTGCATTATTTAGGGTCTTTTTACTCTGTTCCAGCACCCCACTAGCCACTTTGCTGTAAAACGTCTCTAATCGCTTATTATCGTCTGCTATGGCTTCTCTGTATTCCTTCATAGATGCCAATAGAATATATAACTGATCATCTAGGTCTAAATCATCATTTTGGTTACTCATCGTGACCATCCATCATTATCTAAATTTCGTGATGCCTTACGATTTGCTTGTTCGGCTCGTTGTTTATCTAATTCTTGCTGTCGCTTCATTTCCGCTTGGCGTTCCAGTTCTAGGCGTTTGCTTTCTTGGTTCTTCTGCCATTGCTCAAAACCTTGATCGACACGGTTTAAACCACGCTGTAAAACGCTCTCTTTCTGCTGTTTCTGTTGGTCAAGTTGTTGGGTGTTCTGCTGTTTCACATTGTCATTGAAACGGCTAATTTCAGTATCTATGCCTTGTCTGCGTAATTGAGTGACTTTGGTGCCTTCATGGATGGTGGCTTGTAGTCCGTTGTTCTGATCGGCATAGCTGCGGTGATCTATTTTTTCTCGGTAGCCTGCACGTTCCAATGCTTTATTGGCTAAGTCTGCCCATTTTTCTCTAATTTGCTTAATGTCTTCTTGGGTTGTCCCCATACCAAGGCTTTTTCGTTTGGCATTGCTTAACTCAATATCGGTTTTAGTGGTTAGGGTAAGTTTCTTGTCCGTATCTAATTCTGCCTTTCGGGTGGTGAGCATGATATGGGCGTGATGGTTCTTATCATTACCGCCTTTGCTCGGTTCATGGATGGCTAAATCTGCAATCACGCCATAGCGATCAACTAAGGACCTGGCAAAGTCTTTTGCCAAGTCCTTACGTTGATCAGGGTCTAATTCATCAGGTAGGGCAATCACCCATTCTCTAGCCGTTCGGGCATCTTTACGGTTTTCGGTTTTTT
>NZ_VLSR01000033.1:0-6394 GCF_007558235.1 Acinetobacter sp. RF15B | reverse complement strand
TTGCCTAAACTAAGGCTGATCGGTAGTCAATTCACATTGGTTAATGAGCTTAATCAAAGTGTTTTGCACATATTCTTCAAACTCAATACCTTGTTCTTCCTTTATTTTTCAATTTTTTTAAGAACATCACTATCTAATTCAAATTCTATTTTCTCTGATGTTTCCATTAGTAAATCATAGTTATTTTCAACCATCTTTTTGAACATTTCTTCTAAGTTGTTTCTCGATGATACCTTGAAAGATAGTCGTAAAGAGCTATTAATAATTTCAACATGAGTATATCCAATATATTCAGTCAATTTTCCTACAAATCCTAAATGCTTCATAATCATGCTCAAATATACTGAAAGGAAATAGCTCTCTACTAATAGCTATGTAAATTAAGCTAAACTTTCCTTTACAAACGTTGGATCAACAATAAATAACCTAATTAATGATGTTGCTGCACCAGAAGGTCTTCTCACACCTTGTTCCCAAGATTCTAATGTACGTTTGGAAACACCAAGGAGCTTAGCAAACTGTTCTTGTGTCAGCTGTGCCTTTCTACGTGCTAAAGCTACATCTGTTTCAGTAATTACTGTTCTTTTTGCAGCATTATCTGCCAACATATCATCGATGCCTTGTAAGATTTCAGCTTCAATATCTCTTGTTGCTTCAAAGGCTTCTAGTTCTTTTTCAGTCATTAAACGAGTCATTTAATTTCTCCACCAATGCTTGAAGGGTTTTCTTACTAAGTTGTACCGTTTGCTTTTTACTGTACAAGGTTAATAACCAAATCTCTCCATTTGTTAAACGATTAAAGTAGATGACTCTGACACCACCACTTTTGCCTCGACCACCGCTAGTCCATCTGATCTTACGAATGCCACCCGAATTAGGTTCGACATCCCCGGCCTCAGGATTTAATGCCAAGAATGTTTTAAATTCCTCATATTCTTCCTGAGTCCAATAAACAAGACAGTATTTGGTAAATAAAGGGGTTTCACATATTGTATACATTGCTTGTGTTTATACTACCTTGTAGTAGTTTATTTTATACTACTTTGTGGTACTTTTAAATATGAATGTGTAATTCGTAGGATGAAAGATGATGTATTATTTTGCAGAGGACCCCTTCTAGGTAATGTTACCTAGGAGGAAAAATGAAAAAACTGAAACATCATTACAAACAAGCAATACAGAGTAAGCGCCATAACTATTTTTGGGAAATCTATCCCAATGTCAGAAGTTCTGTATTTAAGAAATTTAGCACTCACTAAGAGCGTAGCTTTTATTTTCTGCATCGTATTGAATACAAGGACTATCCGCTTAAACTTCGTGTCGCACGTGGTACCGGTCTGCCTCATGATTGGGATGATTTACCAACTTATGTTTATGACGTTGCGAAAAGTTGGAAGCATAATTCCAAAAGAGCACATCAGTACTATAAAGAACATGAGCAAAAATAAAAAATGGGAGCTTTTAGCTCCCATTTTTTATTTCGCATAAGAGACTTTATGTTAAATATTCTCTTGGTCTATTTTGTGTAGTTGCTTTTCATAAAAATTAAAGATGATTGCTTAAGCGGTGACTGAATTCAATAAAAAAGCGGCTCGTAGCTAAATCTCTGTTGCTAGTATCTGTGAGTTTTTAGATAGAAGCTAAGCATCGTTATGCGCATATCCTGCACATTAATTAACCCATCGAAATGAGCCAACAGTTCAAGTTAATTAATTATTGGCTTAAACAGGATAGAGGGTATTCATTTTAAAGTCACATAAGCTTAATAAATCTGAAGGATAAAATTCATATTGAGGATGTAGGGTATTTCAAAGTTTATTTAGCGTCCAAAAAAGGCAGTATCTTGATTTATAAGCTCTTGATTTTAAGTACCTTATCATTATCAATTGGAATGATTCAGTTCACACATGCGGATTTTATAGAAGATAGTAGAGCTGAGGTTAATTTTAAAAATTATTACTTTGATCATGATCAAGAGCCTACTGACAAAGATTCGACTGTATGGGGGCAAGGGATTGAGTTGATGTACGAGTCCGGTTATACCGAGGGTAAAGTCGGATTGGGCCTCGATGCAAGTGCAGCTATCGGTATCCGTCTAGATGGTAGTAAAGATAAGGCTAAGAATTCATTAATGTTCCCACTTGATGATGATGGCGGACCTACTGGATATTGGACTAGAGCTTATCCCACATTAAAAGCTAAATATAATAAATCTGAACTAAAGGTTGGCGAACTACGCCCCAAACTACCTATTTTAAGTCGCAGCTTTGCACGTTTACTTGAATCCTCCTATATGGGGACGCAACTCACCTCAAAAGAAATAAAAGGTTTAAATTTAACTGCAGGATATGTCACAGAAGCAATTCCCCGTGCATCACGTGATAAATCTGAACTGTCTATCAAAGGTGCAACTCAGACAAGTGATGGTTTTTTATTTGCTGGAGCTGATTGGAAACCAACTAAAGATTTAACTTTACAATACTACGTGGGTGAGCTCGAAGATTTCTATGTGCAGCAGTTTTTAGGTGTTAAGCATAAATTTAATATTAATGAAAATCAAAATCTTAACACTGATTTAAGATTATTTGACACTCAGGCCACAGGAGCCAATGAACGGGGTGAAAAAGGTTACGGTACTAAAGTAAGTAACCAAACAGCGAGTATCGATTTTAAATATAAGATCAAAAATCATCAGCTTCAATTTGGTGCACAAAAAATTGGCAGTGATGGCGACTTTCTCCACATGAACCAGAGCGGTTTAGGCAATGGTGCAGATGGCACATTTATATATCTCCCTACCAACCGATTATTGCAAAACTTTACCAATGCAGGTGAGAAATCAACATGGTATGGCTATCGATATGATTTTAGAGATCACTATCTTCAAGGATTAAATATTTCTTTTTTAAAAGTAAAAGGCCGTGATTTTGGCAAATGTGGTTGTGCAACAGAGTCAGAAATTGACTACACCCTACGATACAAAGTTCCTCAAGGAAAATTGAAGAATTTAGGTTTTACAGCGCAATACGGAAAGTTCAAAAAGAGTACTGGGACAGAGCAGGAACAGACCCGTATCTATTTGACTTATAGCCTTCCTTTATTTTAATCCATAACTAATCACGTTGAAAAAATGAACCATTTTAATCCAAATCGCCGCAAATTTTTACTAGGCTTGGCAAGTTTAACTTCACTAGCACTCGTCTCTGGGCTAAGTTCTGTTAAGACTTGGGCCAATCCTAAATTTCCTATCAGCCCTTTTCAACTTGGTGTCGCTTCTGGTGATCCATGGCCGGATGGCTTTGTGATTTGGACTCGTGTTGCACCTTATCCCCTATCTGTAGATGGAGGAATGCCTAATGAAGCTGTTAACGTCAAATGGGAAGTCGCACTCGATCGGAACTTCAAAACAATAGTACAAACGGGTGAAGCACAAGCACATCCAGATTTACATCATACCGTACATGTTGAAGTGACAGGACTAGCACCACAAACACGCTATTATTATCGTTTCTTTATGAGCGATTACGAAAGTCCGATTGGCACAGCAAAATCAGCGCCTAGTGCTCAACAAATGCCAAATAAGGTTCGCATTGCTGTGGTGGGATGTCAACACTATGAAACTGGCTATTACACAGCTTATGATTATTTAAGTAAGGAAGAGGATATCGATATTGTCTTCCATTATGGCGATTATATTTATGAAGGTCCTGAAGCTAAAGGTGGTGGCCGAGCGATAGGTAATTTACGTGTATCTATCCCTGCTCGTCAGCATATTGGTCCAGAGATCCAAACTTTATTTCAATATAGAATACGTTATGCACAATACCGTGCTGATCCTAACCTACAAGCAGCTCATGCATCAGCACCATTTGCAATAACATTCGATGATCACGAAGTAGATAATAATTGGGTGGCAGATTTAGAAGAGAAGGGAGAAAAGAGAGAAATCTTTTTACTTCGCCGAGCGGCAGCCTTTCAAGCTTGGTATGAGTACATGCCTGTACGTTTAGCTCAAAAACCTCAAGGCCCAGATATTACTGCATATCGCACCTTAGATTTTGGTCAAATGTTGCGAATGAATATTTTGGATACTCGTCAGTATCGTTCTCCTATTCTTTGTAGCAAAGCTCAGCTAGAACAAGAATTGGATAAAAATGGTTACTGTCGGACAGATAATCAAAAAGCAGAACATATGCTTGGCAAAGTCCAAGAAGAATGGTTAGCAAAGCAAATGCGCCATGATAAACGCTGGAATATACTTGCACAGCAGATCCAAGTCATGCCTTGGGTGCGCTATAGTAAATCAGGTAATGCTTATTTTGGTAAGGATACGTGGAACGGTTATCCATACGCCCGAGAACGTCTAATTCAATCTATACGTGACAATGCACCAAACGGAAATACAGTTATTTTATCTGGTGACCTCCATCAATACTTTGTTGCCAATATTCCAAGTGATTTAAGCGATTATCAATCACAGTCTATTGCGACTGAATTTTTAACCACCTCTATAACCTCAACTGGTGATGGTCAACCTATTCGACCTGGTCAAGAAAATGTTTTAAAGTTAAATCCACACATCAAATTTATTAATGACCAACGTGGTTATCAAACTTTAGATTTCTTTAAAGATCATATGCGTACGGATTTAAATGTACTTGATTTCGTTGAAAAGCCAGGTGGCAAACTTTCTATTGCAGCTAGTTTCGAAGTTGAATACGGCAAACCTGAAGTGAAGAAAGTTTAATCATAAAAAAAGCCTGCAATATGTAGGCTTTTTTATCTCAATTTATTGGGTTTTTCCTATTTAATAAGCGTTGCACTTCTTCTTTTGCCCTTGCTAAATCGGCCTTGAACTTAGGATGGGCTTGTAAACGAGCAAATTGTGCAGCACCGGTAATACGTCCTGCATCAACATCACTTTGCCAATGCATATTACAAACTACACGGCTTTGCCCAAAATTAATACCACGTTTCAAAATTTCGTTTTGACGATCAGGACGAATTTCACTCAAAATTAATGCATATGTCCAACCAATCGTGGTATGCCCCGATGGGTAAGAACCATTCGTGTTTAAATCCGTTTCTTCATGTGGCGTACAGGTTTTGACACCATAAAAAGCAAATGGACGTTGGCGGTTATAATGCTTTTTCGCATCTTGTGTACTGTAGCGGCTATCACGCTTTACCTTTCTCAGTAGATCAAACAATATTGGTGTATTTTGCTTACTAATTTCTAATCCAAACGCCTCTGAAAACGGTATGCCAAGGTGTTCATTAGACACGTCAGCATCAATGGCAGCCTGTTTCCACTGCTCATCTGAACGTTGAACTTGCATTTGTTTGAAAATTGCTTGGTCATGTGAAAGGCTAACACTATCAGGTCCAGGTGGTTGAGGTAATATCAAAAGGCTATTTGGAGCTTGATGAGGTAATAAATACGAATCATCTGCTGCATAAAGGGATGGGCTAATGATTAAAAAAGACATTAATGGAATACATGCTAGTTTAGACATGGGTTTAGATATCATTAATTTATCGCATTTCTAAAATAATTCTGCATTAAAATAATAGATAGATTTTAATAAATAATGACAATTAGATTACAGTTTTAAAAAAATAGGTATTCCTAAAAATACTGATTTAGCTCAAAGTTGGTGGGATAAGTCTGAAAATTAATTTTAAGATTCCCTAAAATTAACATAATACAGATTATGCGAAACGAGAGCAGTAGGCTCTCGTTTTTTCATTCTAGAACTGCTAAAATTCTTATACGCCATTGACGTACTTTTCTCATGTTATTCATTGAAACCAGTATTTTTACCAAGCAAATTAAAGAGCTTGTGAGTGATGAAGAGTATCGTCAGCTCCAGCAAGATCTCCTGGTACAGCCTGATAAGGGTGACTTAATCAAGAATGGCGGTGGCATTCGTAAAGTACGTTGTGCTCAGGGTAATAAAGGTAAAAGTGGTGGTATCCGGGTGATCTATTATTGGGTCACAGAGGATGATCAGATCTTTTTCCTGGTGGCTTATCCAAAGTCTGTCAAAGATAATCTGACAGACAAAGAAACATCGATCCTGCGTCAATTAGTGAAGGAGCAATTTCATGGATAACAACTTATTTGATGATCTGGTTGCTTCAATCAAAGAAGCCGGAGCCATCAAACGTAATGAGATAAAGGCAAGTCGAGTCACAGAGCTTGAATTGCCGGATATTAAAGAAGTACGTGAGAAAACTGGCTTAACCCAAGCAGAGTTTGCTGCACGTTTGCATATCAGTGCGAGAACCCTGCAAAACTGGGAACAAGGCCGCCGCTATCCGACTGGCCCTGCAGCGACTTTAATTCGTATTCTAGATGCTCACCCCACTTTAATTTAAGAAGTCTAGAAAG
>NZ_VLSR01000032.1:0-9674 GCF_007558235.1 Acinetobacter sp. RF15B | reverse complement strand
TAAAAAACCCCGGCGTCCTGCCGGGGTTTTTCGTATTGGGTTGCTAGGTATGACTCCTGTCGTACCTCACGATCCTGGTGTATAAACTTATTATTGTTGTTTTCTGTTCCGGAACTTCCTGTTCCTGTATGACTTCATCATAGGAAAATTCCAGTATCGCGGATAGCCGCAAAGGGCCGATATTGATGTGCGCCGGGTCGTACAAAATAGCCTAAATTTTATCCACAAAAATTGGGGATAATTTCAGATGCAAGAGTCTTGTTACTTGGGCAGAAATGCAAAAAATGAGTATTTTTTAACCAATTTTATTGGCGGAATATATCAAAACTGCTTAAAAACTCACCGACTTATTACAGAAGCTAATTTTTGTGCATTTTGTGCTCAATGATTAGTTTTTAAGTGATTGATAAATAAAATTATTTTAAAATGCATTTCGTATAACGCCCATTATGTTAAATGGGGAGGTGATTAAATTTAATCCTCCCCCTTAATGTTCAAGATTGACGTGAGCCTGCTGTATTGTAGACAGCGTTATTTTCACGTCTGCCTACAGCAATTACTAATACAACAATCTCATCATCTATGACCTCATAAACCAAACGATAGCCAACACTACGAAGTTTGATTTTATATCGGTTAGGATGCCCTGATAGCTTGTTCTTAGGAACTCTAGGATTCTCTAAGACTTTCATTAGTTTCTTTTTTAATGGCTGCTTAATACTGGGATTAAGCTTATTCCATTCCTCTAATGCTTCTTCTAAAAAGTCTAACTCATAACTCATTTATATTTACTCGGATGCGTTTTTGGTTCGCACGAGTATCTGCAATTTGATTAAGTTCTAAGTCTTCTAACTGTTCAATCATATTTTCATACAGTTCAGCAGGGATACAGTAGAAAGCAGGTGTATTACGGTTGAGAATAGCAACAGCTTCACCTCTACCTGCTAATACAGTATCCATAGGACTTTTCTTTAGTTCAGTAATACTTGCAGTCATTCGTGCATGGATTAGTTGAGTCATAGTTAAGCCTTTATAGAATTAATAGATTGAAGTCTGGGTTGAAGCAGTACTAGATGATTCTCATGTTTTATCGTTTGAAATATTTCAATCAAATGTTTGAAATGGTTTATTGAAATTGTTTTTTTAGATAGTTTTTTTAATTTAAAGAAAGAGCTACTAATCTTATTTAAAACAATAAAAAATTGTCTTTTATCGATAGCTGGTCTATCAACCGCACTAGTTAAAACTTCTAAAGCTCTTTTTAGACTTCTAATTTGCCTAATAGATTCTAGTTTTCGAAGATTTTTTTCATCTAATCCAAGTAATCTATCAAGCTCTGCATCTATTTTATCAAACTCTAGATATAACTTATCTAATTCATCAGAATCTCTTTGCAGATCTTCTAATAAAGCATCAAGTTCTAGATCTTCTAGTTCCGAATTCATATAACAATCCTCATTGTTAAATAAACATTAGCATATTATTGGTGCTTTTAAAAGACTTTTAAAGGTGCTTTAAGGAGTGCTTCTATACTGGATATGCCACATCTATAGTTATTGAGTTTGTATTATTGATTTTTATATATTTTTTGAATTTAAGTTTAGCCCCTAGCCTAGATTTTTTAGTTTCCTATAACGGCCATTATGTTAAATGAAGACAAAATCCATTTTGTACATTATTCTATTACTATCCTTTTAAATAAATGATAATTAATTTAATTATTAACAACTTAACTGAATGATGAAATGCAATGGCCGGAATTACTGATAAAAGTATAAAAATCTTATGGGCAAATGCGGCTGGTCTTTGTTCATTTGAGGGGTGTAATACGAAGGTTACAGGTATTGCTAATGGTCCATACACTTTAGGTGAAATGGCTCATATAAAGGGGAATAAAAGAGGTTCAAATCGTTATGACCCTCAGCAGTCAGATATAGAAAGACACGATTACAATAATTTAATTCTCCTTTGTCCTACACACCACACTTTAATTGATAAGCCTGAAAATGAGTCTACTTACACGGTAGATTTACTCCATAAGATGAAGAATCAACATGAAGAAACAATATTAGAAAAGCTAGTTAATAAAGAAATCAAAAATTTATGTGAATTAAAACATACAATAAACCAGTATTTAACCGATAATTATAATGCTTGGAATCAATATGGTCCTCTATCAGAAAGAGCACAAAGAAACCCTCAAAGTCAGCAATTATATGAAAATTGGATACAGGCAAGAAGTGAAATAATTGTACCTAATAATAGGTTAATTTATGCCCTATTAAGCAAATATCGAAACCTATTTAGTCAATCTGATCAACAAGCTATTAGTGAGTTTATTCTGCATGTTGAGAGCTATGAGAGATGGATAACTACTATAAATTCATATGAATCTGTAGTACGTTTCCCTGAAAGTTTTAGAAATTTAATTCAAGGATAAAAGCATGGCAGCAGCTAACAAAGAATTCCCTTGGATGAGTTATTATGGAAACTATAATTTTTTCCTTAGAAAACTTAAAGTACATGATAAAGTTAATGAAATTAAAAGTATTGATGCTAAAAATGGAATATACAAAATACATTTATCAGACAGGTCTATAAATGTATTTATTTGTGAATGTTATTCTTTTGGGGTAGCAGAATACTATGAATTATTAGGTAAAATTGATATAGAAATTGATGCTATTGTTATTAATTCTAACTGGTGTTCATATAGTTCTGATGTAAAAGAGCAATGTAAAGAATTGAGAGTTGGTGTTTTTAAATTTGGTGAATTTTTAGGTGCCATTAATCGTAGAGACTTTTGGAATTATGTTTCTCCAGATTAAATACAAAAAGAACAGAATCAATGTATGAAGAAGTTTTAAAACTATATGGATTTGGTTCATTTTTTAATATTGGAAAATCTACGTCCGACATAGATTTTGTTATAATTCATAGAAATACATTAAGACAATCTTGTGAAGAAGCAATTAGCTTGAAACAATTAATTTTAGTCAAAGTTCCTAATGCCGATGTGACAATGCTATCTGATAAGGAAGAAAGTGAAATGAATTTTATAGAAATAAGTAGAGCTAAATTATTAGGGAGCATTAACTCTTCAAAAATCAGCAAAGAGTTATTTTATATATTGGATCAGTATGAAATTGATATAATTTAATTCTTCTAAAATTAACATAATACACCTTATACGAAATGCTTGAAATTTCCCTATAGGCATCAATATCTTAGTTAAAGCCGTTCTAGGGTTCAGCGCACTGGAGCGGCTTTTTATTGATTCTTCACGTTCCACGCCTATTCTTTGATCATTGTTCCACAACTTTGATTAGCTTCAGTGAAGAATCAATTGTCAAAAACAGCCTTCGCCAAACGACCGAATAAACCTCGTTTTTTAGGTTGTCGCTCGATATGCGTAGGCACTGGACTGTGCTCATTTTCTGTTTGCTCCGGAGTAGTCAATCCGTCATATTTAGCTTCTGCTGTGTCTAGTTCTGGATCTGTTTTGGTCATGCTTGGTTGCACCGATTCTTGATCGGTAAACGTAGTCATATTGGCTTTTGGGGCTTCTAGTAAGCGTTGTATCGCCTCTATCTGATTATCTTTTGTTGCTAATTGTTCTCTTTGAAAAATTTCTCGTTCATGTGCTAGTTGTAGTTGTTTTTTTAGTATATCTATCTGTTGTTTCAACATGTCTACTTCTGTCTCTTTTTGTACCGAAGTAGACTGTAACGTGGTTACATGCTTATTATTTTGGGATGGTTCACCAAATACGCGTATAGCTTCTGAAAGGTCTATTTTCCCATCGCTATTTTTTGATAAATCTCCTTTATTTATACGCTTATAGATGCTTTGGCGGTTCATTCCATAAAGTTGAGCTAATTCAATAACAGATAGTGCTTTCATTATGTAACCTAGGTGAAACTCTGTATGTTAGTAGATAGTATTTAGTGATGTAACGTTACATCAATGATTTAACGATAGCCAACTTTTTCAAGCATTGGAGCAAACTCCTTTAATTTTTCAGAATCTTTAAGCATTTCAGCAATTCTTACTGCAAATTGAGTATAGCTTTCAGTTCCTTGAGAGTATTTACTCATTTCTGGAAGCTCAGATAACTTATTGGAAAATAAGTAACGTTGAGAGTCAGTCATTTTTTTTGAAAAAAGATCTAGATTCCCAGATATTGTTTGATTTTCTGGTGATTTGTTCTTAGATTTTTTGTGCTTAAAAGAAAAAGAAAAACCACATATTGAACGGCCTTTTTTATGCTGTTGGTAGTTTGCTTCTATATCTGTTTTTTCGCTAATTTCAGAAATGGCTAAGTCAAGAACTCTTGTTTTAAAGTGATCCATACGCTTGTATTCATTAACACCAATTCCAAGTTGTTCTCTAAAAGTTGCTAATTCAAATAAAGGTGTTCTCCCCACAGCTCTCCATTGAATTAGTAACTCATATAATCTTGCTGAATATGTACTGTTAAGCTGGGCTGTTTGGCTCAGTAAATATTGAGTAAAAAAGTCTTTAATACCATCAATCTTACTTATTCCTTGTACAACAGCTAGTGTGAAAACAAGTTCAATAGCCCCTTCATCATCTAGATATTTTACTTGCTGAATCCATCTACTTTTGACTAACTTCCCATCTTCATCAAAGAAGCTAAATCTTCTGTTAAATAAGGAATCCTCTGCTTCTTTCATTCTCTGATAAGCATTTTGCCTCGTGGTCCCGAAAACTTCGGCATATCTCAAAGCATCTATTCTTAAAGGAGTATCTGTACTTAGTCCTGTACCCGTATGTCTAGCATCAACGATGGCTAATTGAACAATATGAAACTCTGATAAAGATAGAGCTTGGAAAGCTTGGTTTAACCGATTGGTTTTTACAACTAATTCTTTTGACATAGACCCAATTGAAATATTTTTATACCCACAGATTATAATAATGTGGGTGTAACTACAACTGTTTAGTTAAGGGCGTAATTAAATGGGTAACTAAACGTGGGGAAATGGGTAACTAAACGTGGGGAAATGGGTAACTAAACGTGGGGAAATGGGTAACTAAACGTGGGGAAATGGGTAACTAAACGTGGGGAAATACAATAGTTAGTTGTTGAAATTTAAAAATTAAAATCAAATTAAAAACATTTAAAAATATTAAAATTAATTAAAAGCCCAGGGAATGAAAAATTGCCCTTGGTTTTCGCTACGCTCAAACTCTATTGAACTTCGCTTTCGCTCAGTTCGTCGGGGCAATTTTTTAGTTAATTCTTTCTTGAATTCTAAAAACCAAAAACAAGAATGGATTCGCTACGCTCATAAAGCTTTTTCACTCGCTTTCGCTCGATCTAAAATCTGATTTTTACATGTGATTTACGCTTTATTAGGCTCTACAGCCTAAAAAGCTGTTTTTCAGAAAGTCGAAGCGCGAATTTTAGTGGTTCGCTCGTAGACACTCGCTCTATAGATACCTTTTAGGTATTTAATTTGAGTTTTAAGGATATTTCTTAGTTTATAAATTAAGGATTCATATTAGGTAAAGCGTAAAAGAGCCTATTTCGCATTTTTAGCCCTGATTACATTTTTTATTAGGGATGGGTAGGATTAAGCCAAAAACAGGCTGTAATCGCATTTTATGGCTTTCTACGGTGCTTTTGGATGAGTACTTTGTGAAACTCTTGCCCATTGATTTTATAGGTTGGCAAATCTTCAACCATACGCTGGAATAATTTTGTTTCTTCCTTGAGGTCTTCGGTGTTGTTTTTGATCTCTTTATAGAGTGTGGTTTCTTTAATGGCTCTTTCCCAAATAATGCTTTGTAGGAGGGCATCTCTGAGCAGGGGAATATCACTGTGCTGGATCTGAAGATCGAGGTCTTTATAAAGTGATTGAACTACACCTCCTATCGCGTATTTGAGTTGGTTTTCTGCATTGCGTTTTTTCTGGGCTTCCGTCAGTTCCTTGTGACTTTTCTGCAAAATTTCACGTTTGTGTTCATTCTCCAGCCGGATTCGATTGTCTAGGGCGGCTTTTTCAATTTTCTGATAAGACTCTAGGGCGCGATCCAGGCGGAAAAAATTATCCTGATCCATTGCTTGATTGAGTAAGGTCAGAATTTCAATTTCGTTGGCCAAGAGGGGCTGCTGGTTTTTGTCCTTCAGTTTGATCTGTTCAATGAGTGCCTGTCTTTTTAGAAACTGGTTCTTCTCCCGGTCGACTGTTTTGAGCAGACTGAGTTGTTTGTCATTGAATCTGCCATTGGATTGCTGAAGTAGGGTCAAAGCCTGTTGTTGTTTTTTCTTGAGGAAGGGAAGTTTTTCCAGGAACTGCTGCAATGTCATGAGGTCATTTGAAGTGAGTATTTTTGCAGGTCTTCCACGAGCCGCCATCGCATTCTCCAGCATAAAATGGGTGAGGTTTTTGTGTTTTCAGTTTAGCATAGGCCGGCACGGGAAGAATTAAATAAAATGTGGGAACATTTTATTTAATTCTTAAGCTCGTTTCCGTGTTTTTAATTCGATATAATTACTACGCAATTATATCGAATTAAAAACACTTCTCCTCGTGCTCCGCAGGCTCTGCGAGGCTCCGTGAATTTGAAGGTGGGATTATGTTCTATTGCAACCTGGAACACACAAGCAAAAAGGCCGTGAAAACCCGATCGGGGAAAGTAAAAAATGCTGCCACGGCCAAGAACCGGTTTCACTACATTACCCGGACTTCGCATTTTAAAAATTATAAAGAAAGTGCCTCAGAACAGATCGAATTTGTGAGATCCGGCAATATGCCAAATTTTGCTGAAGGAAAGCCGGCTGAGTTTTGGGGCGCTGCAGATATTTATGAACGTAGTAATGGCCGTACCTGTTCCAGTCTGGTGGTGGCCTTGCCGAAAGAGTTGAACCAGGCACAGCGGATTGAATTGGCCGAGGCATTTATTGCTGAGTTTGCAGACCGCTATCGCTATCCCTTTACCTGTGCCATTCATAATCATGTTGGATCGTTGGGTGGGCGAGAGCAACCGCATTTGCATTTTATGTATAGTGAACGGCATGTTGATGGCATCGACCGGACCGCAGAACAGTTTTTTAAGCGTTATAACCCAAAGGATCCACAGAAAGGTGGGGCGCAGAAGCTGACAGCTGATGTGTTAGGCATGGGAAAGGCGCAGTTACAGCTGTATCGGCAGAAAACTGAAGAGCTGATTAATGACAGTCTCATGCGTTATGCCCCGACCAAGATGGTGGAAATCAAGGGAATTCAGGTGGAAGTTCCTAGTTTGGTCAGCTGTTTATCCAACAAGGAATACAACAAGAAGCATGGCACACAGCTGAAGGATGTTCCTGTGATGAATAAGGCGGTCCGTTTTGCGCGTGAGAAAGAGCCGGAATTAGTGGCCGAACGGGAAAGAATGACTGCTGAAATTAACCGGTTACGTGCTGAAAATCATTATGAGTTGTATCGTTCATTTTACGAGGCTGAATTAAAAAATCGTCAAGAGATTGAAGAGTTGAGCACGCAAGCTGAAACACCACGGACACGGCAGCATTGGTATGCTCAAGAAAAATTATTGTTTTTACAACAGAAAATGCTGCAAGCCTTATTGCAAGATCGTCAAATGACTGAACCTTTTAGGTTGATTCAGCATGATTTACAGGCTTATATCGATCTTTTGAATATCGAATCCTTCGATCGACTTGAAAAATTTGAATACTTAACTGATCTGGGCCAACAGTTAAAGAATTCAGTTATCCAGATAGCCTCTATTGAGGAAGAATTGGCATTCATGCAGCGGCAAGTCATCGAACGTGTGCCTTTGCAAATGAGAGAAAAGGCAGTAACCCCTGACAAGATAAGAAATCATGATCAGGATAATGATTTTAGTCCTGGCTTTTAAGCAGATTATTTAGGGCACGCCACTGCATGAGCAATACTGCTTCTTCATCTTTAATTGTGGTTTCTCCGGACTGAATCCGGTCAAAGCGTTCCCAGGATCTTTTTTCATGAGCCTTTTTTTCTTCAGGACTCATGCCGAAGGTCGCAATCGATTGAGCTGTTGCCCAATCCTTGCGATCCATTTTTTTGAGATGTTCACTGGTACTGAATTTTTTCATGGAAATACTTCTGAGAGGGACTTAACCGAATTATTTGATCTTTAATTCCTTAATGTGACAGAAGCTGATATTGCAACTGCCAAGCTGAATGCAGAATTTTCCCTTATATTGTAAAAGATAATTCGACTTTTAGATTTTTTTAGAAACTAAAAAACAAGATATTAATTATAAATCAACAATTTATACGATTAGTAATGAATTTTAGGTTTTTAAGAAAAAACAATATAATGACTGTAAATCAATGGCTTAGATGATTAGTAATGAATTTTAGATTCTATTTTTTTAAGCGTCTAGCCTAAAATTCATTACTATCCCATTTTATTTATTTAGATCAATGACTTAGATTATTTTTTTAAGCCTGGTCTTGTGAGCTAAAAAAATCTAATTAGGGCCTACTTATAGGAGCTTTCGTATAAGGTGTATTATGTTAATTTTAGAAATACTAAGTTCAATATAGTACAGTCGATTTGCCAATTATTGATTCATAACGATATTTTTTAAAACTGTAAATCCTAATAATTTTTTAAATACTTCCCAATCCATGTCATTTTCAAATTTATTTTTTAAAGTAGATAAATTTAACTTCTGATAGATTTCATCTTCAGATTTCGTATTCAATAGTTCCTGTATAATTGAAAGTAACTCATGAGGTTCAATATGTTCTGGAAGGTCTTTAGCTAACTGTAATAATATTACTTCTAGTAGGGACAACTTACTAGATTGTATAAATAATTCATTAGCTTGGATTCTAGACATTTTAATCTTCCAATAGTTGACCGATCTCTAAAGATGAATAACAACGCTCTTTAAAGATTAAAATAATAGCCTGCCTATACTCTTCGGAAATAGAAGCTTTATATTTATTAATTAGTTGCAGTTCGGAATTAAGCTGGAGGTCATTTTTGATCGTCAATACTTCCGTAGAGACTTTATTAAAAATATTGAAACTAAACATACAGGCGCTCTTTATCAATATTGTAGCGGCCCGACTACAACAAACACCTGCCTTAGCTTAGCTAGACACCCTTTGTGACAAGCATTACAAATTAAAAAAGGGTCTGCAAGTTTTTCTAAATGGGAAGCATGAATAATCTACTAAGGTACTACCCATTTAACATAATGGGCGTTATACGAAATGCATTTTAAAATAATTTTATTTATCAATCACTTAAAAACTAATCATTGAGCACAAAATGCACAAAAATTAGCTTCTGTAATAAGTCGGTGAGTTTTTAAGCAGTTTTGATATATTCCGCCAATAAAATTGGTTAAAAAATACTCATTTTTTGCATTTCTGCCCAAGTAACAAGACTCTTGCATCTGAAATTATCCCCAATTTTTGTGGATAAAATTTAGGCTATTTTGTACGCCCTGGCGCACATCAATATCGGCCCTTTGCGGCTATTCGCGATACTGGAATTTTCCTATGATGAAGTCATACAGGAACAGGAAGTTCCGGAACAGAAAACAACAATAATAAGTTTATACACCAGGATCGTGAGGTACGACAGGAGTCATACCTAGCAACCCAATACGAAAAACCCCGGCAGGACGCCGGGGTTTTTTA
>NZ_VLSR01000031.1:0-10672 GCF_007558235.1 Acinetobacter sp. RF15B | reverse complement strand
GCCTATCTCAGTGATGTGCTGAAAAGGCTGCCGACACATAAAGCGACCCAAATAGAAGAATTACTGCCACATCGCTGGAAATCCAACTCAAATTAAAAAATAGGCATGGGGTTCAGCGGACGCTTACATAGATTGTTAACTTAGATAGACTTTTAAGCAATGTAACTTGCCGCATGTTTATCAACATATGTCTCAAAAAAGTCTGCCCATACATAGATTTATGGCGTTTAGTGCTTAAATTTCAGATTAATCTTCGTCTGATGACCTGAATGGATGTTACAGATTACATGCAGGTGAATTACTCTGTGGCTGTATCATGGCTTTTGTGCAATCCAATCCATTTGATCCGAATGTTCTCTTTTGCAATAAAGCAGCCTCTTCTGCTTTTCCTGAACCAACGAACTATGTCATTGATTTGATTCAACCGACAACAGTGATGCTGAATCAAATCTCCAAAGAAGGGATTAAATGCAAGAAATATGGTAAGAAAAAGATAGGGGATGGAAGTTATTATCCGTCTAATTGGAACCAGCCCATGAGTCGAGATCAGTTGAGTAAGAATCATTTTAAATGAATAAGAGAAGGATGGCTTACCTCACTTCTCCGAATAACAATGCTATGCTTTTCAACCAAGGTTATAAATTGGCAACTACATTTCATTCTTCTTCATGCTGGTCCTATAGCCTGTAGACAATTACTACATCATTTGCATTCAATGCTCAATACAGCCTGTCAGCAGAACCGCAGCGATACTTTTTTTCGTGCATACATGTAGTGTTTAAATCCATTCATTTTTCAATGATCCTCTGCCGTTTATCACATTTATGGTCGATCTTTAACCTTGTGAAAAATGCACATACCGATCCCTTCAAACTGTCAAATTTATGTATGCATGACATTTAAAGAAAATTATCTGATCAATTTTTTTAGGTAAAATTCATCAAGAAAAAAGTTATTATTATTCATAACATCACCAATAACCACATAAAAACAATAATTTAATAAATTATTCTTCCAATTTTTTTATATTTAGTGTTATTACCCGAAGCACGGTCAACAAAAATCCGGTCGACCTCAATTCCTTCAAGTTGACGTCCAGTGTTTTGCTCGACAGAACTTACCCGGACATACCCTACTTTTTGGCCTTTCACTTTTTCACGCCCCAATTGGATAAAAATGAACAATTTCGTAAATTATAAATCTTTAACACTAAAGTTACATGTTACTTATGATTAAAAATCATTTAAATGATACATAATTTCATGAACTTTCAGATTGTAACTTTAGGGTATACTTTAAAGTTACACAAAACATCTATATGAAGACTAAAGTCCAAATTAGTGTTTATGTTGGTTCAATGTATTACATTTCGTATTTTCTATTTGTAACGTAATTTCAGTAATATTATGATTATGTTTTAGAACTTCTAAGGCCTTTTGATAGAGTTGATCTGTATTGCTATTCGGAGCAACCAAATGAGCAGTTAAATGAATATTTCTTGAGGATATAGCCCAGACTTTCAACTGATGAATCCCTTCAACGCCCTCTAGCTTCAATAAATCATTTCTTAACGACTCAATATCAATCTCATCAGGAACTCCTTCAAGCAGAATATGAATACTTTGTTTTAATAAAATCCAAGTTCGAGGTAAGACCCAGAAGCCAATTAACACAGCGATTACGGTATCAACCCACATCCACTGGGTAAAATAAATAACTATTCCTCCGATAATCACGCCTATCGATCCTAGAGCATCACTAAGAACTTCTAAATATGCACCTTTTATATTTAGACTTCCTTCAGCACTAGCAGAAAGGATTTTCATTGAAATCAAATTTATGACCAAACCAATGACCGCGACAATCATCATTCCAACACTTTGAATTTCAGCAGGGTTCGTAAAACGTTGATAAGCTTCATATACAATATATATTGCTACCACAAAAAGCATCACCGCATTAAACAGAGCCGCTAAAATTTCAAATCGCTGATAGCCAAAAGTTCTTTTATCATCTGCGGCTTTTTTACCAATTTTGATAGCGGCAAGAGCAATAGCTAAAGCGGCTACATCAGTAAACATATGAGCTGCATCAGATAACAAAGCCAAACTTTGGGTAATAAAAGCAGCGACAACTTCTACTATTAAAAAAGTAGTCGTTAAACCTAAGGCAACCATTAACTTCTTACTATTTTCTTCAGTAACAACCGCATGGCCATGATCATGATGTTCTGACATAAAATATTTTCCTTATTCTATTTATGATGAGCAGAGATATTGGATAACAGCCAATATCTCTGCTGTAAATCGACTAATCTATTGGATTAAGAAACTTTCTTTTCATTTATCCAACGATAAAGCACGGGTAACAGCACCAAAGTTAGTAATGTTGAAGAGATAATCCCGCCAATCACTACGGTTGCCAGTGGCCGTTGAACCTCAGCCCCTGTTCCGGTTGCCAGCGCCATTGGTACAAAACCCAGTGAAGCCACACAAGCTGTCATCAACACTGGTCTTAAGCGCAAAATAGCCCCTTGCCACACGGCTTTATGCACTGGATATTTGTCCCTTAATTCCTTAATAAAGGTCAGCATTACCAGTCCATTGAGGACTGCAACACCAGATAAGGCAATAAAGCCAATTCCAGCTGACATCGATAATGGAATATCCCTTAGCCAAAGGAACAGCACACCACCGGTCAAGGCAAAGGGTACCCCGGTAAAGACCAATAGACTTTCTTTGACATTGTGAAAGACCGCCATCAGTAAAATAAAGATAGTGATTAAAGCCAGTGGAATCACGATTTGCATCCGTGCTTTGGCTGAAGCCAAATTTTCAAACTGACCTCCATATTCTATCCAATAACCACTTGGCAAAGTGTATGCTTTGAGCTGTGTCTGTACATCAGAAACAAAAGACCCTAAATCACGCCCTTCAACATTCGTTGTAACCACAACTCGGCGTTTACCATTTTCTCGACTGACTTGGTTGATTCCTTCAATGGTCGAGACTTGCGCGACATCCGACAATAAAATACTGCCACCATTTGGAAGCTGAATAGGTAACTGGGAAACAGATGCGACACTACGGTCTTGCTCTCCAAGACGGATAACAAAATCAAAACGACGATCGCCTTCTAAAATCTCTCCCACGCTTTGTCCACCAATACTTGCAGCCACCACATCCTGAATAGATTTCACACTCAAGCCATACTGGGCAGCTAAAGCTTTATCAATCTCTACATTGAGTAAAGGCAGACCCGAAGTTTGTTCAACTTTCACCGCACTGCTACCTGCGACTTGCTGAATGATTTTCGCGATTTTTGCAGCCTCAGTATTCAAAACCTGCATGTCATCACCAAAAACCTTCACCCCCACATCACTGCGTATACCTGAAATCAGTTCATTAAAACGTAGCTCAATAGGCTGAGAAAACTCACTGTTATTGCCGGGAATTGTCGCAAGATAAGCTTCCATTCGGGTTCGAAGTGCATCTAGGCTTTCTTTTGAATCTGGCCATTCCTCACGTGGTTTCAGCATGATATAACCATCGGAAATATTCGGTGGCATCACATCTGTCGCCACTTCAGCAGTCCCGGTACGGGCAAATATAGCTTTAATTTCGGGAAAGTTTTTCAGTAAAAGCTTTTCGGTATTTTCCTGAATACGTAAAGACTCTTCCAAGCCTGTGCTTGGAGAACGTAATTGCTGTACCGCAAAATCACCTTCACTCAGCTGGGGTGCAAACTCACTGCCAATCTTCGTGCTGAGCAGACCCGTAATGACCAGGAGACAAATGGCAAAAGTTAAAACCACCGCTTTGTAATGATAGGCTCCATCCAATATCTGTTGATATCGGGTTTTGAGCCAGATCATCCAACGGCTTTCCGTTTCTTTGATCTCCCCTTTAACCCATAAAGCAACTGCAGCGGGCACAAAGGTGATCGATAAAATAATAGCTGCCACCAGTGCGAGAACAACGGTTAAAGCCATCGGATGAAATAGTTTTGCTTCTACACCACTTAAAGCAAAAATCGGCAAATACACCACCAAAATAATAAGCTGACCAAAAATAAGAGGACGACGTGCTTGGCGGGCAGCCAGAAAAACTTCCTTAAAGCGTTCACTTTGTGTGAGAGGTCGTTTTAACAGTTGCTGTGTATGGGCTAAACGCCGGATACAGTTTTCGACAATCACCACAGCACCATCGACAATGATGCCGAAATCGAGTGCACCTAAACTCATCAGATTGGCACTGATATTTTTCTGTGCCATCCCGGTTAAGGTAAACAGCATAGAGAGTGGAATGACACAGGCAGTAATCAAGGCAGCACGGATATTCCCTAAAAACAGGAACAGAATGATGATGACCAGGATTGCTCCCTCTACCAAGTTTTTCTGAACGGTTTTAATCGCCTTCTCAACCAAGGTAGTACGGTCGTACACCGTTTCAATCACTACCCCTTTAGGCAAACTATTCTGAATATCTTGAAGCTTGGCATCCACAGCTTTAGAAACAGTCCGGCTATTTCCACCCATCGCCATCATGGCAATCCCTAAAACGGTTTCTTTGCCGTTATAGGTTGCCCCACCGGTTCTTAAATCATGCCCAATAGAGACTTGCGCAATATCACCAACCCGAATTGGGCTGCCATTTGGGCTACCCAGCATGGTGTTCTCAATATCAGAAAGCCCATTGAATGTACCCGGTACACGTACCGTCAATTGCTGACCATTGTCTTCAATATAACCTGCACCTCGGTTCTCATTATTTTGCGCTAAAGCCTGTTGCAGTTGTTCTAATGAGATATTCAGTTGCTGCATCCGGTTTAAATCGGGAGAGACCACATAGGTTTTTTCAAAACCACCAATACTGTTGACCTCTGCAACTCCCTTAACACGTTGCAGTTGAGGACGCACAATCCAGTCCTGAATCTCACGCAAATCCATCGGCGTGTATGCAGTTCCATCCGGCTTTTTCGCATTCGGATCTGCCTTCAGTACCCATTGATAAATCTCACCGAGACCCGTAGAAACGGGGGACATCGTCGGTGCGATTTGTGCAGGCAACTCAGATTGCGCCTCCTGTATCCGTTGGTTAATCTGCTGACGGGCCCAATAAATATCAGTCCCATCTTTAAAGACAATGGTGACTTGAGAGAGTCCATAACGGGATATGGAACGGGTAAGCTCCAGATCCGGAATGCCAGCCATGGCATTTTCAATGGGATAGGTAATCCGCTGTTCGACTTCAAGCGCAGTAAAACCCTTGGCTTGAGTATTAATCTGGACTTGGGTATTGGTAATATCGGGTACAGCATCAATCGGGAGTTTCTGATAGCTATACACCCCGACCGCAATCCAGGTACAGACAAAGAGCAACACCCAAATCGCATTTTGTATGGAAAACTGAATGATTCGTTCGAATAAACCTTCTGGTTTTGGCAGATCAGAATTAATGTTCATGGCCTGCCTCGTCTTTTTCTAATTCAGATTTCAACAAGAAACTGCCTTGAGCGATATACTTCTGCCCTTCAGTCAGCCCAGAAATCACTTCAAGCCATTGTCCATCACTTGAAGCCTGCCCCAATTGCACTTTCTGTGCTTTTAAGTGGACTTGACCTTTTTGTTCTGAATCTACGATGAAAATACTGTCTTCACCTTCAATACTTTGCAGCGCAGACTTTTGAATCCGAAGGGCTGATTTTGCTGTAGCTTCCGGAATCAACACTCTCACTAACACATTAGAACGCAACTCAGTAGCTTGCGCATCGAGTTTTGCGCGCACCACCAGACGCCCTGTTTGTACATCTGCCTGAGAGGTTAAGCTTTGTACAGTAGCTTTATAGATTTGATCTGAATCATTCACTTTAAAGTCAATTTTTTGCCCGGCTTGCAGTTGACCTGAGAATTGATTCGGCAAATTAAACTCAAGCCATAAATCTTTCAGCTGTTCAATGACAAAGAGCTGATTAGCCAGTTGCACATTTTCACCGACCACAATATCTTTTTGACTGATCACCCCAGAGATCGGTGCTTTAATCAGAAAACGCCCATTGTTATTGCCACTTGCACCTAATGCATTTAAACGTGCTTGTGAGGACTGGACAGTAATCTGCGCTTGACGGTAGGCATTTTCGGCACGCTGGTAATCCTGTTTGGCAGAAATCCCCTGTGACCAGAGTTGCTGTTCGCGCTGGTAATCTTTACGGGCCAAATCCAGATTCACCTGTGCCATACGCAGATTTGCCTGTTGGTCGATCAGTTCAGGCACGATTAGTACAGCCAGCGTTTGTCCTTTTTGCACGCTCTGTCCTAAAGCCACATTGACCTGCTCGACATGACCACTAAAATTAGGCGATATATGCGCTTGTTGATCGGTATTCACCACCAATTTACCTGGCAGGGTTGTCAGCTTTTCAACCAATCCTGTGGATGCAACAGCAACTTTTAAACCTTGTTCAACCATTTGTTGGCTGGTCAGTTGTATTTCGCCTTCTTCAGCATGTCCTTCTTCAGAACTATCTTCATCAGAATGTTCGGCATTTCCCTCATCATGACCATGCCCCTCAGATTCAGTTTTTTTTGAACTTAACCAAATAACCAGACTGACCAAGACCGTAATCAGAATCAAAATTGCAATCATGAGAGACTGGGATATTTTTCCGTTTTGCTTGGCGTTCATTTTATCGTGCTCCCCCATTGATTAAATTTTGCGATGCTTCGACTGCCTTTTTATTCAGTTGTGTATAGGCATCCGAACGGCTAATTTCTTCATAACTTGTGCCAATACTGAGTGCCTCAGCTGCGAGGGCAGTTTGCCAAGCTTGACGTAGAATTTGTAATTGACCCAATCGAAGATTCTGCAGTTGGGTGGTTGCTTGCTGAACGTCGGTAATGGACAGTTTCCCTGCCTGAAACCCTTGTAAAGTACGGCTCTGAACTTTGGTCGCCAAAGTAACTTGTGCTGTTGTGGCATCGAACTGGCTACGTAAACCTTTGAGCTGATGCACGCTGTTGGCAATATTGAGTATTTGTTGCTTCAGCTCACGCTGCTGCTGTTGGTTCAGCAATATTTGCTGTTGCTGGACCATCGGGATCGCATATTGCTGGCGGTTGAAAATATTCAGTGGAATAGCCACGCCGATTGCCAAAGTCGTATCGTTGCTTTCATTAGGGGTTTTGCTACGTTTCATGCCTACATTTAAAGTCGGATTGGGACGTGCCTGAATTCTTAAATTTTCAATTTGATGATCCGATTGCTGAATGTTCAAGGCATAGAATTTTTCTAGCCACCCTTCAGCAATATACCGTTGCACAGTTTGGAGACTTTGCTCTGGCCAAGGGATAGCGGTTTTATTCAATTGAAGATGTGAAGATGTTTCTCCCCCCCACAAATTAGACAGCTGACGACCGGCAGCTTGTTTATTCAGCATCGCTTGCTGATAAAGTCGTTGGATTTCTAGCGCTTCAATTTGGGTACGCTCAAAATCAACCAGGGCAATACTGCCTGCCTGATAGCGTTTCTGGGCACTGTCCAGATTGGCTTTACTTGTTTTTAACTGTACTGAATAAGCAGACTGCTCAACCTCAGCAAGTGCAAATTGCGACCATGCAAATTTAACAATCAGTTGGCTTTGTGCCTTCCATAATTGCTGTTGCAATTGGATTTGTTGATTCGAGGTATTGGCAATCACCCGGTTCAGCTTACGCTGACCAAATAGATCTAGAGGTTGACTAACGCCAACATTGAATTCCTGTTCTTGACCTGAGCCAAAGCCAGACTGTTCTAAACTTATACTTGGATTCTGCCATAACCGACTTTGCTGAATATTCAATTCAGATATTTGCTGAACTTGTTGCCACAGCTTGTCTTGAGTCTGGTAACTTTGTACTTTTGCTAAAGCGGATTCAAAGCTGGTAACGTTTTCAGCATAGCTATATTGCATAGCCGCTGCACATATACAAGCAACCAAGCTATGACGCAAGAGTATAATTGATTGTGAAGACATGATTTTTCCCACTTATTTAAATAATAAAAGTGGTGGGAATGTTTTAGGCTACCCCACCATGAGCGGGGAAAATTCGGGAGGTGGGCTTTGTTGAAACAGGTCAGGAGCCTGATAGCTGTTTTTCCAATGAAATTGTGGATTCACTTTAACTTCAGAGCTTGGATGAAACACATCTACTTTTTCATTTTGTACAATCAAATGCGTCATCGATGGTAGATGATCTTGATGATCTTCACCGATTTCTAAATCGCTACTGAATGTTTTTATGTTTTCTGACTGTCCATTATGATCGTGTTGACGACTATCGCTGGCACACAAGGTATTTTGGTGATGACCAAAATGATAACTCTGCTGTGATTGAGGCTGTTGTTCATGGACACAAAAGGCCGCCGCCACATTCCAAAAGCTTTGGAACATGAACAATCCAACCAAGACTGTAATCCATGTAGTAGAACGCATCATCATAACAATCGAAAAATTTGTACCAAGTATAAGGCTTAGAGCCACTCCAAGGTCAAGCTTAATAAATTAAATTAAACATTCAATGAACACTGAATAGCCGGCACTTTTGCAAATTTACCTTGTCTCTATAAGCTCACATCAATTTCAGGTAAGAATAACAATAGATAGTGAACCGTACCGGGTTTGTCGGAGACTTTTTATTTAAGTTAGGCCACCTGACCTAACGGGTTAATCTTATCATTGTACATTGCTTCAAACTCAAAAGGCGATACATTGTCAACGGCATTCTAAAATTGACCCCTTTTACCTTACAAATGGCAAAGTAAAATTGCCCCCTGAAATCAGAGAAAGAGCGGTTCAATTATTGATTGAATCTGAAAAAGATTATCCTTCTACTTGGGCAGCAATCACAGCTATTGATCCTAAAATCGGTTGTACTCCTGAAACATTGCGTGTTTGGTATCAAAAATATTTAGATCAACAAAATCCTGTCAAAGTACAACAGATATCTGATCAAAAAAAATGAAGGGTAATCCCCCCTAAAATACTAGCTCTTTAAAAGAGGCAGTATTATGCTTTTACAACATGGTGTTTAACTTGAGAAACTGAATTTAAAACAATCTACTGTAACTCTTCCAGACAGATATGAAATTAATCCACCCCTAACCCTTTAAACACCGCATCCACCGGATCTGCATAAAAGCTGGTCTGGAACTTGGTAAACAGTTCCACAGGAATCGTTGGGATATCTGCCGCACTACTCATTGGTAAAGCAACCTTCTTGGCACCCGCATCAAAAGCAACTTGCAGACATTCGGCAATACTTTCCACCGGTGTCACTGAACCACCCAAGCTCATATCACCCAGTACCACCATCTGACTTTGTACCGATCGTCCTAAGAGGCCAGAAGCGAAAGCCACTAAACTTGGCAGAGCAAGATGGCTGAGCGGGCCGGTATTCTGTAATTCCACCACATGTAAGTGGAAATCATGTTCCAGCACCTTACTGCCCCCCGAGATCCGGGATGCATTGGCCTTGAAGTAATCAAAAGCAATCTTGACCTGTTCTTTGGCACTACTTGAATTCCATAAGCCAGATGTCGCCAATTTTCCTGAACCTTTAGTGACTTGAAGTTCTAAGCGGTATAAGCCTGGCATGCCCTTATTACTGAGGCCAATGGTATACAGGAAGCCTGGTTTAGCAGGACCTTCGGGAATAAGTCCACCTCCACCCTGCTCTTTTACCGAAACAAAATGCTCTTCTAGGGTGTCATTGTCGATATAGCTAAAATGCACATCATAGAATTCCATCCCCCCAATTTTTTTCAGCTGTTCTTTGACCCGACGGCGCACCTGCAGCGCATATTCCAGGCATTGCCGTACATCTTCTTTGTTAAATTGACCATGTGGGTAGAGCAGCTTCATCAATCCAGAAACCGTCTTGCGAACGGCAATCACATCACGCTGATTCAGGTTATTCCCTAGCTTAAAGTACTTCTCAATGGCATCCGCAAAACTACGCTTACGCATTTCCCGGAAGAACTCAGCCAGATAATCAACGATCAAGCCATAACGGTTGGTAAAGAATTCCGGGCGCATTTTCGGAATTTCCCAACCCGGGATATAGGCATGAAAGCGATCAAAGAATGCTGAATCGATCATGGCTTCAGGAAAAGGAGCCAATAAGTGGCTAGTCTTCACCAAGGATTCAACACTTTGGTTAATATTACCCACAATATTGTAAACAAGACATTTTTATCTTTTATATTCAATGGCTTATTTTCCTGCTAATTGGTAATACCATGAAAAATACCATGCTCAGAAAAGGCTTAACAATATTTTGAAAAATTGCCTACTGAGCGCTGCCGCACAGCTCCATAGGCCGCTTTCCTGGCTTTGCTTCCAGATGTATGCTATTCTGCTCCTGCAGCTAATGGATCACCGCAAACAGGTTACTCGCCTGGGGATTCCCTTTCGACCCGAGCATCCGTATGAGACTCATGCTCGATTATTATTATTATAGAAGCCCCCATGAATAAATCGCTCATCATTTTCGGCATCGTCAACATAACCTCGGACAGTTTCTCCGATGGAGGCCGGTATCTGGCGCCAGACGCAGCCATTGCGCAGGCGCGTAAGCTGATGGCCGAGGGGGCAGATGTGATCGACCTCGGTCCGGCATCCAGCAATCCCGACGCCG
>NZ_VLSR01000030.1:0-12110 GCF_007558235.1 Acinetobacter sp. RF15B | reverse complement strand
CTTCTTGAGTAAGATGAGTATAGTTCATGATGCAACTTTGACTTTGGTCGGTCGGAAGCAAAATGCTAGCTCATCTTGCTTCCTTCCAATAATTTAATCTCTGTTGCACTTCATTTGAGAATCCAAGCTTCTAAAAATCCCAACCCTGTTGGGATTTTTTTATTTGATTGGGCTTATATTTTGAGGGGCTGTAAGGTTTGCCGGTTTTTTATCTGTTTTTCTTCTAAATTTCTTCATCAATTTAACAATTTCACTCAATGAGCCTCACGCTTTCTATCCACTTATTCGTTAATTTAACTTCATCGAAAACAGATATAAATTCTTTAGGTAAAAGCCATGAAAAAAGTTTTAACTACCCTCGTGTTATCCCTTAGTGCTCTGGTTGCAACTTCTGCAATGGCAGCACCATACCATTATGATTCACCTTACCATTCGCAGCCGTCTAAACCGGCACCGCACTGGAATTCAAAAGACCATAGAAAATGGCAGGATGATCGCCGTCACCATAACCGTATGGTCAACCCGAGCCGTGACTGGCGTGTAGGTCAAACCCTGCCACGTCAATACGATTCAAAACGTTTCCAGATCAGCGACCGTGAAGCACGCCGTCTGCCTAATACCGGCCGTTACCAGCAATGGTACAAAGTAAATAATGACTATGTACTGGTGAACGAACGCAATAACAAAATCGTCCGAATTATTGGCTAAACGCGCTCCATTTTCTGCTCGTCTTGCAGACACCTGAAGCCCGGCTTCAGGTGTTTTTTTGTCTCTCTACTTCCACTTCATTTTTTTTTCATTAGAATCAAAGAGAATTGTATATTGAAATAGGCCCGGGCATGAACTCAGCAGACACTTCGCAAAGTACCACATTGCAATATGTGCACTGGTTTCGCCATTCTGCGCCTTATATCAATGCCCATCGTAACAAGACCTTTGTGATCATGTTTGATGGCGAAGCAGTTCTGGATAAAAATTTCCAGCATATTATTCATGATATTGCCCTCTTACACTCTTTGGGCATCCGTCTGATTCTGGTACATGGTGCACGTTCACAGATTAACCAGAATCTGGCCAGCTGTGGCCTGCATACACCTTTTTATCAGCAGCGCCGGGTCACCACCCGCGAATCCTTAAATTGTGTCCTGAATGCGGTGGGGTCGATCCGTTTACAGATTGAAGCTCTATTGTCGATGGGTCTGGCCAACTCGCCTATGTATGGTGCCCGGATTGACACGGTGTCAGGTAACTTTGTGACCGCCAAGCCCTATGGTATTCGTGAAGGGGTCGATTTTCAGTTGACCGGTGAAGTCCGTGCCATCGATACCGATGCCCTGCAACGCCATCTGGATAATCATAATATTGTGATTCTAGGCCCAACCGGTTATTCCACCACAGGCGAGGTCTTTAATCTGCTGGCTGAAGAAGTCGCCACTAACACTGCTATCCGTTTAAAGGCGGACAAACTGATTATTTTGGGGAAACAGCATGGTCTGCTCGATAGCCAGGGTCAGCTGAAACGTGAAGTCACCCCGCAGCAGCTAGATGACTACCTTGTTCCGGCCAGTCAGGATGAACAAAGTATGGCCATGGTACTACAATTAAAAGCCGCACAGGAAGCTTCCAGAAATGGGGTCAAGCGTGTCCATCTGATTTCCTATAGTTATGATGGTGCCCTGTTGGAAGAACTGTTTACCCGGGATGGCTCGGGCACCATGATTACCGATGCACATTATGAAGAGGTTCGGATGGCCAATATTCAGGATGTTGGTGGTCTGATTCGCCTGTTACGTCCCCTGGAAGAAGAAGGGATTCTGGTTTACCGTTCCCGCGAACGTCTGGAAAATGAAATTGGACAGTTTGCCGTGATTGAACGGGATGGTATGATTCTGGCCTGTGCAGCCCTTTATCCGATTCCGACCACAGGCAATGAATTACGTTCTGCAGAAATTGCCTGTGTCGCGGTAGATCCAGCGTACCGGCAATCCAACCGGGGCAGTCAGATCCTGCATTATCTGGAAGGTAAAGCCAAAGCCCTCGGAATCCAGCAGCTGTTTATTCTGACCACCCGTACAGCCCACTGGTTTCTGGAACACGGTTATGAACCGGCCTCAGTGGATGATTTACCGGACGCACGGCAGGCTTTTTATAATTATCAGCGTAGCTCCATTGTTTGCAAAAAGTCACTTTAAGTGGCTTTTTTATTGCAGCTATTGACTGCTAGTCATCATTTTATTTCCAAGATAACCAGCAAGAAATTGCATTTTCATTCAAAAGAACACCGGAAAATGGAGATGAACTCTCGACTACGGCCAACAGCCAGCAGGTCTCAATGTCGTCAGCTTCTCTGTCGCTCAAGCACGGCCTATTTTGCTCACAGACCTAGGGGGTAAATCAGTCAAACGCTCTCAAAGCTAAGCTAGTTCTGGTATCGAAAAGGGGTTAGCCTCCAGTCAATTTAGGAACTAAAGTTGTATCAAGGCTGACGTCCATGATCTGTTATTAAATGACAGAAGCGAATAGTCGAGCTTTGGCGCCAGATACCCCAAAAAAAGTATCTGGCTGATTAAACTGGAACCGCTGATACCACATACACGGCTGATCTTCTTAACCCGAGTTTCTGTCCTAAAATTCAAACTGATGTTGAGTGTTTAAATGTATTTTAAGAGAGTATTTAATAATATTGGCCGAGTATTTTAAACAGGTTTCATGATTTGATTTGCACTTTTTTCTTAATTAATTTTAAATAATCTTTCCCATAGCGGCTTAAATCAAACTATTATATTAATTAAGTGATAATTTAAATAATTTCATACCCTTAGTATTTTAATCATTGGCGCGCGAGTCAATGCTGATTACATCGCTTATCTACAGAATAAATCATCATGATTCAAAAAATTAGCCTTGTAGTTGATGCACAAATCTGATGATTTGACGTACAATGAAAAATCCCCCTTTTTAATTGTTTTAATATTACTGATGGAACAAAAAAAGAGTACTCAAAAACGCAACCAGCTGCTGAATGCTGCACTCGATGTCTTTTCCTTATATGGTTTCAATGGCGCAAGTCTGGATGAAATCGCACAAATTGCGGAAATGCATAAGTCGAATATTTTCTACTATTATGAAAATAAAGAAGCACTGTATGTTGAGGTGTTAACTACAGTTTTACAAAAATGGCTCGCACCCCTGCAAATGCTGGAGGCTGATCTGGAGCCAGAAGAAGCGATCACCAATTATTTGATGCAAAAAATTGAGGTATCGCGTACTCAACCCAAAGCATCGCGCTTATTTGCTTTGGAAGTCATTCAGGGAGCGCCGCATATTCTGGAAATTCTGAAAGGGCCGCTAAAAAAACTGGTCAAGCGCAAAGCCAAAGTCATTTCAAACTGGCAGGAACAGGGCAAAATTTCTAAAGATATTGATCCTGAATTACTGATTTTGAACATTTGGGCCTTGACACAAAACTATGCTGATTTTGCCACCCAGATGGAAATGATCACAGGCAAAACCCTGCGGAATCGTAGCATGCACCAGCGTGTGGTCCAGCATACTGTCCACATGATGCTCTATGGCGTAATTCCCCGTAATGAAGCCTGATTGTCAGGGCTTGAATTGATTGGCATACGACCATAATAATTATGGTCGCCGACCTGCCGTTTATTTGATTTTTTGATATAAAGATAATAACTTTTGAGCACCGAGCAATAAGTTCTCTTCCCAGTCGAGCGGTGCTGTGTCATTGGCGCCATCAGTAATGTATTTCACCGAAATCAGGCGTACGTCCAGTTTCTTGCATACTTTGGCCAAGGCATAGCCTTCCATATCGACCAGTTGACAGGCAACTTTGGGCTGTCCTGTTGCAAAGCTGTCTCCGGTTCCGCAAATGCCCTGCGGTAAATCGGTGAAAAAAGGTGCCAGCTTGATTGCACCTGGAAAGTGCTGATCTATGGGGGTAATGCCCACTTCAAACCCGAGTGGCGATACATCCATATCGCGCTGTACAAAGTGGCTGACTTCCACCAGTTCATGGGCATCAAAATGGGAACTGCCCGCTGTCCCCAAATTGATTAAAGTCTTGCAGCCGGTTGTCTGAATCACTTCAAAAGCTTTAAATGCCGCATTGACCTTACCAATACCGCTGTAATGCACCTCAATTCCTTCTGCCTCAAACAAACCCTTGGATTCGCTTGGCAAGGCCATAACCAATGCATGCTCGGACATAAAATACTCAATTTCAGTTTCTATAGATGGCCGCTATTAAAAAGTAAATACTTTAACGCTGCAAATAAAAAAGCTGCGCCTTATCCAGACCATTTTTTAATTTGGGTCAGGTGAGATGAATGATCGCTTGAGGAGACCAAAATGTGTGATTCCTGTTCCTCTTTTAATGCAATGTTCAGCCATCACATCTGGACCTCGGTAAAGCAGACTTACTCTCAGGCCGGCGTCATACCTGTAAGCGTAATATTCTGTCTAGAGTGTTCAACAGTTCAAAATAAAAATCCGGTTAATCGCTGATGCTATCGGTTGAAGCAAGCGTGATATTTGAAGGGCTATATGTGGGCCTTGAGATTATTTTCAGCATCATCCGTTCTAAGAAAAATGGAGTGGATTGTTGAAATACAGCGATTTAACTTATTTCAAAAGAATTTTAACGAAAAACTTTGCCTAAAAACACAACAAGACGAAAGCTAAAGATTATGGCAATATATAGCCTCTTCACATTTTAAGCACCTGATTTGCCCATGAAGCTGCTCCGTCTTAATGCCTTAACGCCTCGAACTGAATTAGCCAAAACTGCCGTGACCATTGGTAATTTTGACGGCGTGCATTTGGGGCATCAGGTCATGATCAGGCAGCTCAAAGCTGTCGCAGAACAGCACCAGCTTAAAACAGTGGTAATGATTTTTGAGCCACAACCTCTTGAATTTTTTAAAGGTTATGAGGCTCCACCGCGTATTTCCTCCTTACGTGAAAAGGTTGAGTATCTGACTGAGCTTGGGGTCGACTATATTGCGGTGGCGAAATTCGATGAACGCTTTCGCAGCCTGAGTGCAGAAGAATTTGCCACGATTTTAAAAGACAAACTCAATGCCGATCATCTGGTCTTAGGTGATGATTTCCATTTTGGTAAAAACCGTCAAGGTAATAGTGAGTTTTTACGTGAATTTGGTTTTGAGGTAAGCAATCTCGATACCGTCGTGCTGGATGGTGAACGCGTTAGTTCCACCCGCATCCGTCAAACACTACAAGCTGGCGATCTGGCACAGGCAGCCAAACTCTTGGGACGTCCCTATAGTATTAGCGGACGGGTGCAATATGGCGATCAAATCGGCCGTACCATTGATTTTCCGACGATTAATGTCCGCCTGAGTCGGCATAAACCGTGTCTGCATGGTATTTATGGGGTGGAGGTGGTGTGTGAAACGGAATCCCTGAAAGCCAGAGTCCAGGCAGCAGATGCCAGCAAAACCGGTATTACCGGCTATAACCCGACAGCTCTGTTTGGCGCAGGTCATGTCGGCACCCGTCCGGCCATCCAGCAAGCAGATCCGGAATGGCGATTAGAAGTACATTTCCCTGATGTTTCTGCTAATCTGTATGGCCTGTTAATGCGGGTGACATTCTTAACCTATTTACATGGCGAAAAGAATTATCCTTCGCTTGAAGCCCTAAAAGCTGGAATTGATGATGATGTCGAGAAACTGCTTGAGTTTCGTCGAAATCACCCCACATTTTCCTTTTAATATCTCATATTTTTATTGTAAAACGTGTCTGTTAAAACAACGGATTAAATTGGAAGACAACTTGCATGAGCGATAAGCAAACTCCTGAAAATGCAGTGGATTATAAAGCCACGCTAAACCTCCCAGGTACTGACTTTGCAATGAAGGCAAATCTGGCAGTACGTGAAGCGAAATGGTTAGAAGAGTGGTATGCCGACAACATTTATCAGCAGATTCGTGCGTCGCGTATTGGCAAGAAAAAATATGTGCTTCATGATGGCCCTCCTTATGCCAATGGCCAAATTCACTTGGGCCATGCGGTCAACAAGGTCCTGAAGGATATTATCGTTAAAAGCCGTGTAATGGACGGCTTTGATGCACCGTATGTACCGGGCTGGGACTGTCACGGCCTGCCGATTGAACTTAAAGTCGAAGAAAAAGTCGGGAAAGTCGGCGTCAAAGTTGATGCGGCAACCTTCCGTAAACACTGCCGTGAATATGCGTATACCCAGGTCGAATTACAGAAAAAAGACTTTATCCGTATGGGCGTGTTTGGTGACTGGGACAACCCGTACCTGACCATGAACTTCAAGCAGGAAGCCGATATTGTTCGTTCACTCGGTGCGATTGCCAAAGCCGGTCACATCGAACCGGGTCTGAAACCGGTGAACTGGTGTCTGGACTGCGGCTCAGCATTGGCTGAAGCTGAAGTTGAATACGAAGATAAAAAATCTGACGCCATTGATGTCGGTTTTACGGTAGTGGATTTAGCGGATTTGTCTGCACGTTTAGGCATTGAAGTTGCTGACACAACTGATATCGTCATCTGGACCACCACACCTTGGACACTGCCGGCCAACCAGGCGGTGGCAGTGCATGCCGAAATTGAATATCAACTGGTCAAAGCCCGCGGCGAAGAAAAAGCAGATCAAAACTTCATTCTGGCAAAAGACTTGGTGGAATCTGCAACAGAACGTTATGGCTTTGGTACAGTCGAAGTTCTGGCAGACTTTGCCGGTGCAAAACTGGAAAACCTGCAATTACAGCATCCTTTAATTGCCGAACGCCAAGTACCGGTTATTTTAGGTGAACACGTGATTGCCACCAGCGGTACCGGTGCAGTACATACTGCGCCTGGCCACGGTGTCGACGACTATAAAGTCGGCTTGCAATACAACCTGAAAGTGGATAACCCGGTGGGCGGCAATGGTGTGTATTTACCTACTTCACCTATTTTTGCGGGTGAACACATTTATAAGGCCAACCCAAAAATTATTGCTGCCCTTGCTGAGAGCCAGCAACTGTGGGCCCATGTGCCGATCAAACACAGCTACCCGCACTGCTGGCGTCATAAAACCCCAATTATCTTCCGTGCCACACCGCAATGGTTTATCAGCATGGATGCCAAAGGCTTGCGCTCAAAAGCATTGAATGCAATTGAAAATGAAATCAGTTTCGTGCCGGACTGGGGTAAGAACCGGATTGAAGCAATGATTGAAGGCCGTCCAGACTGGTGTATTTCACGTCAGCGTACCTGGGGCGTGCCAATTCCATTCTTCGTGCATAAAGACACCAATGAACTGCATCCACGTACGCCTGAGCTGATTGAAGAAGTGGCTCAACTGATTGAAAAAGAAGGCATTGATGGCTGGTATAACCGGGATGCTTCTGAATTCATCGGCGCCGATGCAGAACACTACAATGCGGTCCGCGATACCCTAGACGTGTGGTTCGATTCTGGTACAACGCACTTTGCCGTGCTACGTGAACGCGAAGAACTGACTGATCCTGCTGACTTGTATCTGGAAGGTTCAGACCAGCATCGTGGCTGGTTCCAGTCTTCATTGCTGACCTCGATTGCCATCAATGAACGTGCACCCTACAAAGGTTTGTTGACGCATGGTTTCGTAGTTGATGAGAAAGGCCGCAAGATGTCCAAATCTTTGGGCAACATTATTACCCCGCAAGACATCATTAAAGATATGGGTGCAGACGGTTTACGTTTCTGGATCGCCTCTGCCGACTACCGTTATGAAATGACTGCCGGTAAAGAAATCTTTAGCCGTGCATCGGATGGTTACCGCCGTATCCGTAACACCCTGCGTTTCTTATTAGCCAACCTGAATGGCTTTCAACCGTCAACAGATGTCTTGCCAGTTGATCAATTGATCGCGCTGGATCAATACATTCTGCAACGTGCGACGGACGTGCAAAAAACTATTCAGCAAGCCTATGAAGATATGAATTTCCATATCGTGACCAGTGCATTGACTAACTTCTGTATCAATGACTTGGGTGGTTTCTATCTCGACATCATCAAAGATCGTCAGTACACCACCAAAGCCGATTCACAGGCCCGTCATTCGGCGCAAACTGCGTTGTATCATCTGGTCCAAGCCTTTGTACGCTGGATGGCACCGATCTTAAGCTTTACTGCGCAAGAGGCGTGGCCTCTGATTCCAGAGCAGGCAGAAAAATACGTGTTTACAGCAGAATGGTATAAGATTCCAGTGGCATCAACTGCGAACCTGATAACAGAAGCAGAATGGCAGACCCTGATTTCAGTAAAATCTGCGGTGAACAAGTTTATTGAAGCTGCACGCGGCGCGAAAACCGTAGGTTCAAACCTGTCGGCCAAAGTTGAGCTGTGGGCCAATGATGAACTGAAAGCGGTCCTGGATAAACTGGATGATGAACTGCGTTTTGTTCTGATTACCTCACAAGTGATCGTCAACGACTTTGATGCTGCACAGGGCGAAGCTTCTGATCTGGCAGGGCTGAATGTAAAAGTTTCAGCTGCCGATGGAGAAAAATGTGTACGCTGCTGGCATGTACTGCCTGATGTGAATACCCATGCGTCACATCCAGGTCTCTGTGGTCGTTGTATTATTAACCTTCCAACAGGCCAAGGCGAAGAGAGAAAATATGCCTAATCCACAGCATAAAAAGGGCTTATTCCAGTTCTATCCGCACAATTTGTGGTGGATCGGACTGGCAATTCTGGCCATTATTCTGGATCAATGGACTAAATGGATTGCCGTTACGCATCTAAATTACGCAGATCCGATTCCGGTGCTGCCCTTTTTAAACTGGACATTGCTGCATAACTATGGCGCTGCCTTTAGTTTTCTGTCCGATGCAGGTGGTTGGCAACGTTATTTCTTTACTTCACTGGCAGCTTTGGTGTCTATCATTTTCGTGTTCTGGCTGATGCGTATGCCTAAACACATGAAGGTATTACCCTTGGCTATTGCCCTGATTCTAGGCGGTGCCATCGGGAATCTAATTGATCGTATCTATTTGGGTTATGTGGTCGATTTTATTCACGTGTATTACCAAAATAGCCATTTCCCTGCTTTTAATATTGCAGATAGTGCCATTACTTTGGGCACGATTCTGATGCTGATCGATACGTTTTTCCTGGAAAAACACCGAATTCAACGTGCACAGGCGCAACATGACTGATTTTATTCATCCTAACGAGGAAACTCGTGTTGAAGACGGCTCTAAAGTCGAGCTTCATTTTTCGGTCGCTATTGAAAATGGCGTAGAAATTGACAATACCCGCAGCCGTGAAGCACCGGTAAGCCTAACGATTGGAGATGGCAACCTGTTACCGGGCTTTGAAAAGGCCTTGTTTGGTCTGCGTGCCGGTGACCGCCGTACGGTCAGTCTGCCCCCAGAAGATGCTTTTGGTCCATGGAACCCGGAAAATGTACAAAAATTCGATACCGTCAAGTTTGGCGAACGTCCAATCGAAGGCCATATGATCGAGTTTGAAGACAAGGCTAAAACTACCCTGTACGGTGTAGTAAAATCGGTCAATGATGATATTACCGAGGTGGATTTCAATCATCCACTGGCCGGCAAAAATATTACGTTTGAAGTGGAAATATTCAAGGTCACACCTGCAGGCCAGCAGGGTGTCAAATTGATGTAAACCTCCCCTCCTTCTCTAATATTTAAAAAAAGCTCCTGAAGGAGCTTTTTTTAAAATCCATACAAACTTCTGCTACTGCATCTTGGTAAAATCGATTAGGGTGGCACTCTCTCCTCATAAGAAAAGGAAAAACCATGAAAATCTATATTATTGTGGGCAGCATTCGTGAAAGCCGTACCGCCATTAAAGTCGCTCACTGGGCCTTAGAGGAAATTAAAAGCCAAGGGTTTAGCACGGTAGAAGCTGAAATTGTCGATCTAAAAGAATGGGATTTACCTCTGTTTGCTGGTGCCAATCTGCCTTTGACCGGAATTTATGACCAGCCTAAACAGCAGGATTGGGCCGATAAGATTGCACTTGCTGATGCCTTTATTTTTATTAGTCCGGAATATAATCATGGTTATAGCCCTGCCCTGAAAAATGCACTGGATTATCTCGCTAAAGAATGGCAAGGCAAACCTGCTGCCTACGTGAGTTATGGTGCCACCAATGGTTCACGATCGATTGACCAGATTCGCCAAGTGGCCACCCAGCTCGGCATGATAGATACCAATGCTGTGATCGAAATCCGTGACATCTTCAACCGAAATAAGGATTATTCTTTCCAGGGCAATCAGTTTGATACTAAAAACCTGAAATCTGCACTGGATAAGCTGATTCAATATGTCAGTGCTTAAGTGAATGGTCGACGCCGAACTCTGTTCTGACCTACCACAACTGCAGTATCTAGCAGAGACTTATATTGAGAACCTACCAAGACAGGGCGTCTTGCAATAACAATAAAAATAGCACTAGTAAAAGGCTATGCAGTATCACAGCAGTGATCCTTCAAAATCTGAAAAGGCCCTAACAGCAGTAAGGGCCTTTTTCTTTGATCTTGAGAGTAGAAGTATTTTCGCCTTCAACAGGAATAAGTTGAGTGGTGAAGCAGATAGCTGAGACTTAAATATCGAAAATATCATTAGTTTTAAAAAAATTAAGGTGTTTTCATCTTGAGCAGGCCCGCTTGCTGACCATCTTCAATTACCCACAAATGACCTGCCTTGGCCTGAATAACACCGCGTATACGCTGTTTCATATCCAGACGTTGGACTTCCTTCACTGGAGACTGTGCAGTATCTACCACAATAATGGCTTTAGAAGACAAACCACTAATAATGGCTTTATTTTTCCAGGCTGGAAACCTATTGCCTGTATAAAACAGCAGATCTGAAGGAGAAATTACAGGGGTCCAGTCCAGCACAGGGGCTTCAAATTCCGGACGGGTATGGTGATCAGGGATCGGCTTGCCATTATAATGGTCACCATTCGAGACCAGAGGATAACCGTAGTTTTTACCTTTGATCACTTTATTCAGCTCATCTCCCCCCTTAGGTCCCATTTCAATCACCCAGAGTTGCCCTCGTGGGTCAAACGCCATACCTAAAGGATTACGATGCCCCAAGCTCCAGATTTGTTGTGCAATCGTTCCCTGCCCCATAAATGGATTATCTTTAGGGATAGATCCATCATCATTCAGGCGAATTATTTTGCCAGCATTGGATTGCATATCCTGTGCAGGATTGAATTGCTGGCGCTCACCAGAACTGATCCAGAGTTTACCATCCGATCCGAATAACAGACGGTGCGCATAATGCCCCTGTCCTTTAAATTTAGGTACTTGAGTCCAGATACGCTTTACTTCTGTCAGCCGGTTTTGATTTAAATCCAGCCGGCCACGAATCACCACTGCACCATATCCGCCCTGTCCGCGCTCGGCATAACTGAGATATATCCACTGGTTCTTGGCAAAATCAGGATGCAAGGCAACATCGCCCAAACCACCTTGTCCACCATAAGCGACCTTGGGAAGATCTTGAATCGTTTGGCTGTTACGATTTTTTGGATTAAACAGCTTTAATTGTCCTGCTTTTTCAGTGATCAATAAACGCTGATCGGGCAATTCAACCAAGGCCCAAGGTTCATTAAACTCCACAATTTTTTCGACTGTGTAGGACTGGAAAACCGTAATGGGATGAGCAGATTGAGCAGCATTGGACCTTACGGTAGCAGAATCAGTAGCTCTGTCTGAAAGTGAAGGATTCTCTGCATGACAGCCTACCAATACTAAAGCACAGCAACTGATCAGACATTTTCTGTAAACCTGTACCGACATTTTATATTCCCTCTTTTAGTTTTTATCTTGGCTTTTAACTTAACACTGAAAATAAAAAAGAGCAGCGAGAACGTTAGTTAAAAGACCAGGCAGATTGATTTTTATTTTATTTCTTTTCTTTTTATAAAAAAGAAATCCCCCTGCTTTTTAGCAGGGGGATTTTGAATAATGAGCTGGCGATGACTTACTCTCACATGGGTAACCCCACACTACCATCAGCGCAAAGAGGTTTCACTTCTGAGTTCGGGAAGGGATCAGGTGGTTCACTCTTGCTATGGTCGCCAGC